>JANQJB010000050.1 GCA_028281865.1 Marinagarivorans sp.
TTGCTCGGCGGCGGCCAGATCAAAGGCACCGTGTACTTCCAAGGCCTGGCAGATATTGTACTGCGCACTGCCCTCACCGAGTTTATCGATAAACCATAAACGTTGTTGGGAATATGAGAGCGGGGCTATTTCCGCGGCGCGCTTTTCAATCATTACATCTTCTTGAAAAACGTCGCCTTCGTTCTCTTTTAATAAATTAATTATTTCACTTTTGTATTGGCCAATAACTTTTTTGAGATCAGGAGTCATTGTGCCTTTTTTTGCTTTGAACTTTAGTTGGCCGTCGTCAATATAGAGATAGACGCCTTGATCCGAAACATACTCCATAACTTGTGTAGCGTTCATCATATCTCCCCATCCTCAATAAGATCGTTTAACTCAATCGATGCTTTTACATTTTCTTGTTCTACTCTTAGTCTCATTGAACTAATTATCTCTGCCAAATCAGCTAAAACTCGATAATTAAACATATCGCGCAAACTAAATTGCTTTGTTGAAAGACCAAATTCTTTTTGTAGTTGTGAATACAGTTTGGTAGCGAGCAGCGAGTCGCCGCCCAATTCATAAAAATTAGCAGAGCGGCTAACCACATTCTCACTTAAACCCAGTAAATTGCCCCATATTTTTGCTAATAATTTCTCGGTTTTATTTTGCGGAGGAACATAGATATCGTGTAAATCCGTCGACTCTACTGGTGGTAACGCTTTTTTATTTAATTTGCTATTAGGCGTTAGCGGCAACTTTTCCAAAATAACAAATGCCGCTGGAACCATGTAGTCAGGTAACTTTTCATGCAAATACTTACGAGTGCTAGCGACAATATCATTTTCGATTGTTTCCTCCTTTAAAACTAAATATGCGACTATTTGCTTTCTTTGTTCGCTCGCATCCTTAACGACCACTACGCAGGAAGAAAACTTATTGCTTGCCAATATACATTTCTCGATTTCACCGAGCTCTATACGAAATCCGCGAATTTTTACCTGGTCATCTATGCGGCCGATAAATTCCATTTCGCCGCTAGGCAAATATCGCACTAAATCACCAGTTTGATAAATTCGACTTTTTTGGCTATTTGAAAATTGCATTTCAGTAAATTTTTCCCTGGTTAAATCTTCGCGATTTAAATAACCTCTGGCCAAACAATCACCAGCTACGTAGCATTCGCCCACCGCGCCAAACGGTACGAATTCTTTATTTTTATCCAATATATAATGTTGATAGTTTGATAAGCTTGCACCGAGATAACCCCTATTTTCATCGTTAGGATCTACCCGAACTTTTTTAAGAGCACTATAAATTGTTGTCTCAGTAGGACCGTAGCCATTAAACAGCGTTTTACAATGGTCCAATAAATAATCCGCTAAATCATTGGGTAATATCTCACCGCCTGTAATAGCAACAAGGTCATTTTTTCCTTGCCAACCAGCATCTCGTAGCATTTTCCAAGTCGAGGGAGTGCCTTGTAATACATTGATGTTATGCCGCTCCACGATTTGCATGATACTCAGCGGATCAGCTATTTGTTCTGAGCCTGCCACAACAATACAACCACCGTGTAAAAGCGTTGCGAAAATTTCGAAAACAGAAATATCAAATGAAATAGTTGTAAGAGCTAAAAGTTTGGTGCCGCTGGACAAAACACTACCTAAGTTCTCTTTCATCCCTTTGAGAAAAACACTGAGGGCACCGTGTTCTATCATGACGCCTTTAGGCAATCCAGTAGAGCCGGAAGTATAAATAATGTACGCTAAACTATTGTGACTGAGATTGCCTGCGTTAATAGATCTCTCATATTTATCAAGCTCATCTTTTTGCAGCTCTTCGTTCTCCCACTTGGGATTGTCATCAAATACAAGTAACCCAGAAGCGAGGTCTGGAAATCGTCCAACCAAATGTTCCTGGGTTATTAATATCGCTATGCCGCTGTCTTCAACCATAAAATTTATTCGCGATTGCGGATAATTAGGGTCAAGCGGAACATAGGCTGCTCCTGCTTTCAAGATCGCAAACATGCTGATGATCATTGCGACAGAGCGATCCATGCATATACCAACGAGATCCTCGTGCTGCACACCTTTTTTTACTAATTCGATTGCCAATAAATTCGCTTTTAAATTAAGCTCAGCATATGAAATTTGTTCATCTTGATACACAACGGCTATAGCGTTCGGTGTAGCAAGAGCCTGTTGCGCAAACCAGTCATGAATTAAAGGTGACTTCTCCCTATCCACAATGAATCGACCATTATTCATAGAATCGAAATTGTCTGGATTCCACCCTTGCATTAATTGCTTCTTTTCATCTGCCGGTAAAATAGATATTTTGCTTGCTAGACAAGCATCTTGTTGCCGTAGACTTAGCAAAATATTCTTTAATGCTGTTTCGATATAGTGACTAACCCGCTGCGGGTCAATAGCATTGGAACTTTGCAATTTTGTAGAGAATCTATCACCGTAATCGTTTACCGATAATATAAGCGGGTAATTCGTTTTTTCTTGTCCTCCCAGGGCTCTAATTCCAGCAAAAGCGTTGTCCGCCCCTTCATTAACCGTTTGTTGAATATGACGATAATTAATTACAGCTGTAAACAGCGGAGTCTCATTGGGTATGCTGCAACATTGTCGAATTTCAGATAAAGGTGTTTGTTCAAATTCTAAAAGCTCTTTTAGATTGCAGTGTATTGTGTTCAGCAGCGCCATTATTCCCTGCTCAACTTGAAGTCGAACAGGCAATGTATTCATGAATAAACCGACTGCGGAATCTGAGTTGCTTACATGTTGTAAGCGGCCGGAGAAAACAGAACCAAACACTATATCCTGCTTACCACTACACGCCGACACTACCAACGCCCAGGCTAAATGAAATAAGCTTGCCGAATTGACGCCAAGCGATCTCGCAGTAGCGCTGATCTCTTCGCTAAGCTCGCAAGAAAAATCACTTACCCACTCAACGATTTGGTTTCTATCCGTGTGCATATCGACAACAGCAAAAGGAATTGTTGCGTCCTCGACATCAAATAACTTATCTTTAAAATATTCTTTAAATTGGCTGTGATTATTATGTTGATTTAGATAAGCAATGAAATTCCGGTAAGGAAAAGGGGCAGGTAGCATATCCTCCCTACCCGACATAATTTCCTTAACTTCCTTAATTAATATATCACCGCTGACATGGTCGTTGACGATATGATGAATTCTCAATATAAATGCAACGCCGGGCTCCTTCTGTGATTTAACTGCGGTAATAGCCATGGCAGTGTCGCCGCTTAAATCTATATAGTGTTCACCTTGCTTAGCTAAGTCTTGTAAATATTCCAAGCCTGCGTCGAACTTATCAAACTCGATTAACTCAACCGGAATGCTTGCATTTTTATTAACCAGCTGAACGGGTTTTTCCAAACCTTCCCAGAGAAAGGATGAACGCAGAATATCGTGGCGATCAACAACTTTTTGTAAGCTTGAAACAAAATTTTTAAATTGTGCTTCACTATCGCATTTGAACAAACTCGCCAATACGTAGGGGTCAGCCTTGGCGTCACTAAGGCGATGGTGAAATAATAACCCCTCCTGCAAAGGTGATAGAGGATAAATATCCTGTATGCTCTCCTCTCCACCGGGGCTGAGTGAAATTATTTTCTTTAATTCATTACTGCTTACACTAATAAGCGGTAACATATCAGCTGTGATTTCTGTACAATTTACTGGGATTAGATTAGCTGGGACCTTAAACGCTTCTTCCGAAACCGGCTCGAGTTTGGCGGCTAAACTTGCTAAGGTTTTTTCCTCAAAAACCTCCCGCACCGCGACCTGCAAATCATACTGCTTCAAACAGGACAACATCTGCATCACCAACAGAGAATGTCCACCGAGTTTAAAGAAGTTATCGTCCAATCCAACCTTATCGACAGAAAGCAGCTCGCGCCAAATGTTAGATAAAATTATTTCATTTTCGCTAACAGGCTCGCGGTAAAGTGCACGATATTGACTAAAATCTGGAGATGGAAGCGCTTTTTTATCAATTTTTCCATTCGGTGTGAGAGGAAACGAATCGAGCACTATTATACATGCTGGAACCATGTATTCCGGTAACTTGGTATCTAAGTATGCACGTAGTTTATCAGTAATTTTTTCGTCAGACTTGTTGCATAAAATATATGCAACGATAAATTTATTTTCGTTATCGTTTTGATATGCGGTAACGAGAGAATCCGCTACGTTAGAATAATTACAAATTGCTTTTTCTATTTCTTCTAGCTCAACTCGGAAACCTCTAATTTTGATTTGCTCATCCACTCGCCCAATAAATTCCATATTGCCATCGGGCAAATATCGCGCATAGTCACCGGTTCTGTATAAGCGAGCACCGGTATTGGAGGAAAAAGGGTTTGGTACAAAACGGTCTTGGGTTAATTGAACTCGATTTAGATATCCTCTCGCTAGGCCATCTCCTCCAATATAAAGTTCACCAACAGTGCCAGCGGGCAACAGTTCTCGAGCTTCCCCTAATACATAAAGCTGGGTATTCGCAACTGCTTTGCCTATATGGATAGGTTCACCCACTCGCAATCGAGTAAAACTGGCAACCACCGTCGACTCCGTCGGCCCATACGCATTGTAAAGTGGATATTTATCCGCCCACCTATCAACTAATTTGCGATCACAACTTTCACCACCAACAATTAGTGCTTGTAAGGCAAAGGCTTTGTCTTCGGGGATATTCCGCAAAACGGACGGAGTCAAAAGTGAGTGAGTAATTTTATGATTTACGAAAAATGAAGTGAGTTTTTCTGGCGAATAGCGATCTTTTTCGGCACATATGTACAACGATGCACCATTCGTCAGCGCCATCATCCATTCAAAGACACTCGCATCGAAGCTGATTGAAGAAAAGTGCAACACACGGCTATCACAAGATAAACCATAATCACGCTTTTGATATCGAGCCAAATTGATTAAGCCGCGATGTTCAATTAGTACCCCTTTCGGCAAACCAGTCGAACCGGAAGTATAAATTACATAAGCAAGGCTGTTACTTAACTGACCGTTTACTGACAAATTATGTTTCTGTAACTTGTTAACACATTTATTGGATTCACTTATCTCAACACACAGTGCACTTTCAGCAGATAAAGTCTTGGAGCAATTAGGCGAAGTAAGTATTAAATTTAATCCGCTATCTTTTATCATATGACTGATTCTTGCTAACGGATAATTCGGATCAAGAGGCACATAGGCACCTCCGGCTTTGAGAACTGCCAATATCCCTACGATCATCTCTATCGAGCGTTCAATATAGATGCCGACAAATTGATTTGAATCGCTATTAGTTGAGCCTATACCTTTTGAACGTAAGAACCTAGCTAACTGATTGGCTCTATTGTTAAGCTCCATGTAACTAAAGCTTTTACCCTCAAAATAAACCGCCATATTTTGCGGGTAAGATTTAACTTGATCTTCAAAAAGCTGATGCAAAAGTTTATCTTTTTGATAGGGCAGCGAATAATTGTTTTCATGCAGGAGAGAATCGATTTCAGAGTTCGATAGCATTTCCAATTGATGGATATTATTGGATTCGGAGTTTACGATGGATTGTAAAATCTGATGAAAATGCTGGTCAAGCTTCTCCACACTTGCGGCGTCAAACAAAGCACAATCAAAATGCCAACTTAATTTTATCGCGTCATCAGTAAGTTGAGCACTAATATCAAGGTCAAATTTTGTCGATACGCTTTCGCGCTCAACAAGCTTTAAACAAAATTCAGGTAGTTTAACCTCTGTTTTTTCAACCGTATCGAGTGTAAATAAAATCTGAAATAATGGAGAGTATTGATTAGAGCGTGTAGTCTCACAAATCTCAACTACACGTTCAAACGGCACATCCTGGTTTACTTGGGCCTCGAGATTTACTTTTTTTACGTGTTCTATATAAGCATTAAAATCTGAATGACTTGTATTGGTTCGCAATACCAACATATTCACAAAAAAGCCAATAAGCGAATCGAGCTCTGAAGCCATACGATTTGCTACTGGTGTTCCTATGACAACATCTGCGCTGCCGCTATGGCGAGACAACACAATACTCAAGCCAGCGTGCAACAGCATAAATAGTGTTAAATCACACGCTTCAGAAAACTTTTTTAACTTTGCAGTTAATCGGGGTGATAACGTACTTTTTATCGTATATCCGCTATTTTTTCTGGTAACCGGGCGTGGATGATCAAGAGGTAATCCGTATGTCTCAGGTACGTCTGCAAGTTGTTTTTTCCAATAGTTTTCTTGCTGCAGTAAATCTTCTTTTTGCTGGTCATTACGCTGCCAGTAAGCATAATCGCTATACTGCAACTCGAGCGGTTTTAAATGTGTAACTCTATTTTGCTGAATTGCCCTATAGTGCTCTACAAACTCCTTCACTAAGATGCCCATTGACCAACCGTCTGTTGCAATATGATGCACGTCGAAAAGTAAAAAACCTTGGCTAAATGGCTGGCCATCCTCTCGTATCCCATCACATAATCGAATATAGGCGCAGCGTACCATTAAATCTTTTTCCAAGTCGTAAGGAGCTTTACTTTTCTCTTGAAATATCTTTTCTGCCTCGCCTTGTATTTTTTCAGAACTAACATGTTCTAAGTCATAAATATCAATTTTGAATTTGAATGTATCATTTACTTTTTGAACAGGGCCACTCTCAGTTTCAACAATGACCGTTCTAAGCGATTCGTGACGAGAGATAATCCTACAAATCGCCTCCTCAGCAATGGCAACATCGAACTTTCCACTAACTTTAAACAGTTTCAAGGAATTATATTGAACACTTCCTCTCGACAACTTATCGATAAACCACAGGCGCTGCTGAGAAAAAGAGAGGGGAGCAAATTGGCAAGAATGGGGTTTCTTTTGGATTTTGGTTCTTAACGAGGGATTAGCGCCACTTAAAAAATCTAACAAGCTTTCTTTATTATTACCGATTAATTCCTTAAATTCTTGAGTCAATTTATTTTTTTTTGACTTAACTTTTAATCTTCCTTCTTCAACAGATAGTAGAATATCCTGTTTTTTACATTTATCTAATATTTCAAGCGCTGTCAAAATTTAGTCTCCCCAATTATCCTTTGCCAATACCGGTTCTGCTCAGGTAATGCTGCAAAAATTTTATATTGAAAATATGGTATAAAAACTCAGGCTTGTTTTTGGTGTTCGTATTAAATACAAACGTTATTTATCGTATCGTTTTGCTCTTAACTCAACCAGTTTTAGCAAGTAGAATGCCAACTCGTAAGTATTTGTTTTTAAAGGATTTTTATTAGAGGGACTGAAGGGTTTTCTAAATCTGAAATTCTATTTTTTATTGTTGAAACGCTGAGCATTACAGCTGACAATAATTCTTTATAGAGACATAGTATTAACATGCAGTAAGCACAGGCAGGAAGAAGACACAGACAAAAAACTATCGAATAATATTGAGGGAAAACCGCCAAAGGGTATGTTCAGATTTAATATTACCCTTTGACGGAAATTGAAATTAAAACTCAAACTCTTCTATTTCGTCAGTTTCGAAGGTTGGGTCCGCAGCACGAGAAAGATGGCCAATAATTAATGCTTGGCTCTCCACGCTCGGAGCATCAAACAAACTTTTTAAAGTAAATTCAATATCGAACGCTGAACGTATTTGGCTAGCGAGGCGAGTCGCGAGTAAGGAATGGCCACCTAATTTAAAGAAGTTTTCCTTAACACCAAAGTCCTGACATTCCAGAAGCGTCCGCCAAATATCCATAAGTGTTTTTTCAATCTCTGTACGAGGTGGAATAAACTGTTTTGCAAACTTCTCTACCTCTGCCGTTGCCAGAGCTTGTCGATCGATCTTACCCGATGAATTGAGCGGTAGCGATTTCGCACAGATGAAAAGTGAGGGCAACATGTATACAGGCAGTCGGTTAGCCAGCTCTTGTTCAAGTTTATCCAAGAACCGTTTTTCGTCGTCGATATCTGAATAATTGAATGTAGAGTCACCCGGTTTGACATAGGCAACGATTGATTTTTCGCCAGTATCGTTTGAAGCACTGGCTATTACCGCACAATCGGCTAGGCCCATACATTTGCTAAGGTGGTATTCCACCTCCTCTAATTCGACTCTAAATCCTCTAATTTTTACTTGATTATCTTTTCGCCCAATAAACTCAAGTAGACCATTCTCAGTTATACGAACTAGGTCACCGCTTAAATATATCTGGCCTACCCCATTATCTGAAAAGTCGTTATTAATAAATCGCCTTTGACTGAGCAGAGGTTTGTTTATATAACCTTTCGAAACACTCGATCCGCCAATCGCTAATTCACCCATCGCGCCCCTTGGTGCCAATTGACCATGCTGGTCAAGAACGTAACAACACGTACCGGGCAGAGGGCTGCCAATGCCATACCCATTCACTAGCTTTTCTCGCGTTAATGTATCAATACAAGCAGTTACAGTTGTTTCAGTTGGACCGTAGGAGTTATGTAACTTGATTTTATCTAAATTAAGAGAAAACCAAGATTCTACAACATCGTTATTCAAAACATCTCCACCACTTATAACATGGCGCAAGCATGAATCGCGTAAAAGTGGTGCTAACAAGTCTTTTTCATCCATTATTAGCTTTAAATACTGCGGAACAGTGTGGAAAATGCTTACCTCGTGCCTACAAATATACTCTACTAGCGCCAGGGGCTCGGTAATTGCAGCTGGTCGCAGTACAACACCACCGCCGGAACAGAGAGGAGCAAACAGCTGAGTAATAGATGCGTCAAAGTTAATGGAAGCAAAGAGCAAACTTCTATCATAAGAATTTAATGCATAATAATGAGAGACACTCGCCACTTTTTCTGCAACGGCTCGGTGCGCAACCATGACACCTTTAGGTTCACCACTCGAACCGGAAGTGTAAATAACATAGGCTAAATCTTCCGGGCTGACCGTTTGACTACCTATATCTAAATTATTATCCGGGTAGTCTACGAGAGTATCATTTAGCTCATCAACTTTTAAAACGAGTTGCGTTTTTGCAGGGAGTTTATCTGTTAGGCCAGATCGAGAGAGCACCATTTGACATTTAGAGTCGTTTAACATGTACTCTATGCGCTCGCTTGGATATTCAGGATCGAGCGGCATATATGCGCCACCGGCTTTTAATATCGCTAAAAGGGCTACAACCATATCTTGTGATTTTTCCATAAAAAGACCAACGAGGCTATTGGGCTTAACGCCCTGCGCTACCAAAAAGTGAGCCAAGCGGTTAGCCTTCTTATTAAGACTCTCATACGTGAGTTGGCAATTCTCATCAATTAAAGCGATTTCCTTTGCATGCGCCTGCACTTGTTTTTCAAAGTCTTTATGAAGCAACAAGCATGTTCTTGAATTTTCAATATCCCGATAATTATCAAATAACTCAACCAGCTCCCGACGTTCTGCTTTATCTAACAAGCTCAAATCCGCCATTGAACATTCAATGTTTAACGATATTTGTGTTAGTAATTGCCGAAAATGACTATCAAGCTGTTGAATATGAGCTTCACTAAATAATGCTTTATCGAAGTTCCAATTAAGGCTTAATTTTCCGTTTATTTCCTCTGCTTCAAGATCAAGGTCGTAACGTGCAATCGAATCAGAATCATTAATAATTTTCGCATTAATATCCGGCAATTCAATTTCGCCAATACTATTGGTATTCATTTTAAATACTATTTGAAATAACGGCGAATATTGTGTTTCCCTATGTGACCAACAATGCTCAACCACTTGCTCAAACGGAACGTCCTGATTATCTTGCGCTTCTAAATTAACCGACTTTACGTGTTGCAGATAATCGTTAAATTGGTGAAAGTCAGTACTAGTGCGCAGCACTAAATTATTTACAAAAAAACCTATTAAATCAGTTAGCTGATTTTGCAGTCTATTCGCCACTGGCGTTCCAATGACGATATCATTACTGTGGCTATGACGAGATATAACCACACCCAGAGCAGCATGTAACAACATAAATAGCGTCACGCCTTGATCGTTTGCTATTAGCTTCAAGTTTGATGTCAGATCAACGGGCAATTCACTTTTAACGATATTACTCACATATTGTTTAAGCTCCGGTCTAGCATAATCTAACGGGAGGTTGTGAATAGATGGAATATTTGTGAGTTTCTCCTTCCAATACGCTAATTGAGTAGCTACATTCAGGTTTTTCTTCTGCCAAACGGCAAAATCTGCATACTGAATATCCAAAGGTGGTAATAGTTCGTCTTTACCTTCTGCTATCGTTTTGTATTGCTGACAAAATTCTCGAATCAAAACCCCCATTGACCACGCGTCCGAGGCGATATGATGTATATTAAAGGCTAGCACACCGCGACAATTTCCAGTCTCTCTATGCAAATCCAAATAGCTTACACGAACCATTAAATCGCTTTGTAGATTAAATAGTTTTCGTCTATCTCTCTCAAGAAAAGCTTCAACCTCGGTTATTTTTTGTTTTTCATCTAGTTGTGTTAAGTTTATATAATCAATCTTGAATTCCCGCATCTCGCGAATCAACTGCCTTGATCCAGCTTCGTTTTCCGTAAAGACCGTTCTGAGAACCGCATGTCTTGAAATAATTCGGCTAATTGCTGTTTCTGCAATCTCAAGGTCAAAATTTCCCTCAACACTAATACATTTTAACGCGTTGTATTGCGCACTTCCCTGATCCAACTGATCAATGAACCAGAGCCTTTGCTGAGCAAATGATAACGGATAGCTACCGCCATCAACCGTTGTTGAAGTTATGTTATTATTTTTACCGGATGGCTTATCACTATCACCCGTTAAACCGTTCAGCGGTATTTTTCTCTGTGTTTGAAGTTCTACTTGATCAGCTTGCTCTTCAATACTGGGCGCTTCAAACAGGCTTTTTAAAGTAAAATTAACATCGAAGGTTGATCGAATCTGACTAGCCAAACGCGTTGCAAGTAACGAATGGCCGCCTAGCTTAAAGAAGTTATCAGTAACACTGATTTCCTGCTTATCTAACAAATCCTGCCACATATTGAGCAATCGGGATTCTGTGCGCGTACGGGGCGCTACGACTTCGTTTCTGCTTTCTTTTCCTGTCACAAATCGTAGCGCGTTACGATCAATCTTCCCATTACTATTTAAAGGCATAACATCTAAGCGATTGATACTAGATGGCAACATATAATACGGCAGCCGCTGACCTAATTCGAAATTAACATCCTCCATTGGCGTACGACGGTCATTTAACACGACATAAGCCTCTAAACACTTTTCTCCATTTCCGTTTTCCTTTAACAACACCGCACAAGATGATACCGATTCAAGGGCATTCAAATAATATTCTATCTCTCCTAGTTCTATCCTAAACCCACGTACTTTTACCTGCCTATCTTTTCTCCCTATAAAAATTAATTGGTTTTCCTTGTTCAATTTCACTAAATCGCCAGAGCGATAAAGCATGTAATCGCTCTCTTTATCGTCTATAAAAGAGTTGACGATAAATGACTCTCTATTTAATTCAGAGCGCTCATGATAACCTCGAGCTACTCCTCGGCCTCCAATATAAAGCTCTCCAACCGAACCTTTAGGGGCCAATTGGCCGTATTGGTCAACAATATAAAACTGCGTATTATTTAAAGGTTTACCCAGAGGTATTTCATTTTTAGAAGCACCGTTACTTTGTAAGAGTGTTTGCACATCGACTCGGCCAATACTTGCAGTTACACACGTTTCTGTCGGGCCATAAGAATTATGTAAAGCTATTTTGTCTGATAAACCTAATGCCATCCATTTTTCAGCTAACTCTAACGGCAGCTCATCACCGCCACAGACTACATGACGTAAATTTGATTTGTGCCAAAGTGTTTTTTGAGTGTGCCCACCTTCAAGTAAAGTTTGAAAATATTGAGGCACTATATGTAAGATGCTGACGTTGTGTTTACACGCATACGACAATAAGTCAACGGGGTCAGTAATACTATCGGGACGTATTACTACACAACCTCCGCAACTCAACGCGCAAAATAATTGTGTTATCGAAGCATCAAAGTTAATAGAGGCAAATAACATACTTGTGTCAGTCGCTCGGTAATCATAGTATTGGGCTACTGATATAACTTTCTCAACGACTGCTTGATGTTCAATCATCACGCCTTTAGGATTTCCGGTTGATCCCGAGGTGTAAATCACATAAGCCAAGGAGTTCTCTGCCTCATTAACGGAACCTTTATCTAAATTATCACTCGACTGCGATGCCACATCTATAGCAATTTCTACTTTATCTAAGCTGAGCACAAACTGTTTACTAAAAGGTATTGACGCTTCAAGATAAGACTGTGTAACAACCGTCGATACGCCGGAGTCCTCTAATAAATAAGTTATTCTCTCGTCAGGGTATTTAGGGTCTAAAGGCAGGTATGCACCGCCTGCCTTTAGAATACCGATCATGGCAACGATCAACTCGTTCGAACGCTCTAAGCATAACCCCACCAACATGTTAGGTTTAATACCCTGACTCACCAGATAATGGGCAATTTGGTTCGCTCTTTCATTTACCTCTTTATAAGTAAGAGTTTCTCCCTCGCATATCAAAGCGACTTTATCAGGGAATTTTCCAGCCTGTAGCTCAACTAGCTGATGCAACAAATACTCATCATCTAAATCTGTTCGGCTACCAGACAATATATTGCTGAGATCCTTCGTTTCACTTTCATCGATCATGACAAGTTTTGAAAGTGAAAGCTCTCCATCTATCAAGGCGCTTTCAGCAACTGAACTTTCCGTAACCATACATTGCAATAAGTTTTTAACATGCCTAGCCAAACGTTCAATGCTCTCAGTTTTAAAAAGAGATGTATCATAGTTCCACGATAGCTCTATTCCACTTTCAGTCTCCATTGCCTCCAAATCCAAATCAAAACGCGCAATACTATCCTTACCCCCAACAAGCGACATTTTTACTCCTGGTAATTCAATATCCGATTTATCGCTAATTATCATCCTAAATACAATCTGGAATAGAGGTGTATATTGAGGATTTCTGTTTTTACATAAGTGCTCCACGAGCTGTGCGAAGGGCAAATCTTGATTAGCTTGAGCCTCTAAATTAACCGATTTTACATGGCTGAGGTAGTCGCCTAGTTTGTCAAATTTCGTACTGGTTCGAAGCACTAATACGTTCGCAAAAAAACCAATTAGCTCACTTAGCTCACTGTGTTGTCTATTTGCTATTGCTGTGCCGAGGACAATATCGTCTAATCCACTGTGTTTTGACAACACTAGATTAAATACTGAATGTAGGAGCATGAACAAAGTCAAATCATGTTTTTTTGCCAGCTGCTGTGTTTTACTCGTTAAGTCTTTATCAATTTTAGTTGTGAGCGTTTTCCCAACAAAGCACTTTTTCTTCGGCCTTGGATAATCCAATGGCAAACCGTGAATTGCAGGTAAGTCTGCCAATTGATCGGACCAATAATCTAATTGACTCGACAACTCATCACTCGAAAGAAAATCCCTTTGCCAAAATGAATAGTCACTGTACCGAACATCCAGTGCTTCGAGGTGCTGGTCAACACCTTTTATTGCTGCATGATACAACTGCATAAACTCTTTGATGATAATCTGTACCGACCATCCGTCCGCTGATATATGATGTAAACAAAACATTACTACTCCTTTTTGCTCAGCGTTGTTATCTTCCGTGTGGGCATAACTAGCTCTAACCATAAGATCTCTGGATAAATCAAAGGGTCGATTCCGATTTTCTAAAATTAATTCTTCGATCAGCTGTTTTTTTTCACTTTTATCGTAAGCTGTTAAATCAAATTGTTTTAACTTAAACTCAAAGTCTTGTTGAATTTGCTGCTCTACCTGACCATCTTTTTCAACATAAACAGTGCGCAAAGGTTCGTGTCTCGAAATGATCGTTGACAACGCCCTTTCAGCTGCATCAATATTAAAATAACCATCGACATTAAATGCTATCGGTAGATGATACTGCTGACTACCTTCGAGTTTATCAACTAACCAAAGGCTTTGCTGCTCAAAAGACAAGGGAATATTATTATTTGAACGATCAATAATCTTAATCTCCGATTTTGCAGAAGTTGCAGGAGCTTGTTCGATTATGTCGGCTAATTTTGCAATATTATCGACTTCAAATATAGTTACAATAGAAATCTGCCGATTTAACTTTTGGCGAATTTCGCCAATAAGCTTCATAGCAGAAAGCGAATTGCCTCCAATATCGAAAAAATTATCTGAGGTACTAACGGCTTTTTCGGGAACATTCAATAACTGACTTATAATATTCACCAGTTTCTTTTCTATCGCTTTCTGTGGTGCTATGTACTCAGTGTGAAATAAGTTATTCCCCGAAATTGGGAGGGCTTTTTTATCTATCTTTCCGTTTGGAGTAAGTGGTATTTTGTCTAACGCGAATAATTCCGCCGGAATCATGTATTTCGGTAATCTTTGCTTGATTTTTTGCCTTATAGATTGGCCTAACGAGGTATAATTCTCTCGATCAACACCTTCATTGAATACAGCGTACGCAATCAACTTAGATTTTTTATTCTTATCAATTTGCGCTTTTACAACACATTTTGAAATTGCTTCAGCATCCACAATAGCCGATTCTATTTCGCTCAGCTCTATTCTATAACCCTGAATTTTGACTTGATCGTCTGCTCTTCCTAAAAACTCCAGCTTTCCGTCGCTTGTCCAGCGAGCAAGGTCTCCCGTTTTATAAAGCCTCTCGTTACCACCAAAACAACGAGAAGCAAAGAAACGTTCTGCATTTAATTCTGGCCTATTTAAATAGCCCCTCGCCAACGCTTGGCCGCCGATGTGAAGCTCTCCCATAACTCCCTGCGGAGAAAGTTCCCCATCTTTATTCAATACACAATGCTTATACCCCTTTAAGTTTCCATCAAGATATATCGTGCCAGAATCCAGATCTTCCTTTCGAACCTCAGCGATCATTGACCATATTGTTGCCTCGGTTGGTCCATAGCAATTTAATAGCTTGCTACATTTCGTCAATAAAAATTGCGCTAACTCGCAGCTTAGTGGTTCTCCTCCTGATAGTGCAACTAAGCTCTGTTTACCTCGCCAATCCAACTCCTTAAACATAGTCCAACTAGACGGAGTCGCCTGCATACAATTAATATCGTACCGATCAATCAATTCCGCCATCTTGGCAGCATTTTTTGATTGCTGTGCAGTCGTCAACACTATACTTCCTCCGCCTCCCAATACACCAAATATTTCTAAGTTAGCAATATCAAATGCGATAGTGGTGACAGCGAGTAAACGACATTTTTCCGAGATTATACCACCCAGTTTTTCTTTTAACGCTGCTAGAAATGTTGCTAAGGCTGCATGTTCAATCATCACACCCTTCGGACGCCCAGTCGAACCCGAAGTATAAATAACATAAGCTAAACTGGTTTGGCTTACTTTGACTTCACCAAGGTTTGAACCGTCATATTTCTCCAATTCTTTCTCAATCGAAGATGGATCAAAACACCTAAAATCACCTTTTTTGTCGTTTAACAGCCTCTGATCTGTGGTCATCACTAATTTACAACGACTATCGGTGAGCATAAAATTAACGCGATCTTCTGGAAACTCTAAATCCAGAGGCAAGTACCCAGCACCGCTCTTCATAATGGCTAATACGCTCGCTACCATGTCAACTGAGCGCTCAAGTGCGACGGCCACTATATCTCCCTGTTTCACGTTATTTTCAACCAAATAATGTGCTAACTTATTAGCTCTCTCGTTTAGCTCACCAAATGTAAATTCTGAATCGCAGCATCTGACAGCTATTTTTTTAGGTGTTTTATCAGCCCAATACTCTATTTGCTTGTGAGCAGGTTCAAGCGTCTCAACATCCCAAGATTCATTTTGTCCAAGATTAATAACGTCCTTTAATTCCGTGTCAGGGAGCAAGGAAACAGAACGAGTAGGAGTTTCCGGATAACTCAACATGCGGTCCAATAAACACGAAAATCTCTCAGTAAATAATTTGATTTCCGCTTCACTAAAATAAGCAAAATTAAAGTCCACCTGTAACTGAATCGAACATGCGTCCCCTTTGTCCCAGACAGTTATCATTAAAGGTGTCATTTCATGATCATGCCCGAGGTAAACTAGCTCGGCCCTCTCCCCGGCAAAACTGAGTTCTTGATCCAAGCGAAGATAGCTAAAACAAACATCGTAGCAAGGAGCTCTTTCACAATTAAGTGCGAGATCGTTTACAATATGGCCGATTGGATAGCGCGAATGCTTGTAGCAAGATTTTTGTTGATCAGAGACTTTGCGCGCCAAATCGACAAAAGAATAATCTTCCTTCATATTTATTGGCAACAAACTCACACTTGCTAAAACGCCCAACATATTTTTTTGCACGGCATTTTTTCTATTGTGAATCGGCACACCAAATACAAGTTGTTGCCTATCATAGGCTGAGGAAAAGTAACCTGCACAGCAAGCTAAAAAGGTATTAGCAATGCTCACGGAGTATTTGCTGGAAAACTCTTCTGCTTTGCCGACCAACTCCTTTGGTAGATCGAACAAATACCTTTGGCTCTTAGGTGTATCGGCTATACCTGTATTGCTTCTGGGAAGATATCGAGAATCTGCAAGTTCAGATCGACTGCGCCAAAAATCTCTATCACTTTCGTACTTCTTACTCTGTAAATATTTTTGACTCTCAATGGCAAACTGTTGCCAAGTTAGGGAACATTCCGAGCTCCCGATTTCCTTATCTTTGCACTCCTCATAATATTTACTCAACTTCTGAGACCAGTTGGAAAACCCCCAACCATCCATCATTAGATGATGCGAAATTCCTACGTACCAGTGTTCATCATTACTTAGCCTAAGTAAATAAGTACGAAAAAGCGCAGAGTTTTCAAACTGAAAAGGAGTACGAAATATTGCTTTGAGGAAGGAGTTAGCTTCGGCAATAGAGTTTGTGACTCGAGATAGATCAATAAACTCTAAACTATCATTCCTCGTATCAGAAATATATTGCTTTACTTCACCTGCTTGAGTTTTAATCCTAAGCCCAAAAATATCTTCGCTATTTATCAAATATTTGTGCGCCAATGCTAATCGTTCAGGATCAACCTTCCCCATGCGAATATATCCCCCGATATTATACAAAGGGCTACCTTCGTGACGAATCTGATCCAAATAAATATCGTTTTGGGTTAAAGTTAGGTCAAATAATTTATTCATTTCCTTTCTCTTATATATTCTACGTTATGCGTTTAATTTACAGTTTTGATTTATAACTGCTTATGCAATTCATGAAATTTATTTAGCTCATTAAAACCACCTTGAGCAAACATATCGATAACAGTGGGCTGATTTTCCTTTAAAACCTTTTCTATCTTCCCATTATTCATTACCACAAGTTGATCAGCTTTATTAAAGTACTTGTCATCGTGCGATATAACTACAACCAACTTCCTGGCTGATTTTAATTCCTTCAGAATATTGCAATAAAAAACTTCTCTAAATATCGGATCTTGGTCTGCTGCCCACTCATCAAAAACATAAACGTCCTTATTTTCTATAAATGATATAAGCAGTGCCAATCTCCGTTTTTGACCATCAGACAACGACAAGGTATTAAATTTTCCGTCTTCATAAGATACTTTTTCGTTCAAATTAAGCATTTCAAGGTAGTTATTTATTTTGTTCTCTATATCGTTATCATCAACACCAAACACTCGATCAAATAAGTAATAGTCTGAGTAAATTGCCGAAATACTCTTACGCAGACCATTTACGTTAGTCCTATTAATTTTATTTGCGTCAACATAAATATTTCCCTCACTTGGAAAGTAATGTTGGGAAATAATCTTTCCTAATGTTGACTTCCCTGATCCATTACCACCTACGATAAAAGTTATCTGGCCTTTTTCCAATTCAAGATTTATTGGGCCGATTGCAAAGGAGTCTTCTGATTCCGAATATCTATAGGTAACTCCCTGTAGAAACATTTTCTTCCATTCTGGCAGTACATTTTTTTTATTTGAAACATTCTCTGACGGAAGATCATCAAACAGCTTATTGATTTTTTGCAGAGATACTCTGGAGACTGCAAGTTGCGGAAACATGTTCAACAAACCTGCAACTGGTGCACTTACATACAGCAAAGTCATGATAACGCCAGTCATTTCAGCATTGGAAATAGAATGGTAATTTATGAATATATAGCTGACTACCCCAATAACAAAAAAGCTAATTAGATCGCCATAGTTCACAGCGATTTTTGTCACCGTGTGACCGGCTTTAGAATCCTTAAGAATATTTTCCTCACAGGTTAGGAGAGATCTTTGAAAATAGTCATTTCTTTTCTCCTGATTTACCTTTAACTCTTTCGCACCATAGATTAAACCTCTAATAGACTCATGTAGAGTATCCAAGTGTTCGCGAGAGCGTTTAAAATATCTTTTTCCTATAAAGGCTGGAATTTGATAGGTAATTGCGCCAAATAAAATACACTGTATGACAAGCAAAAAAACTTCACTATTTAGATAAGATAAGAAAATTAACATCCCTAACAGCTTTACGCAGTTAATTATAATGTCGGGCAACATTCTTGCTCCCAAAACAATTCGCTGCACATCAGCCGTTAATGAAGCGATGAGCCTAGGTCCTCCTAAACGTTCAACTATGCTTATCGGTGCATCAGCTATTTTTTCAAAGATCTTAATGCGCAAACCAGACGTTACGTCAAGCCCTACTCGGGCCAGTACAACTTGAGATATAGTCTTTGATAAAAATATAAATATGCACAAAACGAAAAATATTTTAGCAAAAGCATAATTAGATATTTCGAGCGATAATACGGTATGGACATCTGAACTCGCCGTTTCAAATCGGGTTGATTCACGCTCCAAAGAATTCACAACCAAGGGAATAAGCAGAGAATAACTAATGCCAGATAAAGCTCCCAGCACTACTGAGATAAAAACACTATTGGGGGATTGTTTAACAAATTCTGAAAAAAGTCCTATTTTCATTTTATCCACCAACACTTCTTCTTTTGGTTGGTAATAACGTCAATCTTCGCTTTTCATTTGTTACTTGATCTACTGATATAAATTCGATTGAGTTAAAACTTTTTATCATATCATCATAATTTTTGCTCAAAACATTTCCAGACTGGCCGGTTGGCAGCATATAATGATGAGTAACAGAATCTTGCTTAATTGCGATATTTTGTCGGAGCGCAGCTCCAAAACCCTGCCTATACCCAATTGATTTGTAATACTTAGCGCCCGATACGTTGACAGTATCAAAGGACCCACCATTAGATATATTTCTTTCAAAAAATAAGTCAAATAATTTGATCTCGCTGAAAGGAGTATGTCGGTATGCCGTTTTATGCACATCTCCCCAAGCCCAATCGCTAAACTCATGCCCCTGCAATTTTGTTAGTTCTCTTACGGTCCTTGTTAGAGACTTTACTAAAATATCCTGGCAATCTTCCGATATCGAGGTGGAGGTATCATCACACCAAATATCTCCATCTGTATTGAGCGAAGCCAACATATTGTTTATCGGCATTTTATCAATAAGAAGACCGATAAATTGGCGTTTACCCTTTTCGCTCCAAGTGAGGTCAAAATTATCCATAAATACATCAGTCCTTAAATTTTTGGCCCAATGATGGAAAATCGTCGCGGCTGTTGATTCAACACTCATATCGCCATCCCAATTTTTCAATATGTTTATTACCCTCTGCAATCGTTTATCTTCCGTTGATGTGGTTAATAAAAATGGGAGTAGATCCTTAGCAGGAAGGCTAATTGTATCGGCTTGAATATCAGCCATATCTTGAAATGTAAGCTTTGATTGTGTGCTTTCAATTTTATCTTTTAACAACTGACGAATTCGTTTAGCACGATAAGGCGATGACCAATCAGAGGTCACGTAATATGGATATCCGGCAGGCAATATATTGTCATTCGCACTGACAATAAAACCCTCAGCCGGATTATAAATTTCAGGCCATTCTTCCGGCGGAACAAAACCGTCCCAACCACTCCCTTCTATCCATGCTGGCACTGGTAACGTACCATTTCCATTTTTCCTCAAGGGAATTCTACCTGCCCCCAAATAACCTATATTACCTTTTCTATCGGCATATAACATATTAAGGTTAGGCGCTACCAACTGCCTTAAAGCTTTTTTATAGCTCTCCCAACTATTTGCAAAATTTAGTTCATAAAAGGAATTGTAACTGTAATCGTCTTCGCTAAGCGCTGTCCAAGACAGCGATATAGGCTGGTCAAAATCCTTGTAAAGGTCGCTAATTATTGGCCCTCTATCTGTTGTTCTAACAGTTAATTCAATAGGTTTTAGAGGTTTTCGGAGCGACGAGGGAAAATCGGCCTTTATATTTATCACTTCCTTACGTAAGTCAAAGGATTTCCATTCTCCATCTAGCTTATATTTGTTTTTATCATCCGTATTAATCTGTTCAAAAAATAGATCCTGATTATCAGTCATCATATTAGTTGCTGCCCAAGCTATATCCTCGTTCCTACCTAATATAACTACTGGCAATCCAACCAACGTCATTCCTACACTATTTATTTTTTCTCCTTTTAAACGAGCAGCATACCAATTTCCGGGAATTTGAAGCCTTAGATGAGGGTCGTTGCAAAGCAATGAATAACTGTTATTTCCATGTTTTCCCGAAACTACCCATGCATTACTACCAACTCCCTCTCCACCCAAAGAGAGATCACTTTGCAGTTTATGCTGAGCGAGCAAAAATTTTTCAATGCCAGTCTCGCTAAGTAACGACTCATTATTATTAACGAGCTTTGCATTTACTTCAGTGCCAAATAAAGCTTCATATTCAGGCGCACTTACCATATTTTTAACGATAAACCGCGACATATCTTTTAAGTAAGTGCCACTTAAAGTCAGAGCAAACAATTTTATCGTTGCTAATGAATCTTCAACTTTCCACACTTCGGGCTTTATATCAAAAAAAATGAACTCAGGCGGCAAAACGGATTTCGATCCTAACCAAGCATTTACGCCTAGAGCATAAGACTCGAGAGATTTTTTTGCGTCGGGAGTTAAACCGTCTAAGGATTTCGATCCAGCCTCATACAAATCCAGTGTCCTAAATAAAATATCACTCTCAACACTTTGCTTACCAAACAACTCGCTCAACCTTCCCTGCGCGATCCTTCTTTGCACTTCCATTTGCCAAAACCTGTCTTGCGCATGAGCAAAACCCAAAGCAAAAAAAACGTCATTATCTGTTTTAGCGCTTATGTTTACCATTCCATATTGGTCCCTGACAATTTCAACAGAATCACTTATTCCACTAATATATCGCTCCCCTTCCGTATCTGGAAGGCTGCGAAAAATATGCATAGAAAAATAGCCAGCAAGGCAACATATTGGAAAAAATATAAACACTAAAAATCTAGCTAGCATAGTTTAGTAAACCTTTTATTATTTATCGTTAAACAGATATCTAGCGGATACGAATTTAGTCATTGACCCCCAGAGTTGCCAAGGCATAAGAAGCATCTGGCAACCATTTTAATAGCCACGAACCTAGTCGAAGCCCCCCAAAAAAACTCAGCAACATCGAATGCCTCAACATATGAAAATATCGTGCCAAACATCTTCAACAAAGATAACCCTTTGTTTTTACTGAAAAAAAAGAAAAATACTAAATTTCGAAAACAAGTTTTTTCTAAAACTGAAAAAGATAATTTCTAAATTAGAACTAAAAGCTCAGATAGATAGATTCGTGATTTAGGCAACGAACAATTAAATATTATTTACATCAGAGATAATAAATATTTAATATATTTTCCGGTTGAATTAATCCTATATTTAATGCAATATAATTTTTATATAATTAATAAAAGATGGTTAAGATCATGAATAGCTTAAATTCAAATAACTCTCCTTGGTTGGTCTTTCATCGACGACTACACAACCCTTTAAAGCGTTTTTTCTGTTTTCATCATGCTGGTGGAGGAGCCTCTTACTTTAGAAGCTGGAGCGAAGCACTTCCTAAAAATGTAGAAATCATCAGTATTCAAATGCCCGGCAGAGAAGAGCGTTTTTCCGAAGCTCTTTGTACAAATTTACAGGCTGTTGTTATCAACATTGCCAAGTCGCTATCTCCATATTTAGATTTACCTTATGTACTTTTCGGCCATAGCTTGGGGGCATTACTCTCAAGGCAGGTGGCAAACTACTTGCAAATGGAGAATTATCCGCAACCGGCTCACGCTATATTTTCCGGTCGATCCGCTCCGACAGACGAAACTCAATATTATCCATCGATATGTCACCTGCCCGATGACGAATTTATCGACGCACTGAAAGCCTACAACGGAATGCCACCAAACATTTTTGAAAACCGAGAGATAATGAAGCTGTATACACCAATTTTCAGAGCAGATTTCTCTCTTTCTCAGGGAAACAAGCCGGAAACCTACCCTCTTACCTGCCCTATTAGTATTTTTGGCGGACGCAAAGACAGAGTCCCGTTAGATAAATACGAGCTTTGGCAAAACGAGACTAGTAATTCATGTGATATTAAAATCTTTTCAGGCGGGCATTTTTTCATTACCTCGGAGAAGGATGCTGTACTGGGCGAGGTGTCAAATATTTTAGCTCAAGCAAATGGTATAAACGCTGGAAAATACGCTTGCTAATTTAACCACTTAAAACCCTAGCGAGAGAAGCTTACTTCTTGCGATAAGCATATAGGGCCCAAATATATACCGACCGTGACTTACCGTGGTTGGCGGCAGCAGTTTTGGCATTACAGCTGCCAACGGCGGGTACTAGAAAGCGATTTTCATTTAGCATGTAAAGATTTTATGATTGTAAAATTGCCGTTCTATTTTCGAGAAAATCAAAAGACAAGATAAAAAAAATACATATATAACAATAACTTAGGCGCTGGCACTCATTTTGCTTGACTAAAGGTAACAAGACGTTTTAATACGTGTTCTAGCGCGTAAACGCTCCACCCCAAAACCCAAACACCCTTAGAGGCTATAGGCAATGGACATTAAACGAGCAAAGACGAAAGGGTTTGCCAAATTTAGAAAAGCACTTCCAGCTAGCGCTATTGCTACAACAGCTATTTTTTTGACATATTTCCTATATGGCATGGATAGAGAACATGCGAAAGCCAAAAAAGATGAGCTGTGGATAGGAACAGTCCAATCAGGGAGTTTTGAAGTCAATGTCAATGGGTACGGAAAGTTACAGTCCAAATATCAGAGGCTATTAACCGCTCTACACAAAGGAACTGTCGAGGAAATTCTACTTAAGCCGGGCGCAAAAGTTGACAAAGACAGTGTAATACTTAAGTTACAAAACCCAGAATTAGACCAGCTAATTACTAATGAGCAAATTAAGCTAAACACGGAAAAAACTAATTTACGACAGCAAACAATGAACCTTCGCAGAGAATTTCTAGCACAAAAAGCACAATTGGCTGAGTTAGAAGTGAGCAATGAATCCTCCCAAATGGAGTTAGACGCTATAGAAGTTCTTCATAAAGATGGCTTGGTCTCCAATTTAGAGTTTGAAAATGCTAAGTTAAAGAAAAAACAACTTGGCAAGAGGTTAGAAATAGAAAGAGAGAGGCTAGCGCAACTAGGGAACATGCATAAAGAGTCCATCAGTATTCAAAAAGAAAAGATCATTCAGCAAGAAAATTTACTTAAATCTTTTATTCAAAAAAAGGACTCGTTGACCGTAGTCGCAGGTATCCGTGGCGTATTGCAAAAACTACCGGTAGAGCTAGGTCAAAGTGTTTCAGAGGGAGATCAACTCGCGGTCGTTGGCGGTACCGATAAGCTTATCGCATTAATTAACGTTGGCCAGTCTCAAGTCGACAATATCGAAATTGGCCAAACAGTGGACATTAGCACACGTACAGATCAAGCAGATGGAAAAGTTATTCGTATAGACCCGGTCGTTAACGAAGGTTCTGTCATTGTCGAAGTAGAGTTAGTAGGGGAATTACCCAGCAATGCGAGACCTGAATTAATTGTAGATGCTGTGATACATACTCGCTCTATTCAAAATGCTAAATTTATTAAAAGCCCAATCAACACAAGAGCGAACACAACAGCCTCACTTTTTCTGCTATCGCCCGAAGGTCAATCAGCAACAGCCGTGCCAATTACCTTTGGTGATCAAAACCGAGATCTCACACAAATTCTTTCGGGTGCGAATGTCGGTGACCAATTTATTTTGAGCGATACCTCGCTTTGGAACGATCAGACGAAAATTTTGCTTAACTAGGTAATGACATGAATAAAGAAATAAAAATTCAATTAACAGAGATATCAAAAGTTTTTTATACAGACGAGATTGAAACTCATGCATTAAGAGGCATTAATTTAAGCATCTATGCAGGAGACTACTTAACTATCACTGGCCCGTCGGGTTGCGGCAAATCGACTTTATTGTCAATTCTAGGCTTACTTGACAGCCCCACGAGCGGAAAATACATCATTGAGGATGAGGATGTTAGCTCCTTGACAGTCGATCAGCGCGCTGTGATACGAAACAAAAAAATTGGATTTATTTTTCAAGCTTTTAATTTAATTGATGAACTGAATATTTTTGATAACGTCGCTCTCCCGCTACGATATCGACAACCGTCGCTAAGCGCAGAAGAGACAAAGGAAAGAGTTCTGAGCTGTTTAGAGCAAGTTCAAATGTCGCATCGAGCCAACCATTCTCCTAATCAGGTCTCAGGAGGACAACAACAACGAGTTGCTATCGCAAGGGCATTGGTAGGCTTTCCAACTATGCTGCTCGTAGACGAACCTACGGGAAACCTAGATTCTAAAAACGGGGATGCAGTAATGGATATGCTTGCGGAACTTAACGAGAACGGAACAACTATTTGTATGGTAACTCACGATCCGCGTTATGCGGGCATGGCGAAAACTCAACTTCACTTAAGTGATGGTGTTCTATTGAACGATTTAGAATTGGGAGAGACTGCATGAATCTCTTTTTAATAGAACTAAAGTTTGCGATTTTAGCATTACGTTATCGCATAGGCTTTGCCATGACGATAATTTTAACGCTTGGCGTAACACTAGGTGCACTCATTACTATGTTCGCACTGAATCACACTCTTTTAGTAAAGCCTTTACCTTATCCAAAATACGACAGGTTGGTTACGACAAATTTTTCTGTAGCAATTTCGGATAAAACAAAGACAACTACGGATAGTTTACGCGCAAACTTGCCCGGTCTGGAGTTCCTCTATAAAAACCAAACACAATTTACTAAATTAGCCATCTTCGGGTACAAACGCCAATACCTAACTGATCATAGCGAACAACCTTATTTAAAAGGTCAGTTTTCTTCTCCTGAGTATTTCGAACTTCTTAATGTACCCCTATATAAGGGTCGATTTTTTAGCGACAAAGAAGGTCTAGGAACTAAAATACCAAACGTCGTGCTCAGCTACGATACATGGAAAACCTATTTCAATGCAGAAGAAGATATTATTGGTAGAAACATTCAATTAGATTCAGTCCGCTATACAGTTATTGGAATCACTGCTAAGGACTTTAAAGAGCCTGACTTTAGAAAGGTTGAGACAAACTACTGGGTTCCCTGGGAATATCACAATTATACCGACAAGCAGAAAAGCAATTGGGGTGACTTTAAAAATACAATTGGGGGTTTGGGTCTATTAAGTTCTAAACAAAACAAAACTGTAACTGAAACTACGCTATCAAGTTTGATAAACAACGAGTTTCAGCAATTTAACAATATAGGATTACCAATAACAGTTGGAATTAATTTAGTGCCGTTAAAAACCCTATTGGTCGGAGACAGTAAAGAAAGTGCAATAATTTTATTGATCTCTGTTATCGGTTTGCTACTCATCGCATGCGTTAATATTACTAATATGTTTTTTTCTAGAGCCACAGAAAAACAACACAATCTTGCAATTCAGGCCGCGATGGGTGCTAAAAGAAAACAGATTTATCTTAGTATTTTCGTTGAGTGCCTGATCCTGACCTCACTGGCAAGCGCTTTCAGTTTGATCGTCGCTAAATGGGGGATAGAGCTCTTACAAATAATGGGCAGCGATCATTTTAATCGTTTGGATGAATTAGATTTAACCCCACCAGTACTCATTTTCACGTTTGCTATTTCGATCTGTCTATCAGCAATATTTGCTTATCTATCAAACGGGTTAATCAATTATCAGGCCTTAAAGAAACATTTACAAAATAGCGGTAAAGGCTCTGGTCTACAGATTTCGAAAAAATCACGTAGTATTTTGGTTATAAGCCAAGTCGCTCTCGCCTCTTTGTTATTATCAGGGTCTACCGTCATTCTCGAAAAATCTCTCAGTATTATAAACTACCCGCTAGGATTTAATTCTGAAAACATAATCAGCATTGAACTTTATGATAAGTCGAAAATTGCGAAAGACAAAAAGAACCGACAACATCTAATATCTACAATAGAGAACAGATTGACAAAAATGCCACAGATAACACATTTTTCGCCTTCGACAAGCCCCCCATCTGTTTCACAAAAGCAGTGGCATGTGCGAGATTCTCTTGACAATACTTTGGGTGTTTTCCAAGTCAATCAAGTCTCGTCAAATTATTTTGAAGCAATACAAGTTCCACTCGTTTCAGGGCGAACTTTTACCAAAGAAGAAGTAAGAGATGGCGACAACGTCGCCCTGGTTAGTCGAAGTGCTGCAAAATTAATCACTCCCGACGGAAATGCAATAGGTAAGCGTATATATTACGGCCCTCCTAAGCAAAGTGTGTCGAGCAAAATTATTGGCATTGTCGATGATATCTACAGCCCCGGTGCGGACAACAGCAAAGCAGGTTTCGCTTTATATACGCCGTATGATGCGAAAGAGTTACATTTCTTAGCTCGAGTGGATGAAGGGCAGACGCTGACTAAGCGCCAATTAATTTCAGCACTTCAAGAGATCGATCCACAGATTAGGATTCTCGATTATTCTACAGTGAGAGAGATCTACAAGCGCAGAATTAAACAGAGTGAATTGATTGCTGGCATATCTACGGCACTCGCCTTTTTAGCCCTTACACTTACCAGCATTGGCGTATATGGCGTATTAAGTTACAGCGCGCAAATGAGAAAGTATGAAATGGGCGTTAGAATGGCAATAGGAGCAAAAATGAAGCAAGTCAGGCGGCTAGTGATAGTAGATAGTATGACTCCCATTGGGCTAGGTCTTCTTATTAGTACTATCGCATCTTTCTTTCTCTATTGGTGGGCTTATCAAAACTTTGAAGTATTAGCAGAAACAAAGGGCGCCACCCTATTAATTTGTCCGCCAATTATATTGCTCATAACATTAGTTGCTTGCTATTTTCCTGTTGAAAAAATAATCAAGAATGACCCGATTAAAGCGTTGAGAAATGAGTGAAACTGATAAATTATTCGTATCATCCTGATACTCAGTTTTCTCTGGGCTCCTACAACAAAATACGACCAAGCGAGGAGCCCTTATGTTGTGCATTTAACACCTCAACACCCTTCTATTTCTTAATCTTATGTCGAACAAGGGCATTCAAAAATTATAGAAAATGAAATTTTTCTTTATTTTCTATTACAGAGTTTAATACGATCATATAAATGTTTCTCGTATTTTCATAATATGGCGCCATTTTCGTTAATCTCCAACAGCCATATTAAATTTTAAGAGGCAATGGTAATTAATAGTATCAATTACTAGACAAAATACTACTTTCTATGACAATATCCAAAGCGCATTTTAAGCAGCCGCCATTCAAATCAAGGCGACGCATGTTATGCTGTTTTACTTCTTCGCAGTCTTATCCGATGTAAATCGAAACGCAAAATTCTACAAAGAAATATTCGCTAATGAAGGCAATAATATTAGTCATTGATGATCAAGACAGTGTTCGTTTAAGCGCTTCTTTTCTGTTGCAAAATCAGGGCTATCAAGTTCTTGAGGCTAGCTCCCCAGAACAAGCTCTAACTATTCTTTTAAAAGAGCCAGTCGATATCGTACTCTTAGATATGAATTTTTCATCCGACACGACTTCAGGGGTGGATGGAATTTCATTTTTAAAAGAGCTAACAGAAAAAGGTATGTCCGCTTCTGTAATTGCTATGACAGCTTGGTCGAGCGTTGGTCTTGTGGTCGAAGCGATGCGTTATGGTGCATGCGACTTTATTGAGAAACCCTGGGAAAATCAAAGACTTACTCAAGTTATCGCACAGCAACTAAAAGTCCGAAAACTAGAACAACAAAACCAAGGTTTAAAACAACAAAATTCTGAAAATTGCCGCGAAATTAATGTTATTTACGAATCGCCGCAAATGAAAGCAATTATTAAACAACTGGAACGAATTTCCAACTCAGATGCTACCATTATGCTGACAGGGGAAAACGGAACAGGAAAATCTAATTTGGCAAAAATTGCTCACAACTTATCTTCCCGAGAAAACCAGAATTTCATCGCAGTCAATATGGGTGCGATCCCAGAGTCGCTATTTGAAAGCGAAATGTTTGGCCACAAGAAAGGCGCATTTACCGATGCGAAAACAAATCGTATCGGGCGTTTTCAACTCGCAGAAAATGGGACACTATTCTTGGACGAAATTTCTAATATTCCTTTAGGCTTGCAAGGGAAATTATTGCGGGTTCTTGAAGAGAAAGAGTTTGAAGCGGTTGGATCAAACGAAACACTGGTAACTAATGCAAGAATTATTTGTGCTTCTAACGCCAATATGCATAAACTTATCGAAGAGGGCCAGTTTAGATCAGATTTATACTACCGCCTTAATACATTCGAAATATATATACCTCCATTAAGAGATCGTAAAGGCGACATTATTCCATTAACAAAACAGTTTCTTAATACACATTGCGAGCGATATTCACGCCCCAGCCTAGATTTGTCCGACGAGGCAGCTAGAAAACTCATAGGCTACAATTGGCCAGGTAATATTAGGGAACTAAGCCACATTGTTGAACGAGCTGTTTTATTAGCTGAAGGCAGCTCTATACGTTCAAATGACATTCACATTGATTTAAAGTCAAATAGCCAAACAGAGACGCAAGCACCGTCAAGTCCAAAAGAAATATTATCGTTAGACGAATCAGAAATGCAGCTGATCAGTCTGGCCCTCAATAAAACGAGCGGAAATGTAATTGAAGCGGCAGAAAAGCTAGGTATTAGTAAGGGCTCCCTATATAGGCGAATGGAAAAATATGGGTTCAATAAGTCCAAAATTAGATAATACAATTAAAAACAAAAATTTGCGCTCCCTGGAATCAGATTTAACTATTTTTTTGACTTTAATTGCTCTTACAATTTATTTTTTATTAACTATAAGTTTATACCTTAGCGATGTCTCCGCACTTCTTCTTGCATCCGGAGTTTTTTTTGCTGTACTTCTTACCATACCTCTATTTGCAGTAAGCTATCTGAGAATAATAGCACCCTTAAGAAAATATACGAGCGTCATCGAAAATGTTCGCAATGAAGAATATAGTTTAAAAATAAAAAGCAAATATAAAAGAGGTGTTATCGCACAACTTCAAGAAGAAGTAACACAGCTATCCTCAGACTTACAGCTTAAAAAAGACCGCTATCACCAGCATATATTTTTGATATATCGCTTAATAGAACAACTCGATACACCTGTTATGGTATTCAAACACGATCTTCGTTTGGAGCATGCAAATACGGCTTTCGGCAGTTGGCTTGGAAAACCATGGGAGGCCGCTAAGGGATACTCGGCACAATCATTCGGCCTTGAACAAATTAGCGTAGAGAAATGGGTATTCCTTAAACCTGAAAAACACCATGAATGGCAAATAAAAAACAGCCGCTTTATCGATAATAATGAAGAGTTTCACTTGGTAATTCTTAACAATATTGAAAAAGAAGCAAGAGAAATTCAAGTGGACTCTTGGCACCAAATCATACGTGTAATGAGCCATGAAATTCGAAATTCTCTAACACCCATTCAATCGTTATCACAAAGTTTAATCGACTTACCTGATATAGGAGAGCGATACAAATCGGTACTCGAAGTTATATATAATAGAAGCAAGTCACTGCAAGTGTTTATCGACAACTATGCTTGTCTGTCAAACAAATTAGAACCAAGAAAAGAAATTTTATATTCAGCGGACATTTGTAACCGCCTAAAAGCACTATTTAGTGATGTTCCCTTGTCCTACAGAATTGAGGTTGATACCGTCTGGGCCGACTCAGTATTACTGGATCAAGTACTTATTAATATCATCAAAAATGCTAATGATGCACAAGCATCTATCAATTGTAATGAAGACATTATGATCTCATTTTCGGACACGAGAGCTTATACAAGAATTATTGTTAGCGACCACGGGTGTGGCATATCAAACCCAGAGAATTTATTTGTACCTTTTTATACAACGAAGAAAAATGGTAAGGGCATCGGTTTAATGTTCAGCCGTAACATCGTAGAAAAACATGGCGGCAAACTTTCACTCGAAAACCGAAAATCAAACGGTGTAGACGCTATAATCTCATTGCCTAAGCCAGCCTCATAAACGTTTCCATCAAGACTCTCCAGCCTAAATATTCCATTTAATATCCAAAAACTAGAATTACAAATAGGCAATTTAGGTTAAACGCCCTCGTTTTTACCTACTAAATTCTTTAGAAAACTTTCCTTCAGAACACTTAGCTACGCAGCTACTCTATTCCTCTTGAAACCGCTGACAACATTATGCTCTTAAACTCGCAACGCAATACCAAAAAACCTGTTTCAATTTTAAAAAAAAATTTTTTTTAAAATAAGAAATCTGTAATTTTTCCTTATATTTCAACAACATACAGGCAATAAAAAAGTTGGCATAAATTTTCCATATTACACGTAGCTCAAAGCAAATTTAGTTGGCTAACCAGCAAGATGTGAGATACGTTTGGTTGCCAAGCGAGCTTAATATTCTTTAAACCTGTGACATTAACGACAAGAGCGAGTCACAACAATATGCTGTTCAAGATGAAATCAAATATTTTTTTATTTCTGTTAAACGCAGGGAGTCTCATAGAGTTTTACATGAAGCTACTAAATCATTGTCACATTATGTCGTGTGCAAATTATATTACTAAAGTTGTAGCTATATTCATCCTCTCTTCAACTTTTTCACTCGCAAAACAGCATCAGGTCGACAAGCCTAACATTTTAAAAATAGATATAGACGACGCTATCTCACTGACTCTATCTAAAAACTATTTCGTTAAGGTAAGATCGTTCGATCCCGAAATTGAAAAACAATTTATAGACTTCAATAAGGGCACTTTTGAACCTGTGGTAGGATTAACCTACCGTCTTGAAGAAACTGACGTTTTAGAAAATACAGGTAACATCAACGATAAACAAGATAAGGGTAGCACTACATTATTTCTCAATGGTGTAATGCCCTGGGGAACTGAGTACTTACTCGAGGTAAACCAAAGCAAGGATATTCTAAGAGACAGTCGTAGTCACGATTTTGATAGCCTTATCGAAATTTCTCAGCCGCTTCTAAAAGGGTTTGGCGTGAACGAGGGCCTCGCTTCAACAAGGCTAGCAATTAACCGTTTTGAAATTCAGTCTTGGATATTTAAAGATGTTGTAATGGATACGGTTAGAGATGTAGCCATTGCCTACGCCAATTTATATGCGGCACAAAAAAATTTAGAAGTACGCGTCGAAAGTAGAAATTTGGCCCAGCAGCTCTTAAATGACAACCGCAAGCGGGCTTCGGTTGGGCGCGATGCAGAATCAGAAATTGTAACTGCGCAAGCGAGCGTAGCAAGCAGAGAAAATGCGGTTGTAAACGCAGAAAGGACTCTATTATTCGCTGAAAACCAATTAAAACAATACATAAGCGACGACCTCCTCCCCCTATTAAGTTACCGTGTTGAAACAAGTGGAATTGACCATTTCGATGAACCCAAGATTAACATTCGAAACGACTTTAAAAATTCACTCACGTTAAGACCAGATTATCAGCAAGCTAAGCTTGGCATTAATGCGAGCCATATTGAGGTAAAAAGAGATAAACAAAGGTCTCTCCCCACACTTAACATCACTTTCCGAGCCAAACAATTTGGCAAAGGAAACACAAGCTCAAATGCAAGAGACGTATTCGATCATCAGAAACCGCGGAACTTTACTACAACTTTGGAGTTCTCAACACCTATCACTAGAAAAAGTGGCCGAGCGCAATTACGTGCCTCGGAACTAGCACTTCAACAAGCCGAGCTGGATATCAAATATTTAGAACAAGGCATTTTATTGGATATTGACAACGCGGCATCAAACCTATCTACCGACTGGAACAGCTTACAAATAACAAAACAAGCTGTTGAATACGCCGAAAAATCGCTAAGCGCAGCCGAAAAACTTAGAAAAGCTGGTAGAAGCACAAGTTTTGTTGTGCTTCGTTTTCAAAATGACCTGGAGCGAGCACGCAACGATTACTTTCAAGCTAAAACTGCTTATTTTCGATCAATTATTAACTACCACTATGCAGTTGGAGACATTCTGCATTTTTTTAAAGTGGAAATTCCTTATTCCAAGAATTAGCACTTACATCTAATAATTAAATAATAGAATATTTATTACACCTAAGTTAAGTGAGATAACTCTTGATTAAGATTGATAACAAAACTGGATGACTAGAAACGGACAATCGATCATGACAATATCAAGTTCTCATAATCTATTTATGCCTGAAATAACTAAGATGGAAATTAATTCAAGCTGCATTGCAATAAAAGGTGATTTCAATGTCGAGGCATACTCCGATAGCTTATACGAAGAAAATGAGATTATTCCACCGCAAGATATAATTGAAAAAGCTGTAACAAAACGTAAAGCAGAATATTTGGCTGGGAGAATCGTAGCTCAGTCAGGAATTAAAAAACTTACAGGAAAAAATATTCAGGTATCTCGGGGAAAAAATAGGGAACCTCTGTGGCCCCGAGGCATAGTAGGGTCAATTACCCACTCAAAGGAAACAGCTATTTGCATTGTGAGTAACGACGATCAACTACTTATTGGAGCAGATATTGAAAATATTATATCTACAGAAATGGCCCTTAGTATTCAATCTGAAATATTGAATCAGAGCGAAATAAATGCATTACAACACAATGAAGACAGTTTTTATAACCTACTATTAACGGTAAGCTTTTCAGCGAAAGAAACGCTGTATAAAGCACTTTTCCCTAAGGTGCGCCGGTATTTCGGGTTTAAGGATACAGAAATTACCGGGATTGATATCATCAAGAAAAAACTAACGCTTTCTCTATCTCAGTCACTCTCAAAAGGTTTTCCCAAGGGAAGGGACTTTTTAATCGATTATAGCTTAGACAAAACTTCGGTGTTCACATACCTTATTAATCAAGCAGTTTAAAAAAGTTTTTGCGATAGTAGATTTCCCTATAATCCTTTAAAAAACAACCGCCTTATGCAAAAATTTTATTACATTACTTTCAACCTAGCAGTCCATTAAAAAGCTATATTTTCTATTGCTTGGAGTAAAAGCGGTATGCGCTAAAGAGACATTTATCACTGATCCAGGTGCAGTTACTGATGACCAAGCCGGCCAAGTATTAACCGAAACGTCACACGGTGGTAGTATGGATAACTGAATTGAGCTAATAGCTGTTAGTTCAGCTGAATTCGTTGGATTGTAAAAAGAATGGCTCGCATGCACTCACGATTAGAACGGCCTAACTCAGGCAAAAAGCGGGCGGTAATCGATTACAATGAGCAACTCTGATAAAACGTTTAGATATAATCATCATCGCTTCTGCATCGCTCCGATGATGGATTGGTCTGATCGTCACTGCCGCTATTTTTGGCGGCTTTTTACTAGGCATGCCCTCCTGTATACCGAAATGATCACTTGCGGCGCCATTTTGCAGGGTGATCGAAAACGCTTTTTGCAATACCATTCCGCCGAGCACCCCATTGCTGCGCAGCTGGGTGGCAGCGACGCAAAACAACTGGTCGAATGCTGCAAGATCATCGAAGATTGGGGTTATGATGAAATCAATCTCAATTGTGGTTGCCCAAGTGATCGTGTTCAGACAGGAAAGATAGGCGCATGCTTGATGGCAGAACCCGGTTTAGTCGCTGACTGCATAGAGCAAATGGTAACGGCAGTTTCTATTCCAATTACCGTAAAACACCGACTCGGCATAGATGAACTCGACAGCGATGAGCATTTACACCACTTTGTTGCCAAAGTTGCCTCAGCCGGGTGTAAACGTTTTATCGTACATGCCCGCAAAGCGCTATTAAGCGGCCTGAGCCCGAAACAGAATCGCGAAATTCCTCCGCTGCAATACGAACGCGTGATAAACCTAAAAAGAACATTTCCGGAACTAAACATTATCCTAAACGGGGGCGTAAAAACACTTGCGGACGCCGAGGCGTTGCTGAAAAAAATCGACGGTGTGATGATCGGCAGAGAAGCCTATAGTAATCCTTATGTATTAGCAGAGGTGGATTCACGCATCTTTGGCGACGATCGCTCTCCAACCGATAGAGATCATGCCCTAGATCGTTTTATGGAATATTGCGCCGCCGAAATTGCTGCAGGAAACCGTCTGCACCATATGAGCCGGCACATCTTAGGCCTTTATGCGGGTGAGCCAGGAGCTCGGCATTTTCGCCGCTATTTGGGCGAGTTTGCAGGAAAAGATCATGTCGATGAAAAAGTCTTGTACAATGCACGCCAAAACATGAATAAGTATCGATGAGTTTAAAGCTGCTGAATCACATTCTTATGCTTTGAAAACACATTTGTTCCTTAAAAGAAGTATTGTTCCTTGAAAGATTAAAGGTGAAAAAATGACCAACAAACTTGAACAGCTCAAAAGTTTCTCCGACGTTGTCGCCGATACCGGAGATATTGAGGCAATGAAGCGTTATAAACCCCTTGATGCGACAACCAACCCCTCACTCCTATATAAAGCAGCGCAAATGGAGCAATACTCGCAACTGGTCGCGGATACGCTTAGCTCATCAAGCGATGTTACTGAGGCCTGCGATAAGCTGGCGGTCGCAATTGGCTGTGAAATTTTAAAGATTATTCCTGGGCGCATTTCTACCGAGGTCGATGCCCGACTCTCGTTCGACAAAAATGCCGGCATCGATAAAGCCAAGTATTTGATCGACCTGTATGAGCAGGCTGGGGTTAGTAAAGATCGTGTTTTAATCAAATTGGCGTCTACATGGGAAGGTATAAAAGCGGCCGAAACGCTCGAAAAGGAAGGCATCAACTGTAACCTAACCTTGCTCTTTAGTTTCAGCCAAGCAGCAGCATGTGCCGACGCAGGTGTCTTTTTGATTTCGCCTTTTGTCGGGCGAATTCTCGATTGGTACAAGGCAAACACAGATAAGCAAGAATATGCGCCTTTCGAAGACCCAGGCGTGCAATCTGTGACCCGCATTTACAATTACTACAAGCAACACGGCTATAACACCGTTGTGATGGGTGCAAGCTTCCGCAATACAGGCGAAATCGAAGCACTAGCCGGTTGTGATCGCCTCACTATCAGCCCCGCTTTGCTTGAGTCACTTGAGCAAGATGAAGCCACCCTCGAGAGAGCCCTTTCGCCAGGTTCAACCGGCGAAGCCATAGAAAAGCTGATCGAAAACGAGGCTCAATTTCGCTTTAGCAACAACGAAGACGCGATGGCCACAGACAAGCTCGCCGACGGTATTCGCCGTTTTGCTGCCGATCAGATTAATCTGGAAAACTTCTTAAAGTCTCGAGCCGTATAAACCCTATGCTCGCGCGATTTATTGACCTGTTCCAGCCCTCTGCCGAGGAGGCAAGCGACAACACCCTAGCGGAGGACAAGCGTCGCTTGGCCTGCGCCGCGCTTATGATTGAAGTCGCCATTATCGACCAGGAATTTGACGAACGCGAGCTAGAATCGCTCAAACAGACACTGCAAAACAAGCTCGATGTTTCCGCTGAAGACGTCGATTCGCTGATTGTGCTGGCGCAAAACGAGTGCAATGAGTCGACATCACTGTACGAATTTACCTCAATGGTCAACCAGTCGTGCAGCCACGCTGAAAAATACGAACTGCTCTTGGGAATGTGGCAAATCGCATTCGCCGACGGCGACCTAGACAAATATGAAGAATATATCATCCGCAAGGTCGCCGATCTTCTCTATCTTGCCCACGGCGACTTTATCAGAGCCAAGCACCAAGCCCGCGCGAGTTTCAAATCTGAGTAGTCGCGCTTCACACATCTCTGCGGACAAGCACGCAAAACCAGCCATCTGCGTCTATAGTGAAAAAAGAACGGGTTTGACGAGAGTCCTTCATGGCGGTGGCAGCAATACTGAAATTTATCTTTGGCAAACGGGAGAACAATACCAATAACCCACATACCGGCGCAGTCAGGTCAGTAACCGAAGATGTCGCAGATACTCAACTTGCCATTGAGCCCGAAAAGCTTAGCCACAAAAACAGCCAAAAACTTTTTCTAAAATATCTCTTCGATGACGGTAAAACTCGTACGGTAACCGTTCCACAAAAACTTGTGATAGAAACGGTGCTCGACAACCTGAAAAAAAAAGAAAATCGCATACACGCGATTCCCCGGCTTCCCACAGTAATTCCCAAGCTATTGCGCAGTTTGCGTGACCCCGATAGTTCAGTTAAAGACTACGTCAACCTCGTTATTAAAGATCCAGTATTAAGTGCTGCGGTGCTAAGGCTCGCCAATAGCGCCTATTTCAACCCCATTAGCACGCGCATCGAAGATATCGACAAAGCGATTGTCAAACTCGGCATCGAAGGTTTGCGCTCCGTTCTTTCAGCTGCGGTTATGCAACCAATCATTCAGCGGGATTCTCCGTATTTCTCACAAACGGGTCAGAAACTTTGGCTGCATTCCCTCAATTGCGCGGTTGCGTGCGAAATTATGGCAACCGAGCGCAGACTCGATAAATTTAAGCTGTATCTGATAGGGTTAATGCACGATATCGGCAAAATTACCTTGTTCAGCGAGCTGTGCAAACAATTCAAACTCAATGGTACTAACGATATGCCAGGTTTCTATGCATTCGCACCGGCAGTCGCAAAATATTCAACAACTTTGAGTTACCAGATTTGTAGAGACTGGGAATTACCCGAAGAAATTTGCAGCGCAATCTATGAACAAATTCAAATACAGCCGGGCGCTCCGGCGAGCGCTTACGCAAGAATTCTGTTTGAAGCAAATATCGCGTGTGAAAACTACGCTATTAATCAAACCGAAGAGAGGGAAGCTCTGTTCGAGCGATTGTATCCATTAAAACTGCCACAAAATCTTTTTGAAGCACTAGACCGCGTAAGCACCGAACTTTGATATCATTGCCCGAGAAAAACTTATAATTTGAGAAGCTAATTTTATTGGTTACCATCAATAAAATCATTTGTTTACGAGTTTTTCACATTCGGCCAACTCCTTTATTAATTTATCTGCATTCCATGTTTCGATATATTGCACGCCCCGATTAAATAATTCTTTTGCTAAGTCGATATCGACAATATCATAGGCAAACCACTGCCAATCGCCGTGCCACAAAACTTCTGTGTTTTTAGGAAATTTTTTGTAGTTGCAAATAATATATTCGGGATTTAGCGCTTCTGCACTTAGTTTTGCTGCGTTATTGTAACGGCTCAGTACCCACCCTATTGTGCAAAAAAACTCTCGCCGCGCAATTTTTAATACTTCTTCGTCGTAAGAAATAATGACAATAGGGTTGCTCAAGCCCTCTAGCAGCTGCCATACCCGAGCAACAAAAATTTCACGATCATGCAGTTTAAAAACATCGGGTTTAATTTCTACAAATAGCTGGATCGTAGGATAAGCGACCATTTTTTCGGCCAATGATTCGAGCGTTAAAATTGGCTCTGGAAGGAATTTCTGTTCAAACCGAGAAGGCTCATGCGCACTAAACATACGCAGAACTTCATAATCATATTCCGATAATTTCCCACGAATGCCGGTCACACGCTCAAGCGTGTCATCGTGCATTACAATAGGAACACCATCGCGACTCGCTTGAATATCAATTTCTATTCCGTGAACACCGGCCTCTATCGCCGCAAGGATACCGGTTAACGAATTTTCGGGATAGTCCGAAGGAAAACCCCTATGACCAATTATTTTCAGCTGTTGCGAAGACAATTTTTTTACCCTGTATTTTCACTAAGCGCCTGCAAGAATTTTTAAAGCATAGACTATACGCTCTTAAATATTTGGGCAAAGATTAATCCACAAATACCCGCGCATTTTGAAATAGCCGCATCCATCCGCCATCATCAGTCCAATCATCTGGATGCCACGAATTTGTAACCGCTCTAAATACGCGCTCCGGATGCGGCATCATAATGGTTGCGCGTCCATCCTCAGAGGTTAAACCTGTTATCCCCAAAGGAGAACCATTCGGGTTTGCAGGATAGGCCTCGGTGGGATTTAACCAATTATCGACGTAACGCAAAGCAAATTGTGTATGTTGCTGGCAGTGATCAAATGCGCTTTGCGCTGCAAATTCGGCTCGGCCCTCGCCGTGTGCGACGGCAATCGGCATAACACTTCCTTTCATTCCTTGCAGCAATACCGACGGCGAATTTTCGATTTTTACCAACGAAAATCTCGCTTCATATTGCTCCGATACATTGCTGACAAAATGTGGCCAGTAATCCGCCCCAGGAATTAAACTTTTCAAATTCGACAACATCTGGCAGCCATTACAAACGCCTAAACTGAATGTGTCTGAACGGTGGAAAAATAACTGAAATTGATCGCGCGCGCGCGAATTAAATAAAATAGTTTTTGCCCATCCTTCCCCGGCACCTAACACATCACCGTAGGAAAAACCGCCACAAGCAGCAAGCCCCTGAAAATCATCAAGCGCAATGTCACCGGAAATAATATCGCTCATATGAACATCAATTGCAGAAAATCCAGCGCGGGTAAAAGCAGCGGCCATTTCCGCCTGACTATTCACCCCTTGCTCACGTAAAATGGCAACGCGAGGCTTAGTGGATAAATTAATGTAAGGGGCGGCAATATTTTCATTAACGTCATAACTCAAACGCGCGCTCAAACCCGGATCATTATCAGCTAATACCGCTTCATTTTCTTGCAAGGCGCACAGAGGGTTGTCACGCAATG
>JANQJB010000132.1 GCA_028281865.1 Marinagarivorans sp.
TACTGATGATGAGAAAAATTCCGCGCTCAAACAAATTATTGATAACGCTATTGTTGCCGATGGTGTGGACGATATATTTGAGATGGTTGGTTTAGATAAACCAAATATTGGTTTATTATCCGCTGAGTTTATGGAGGACGTTGCCAACCTGCCCCACAAAAATTTAGCCGTAGAACTGCTTGAAAAACTGTTGCGTGACGAAGTAAAGGCTCGTATGCAAACGGATGTGGTATCTGAAAAGAAGTATTCAGACCGCATCCTAGAGACCTTACGCAAATACCACAACCGCGCGATTGAAGCTGCACAAGTCATCGAAGAGCTTATTAAAATGGCGAAGGAAATGGCCGAAGATGCAGAGATGGCAGAAAAATCTGGCTTAAATTCAGATGAGATTGCATTTTACAGAGCGTTGATACAAAACGAATCCGCGGTTCGAGAACTAGGTGATAATAATTTAAGGGAATTAGCTAAATATGTAACAGCGCAACTACGAAAAAGCACCACGGTGGATTGGCAGGTTAGGGATAGCGTAAGAGCCAAGCTTCGAAATCTTGTAAGGCGGGCGTTACGTAAGTGGAAATATCCGCCCGATAAAGCTGATGAGGCTATTGAACTTTGTTTGAAGCAAGCAGAGGCCTTAAGTCAAAGTTGGAGTAGTTAGGTGTAGGTGGTCGGTAATGAAAGATTCGAAGAGTATACGCTCTGTATCGATATTTGTTCCGATAATCGCGTGGATTTACCTGAAGAGGCTTAAGCGATGCTACAGCAATATTGGGCCCACCAAGCGCTAGCAGTTAAACGCTTGTTGGGTTTCAAAAAATTTATATGAAGTGGATTCGACAAACGAAAGTTGAACGCAAACAAACCTAATATGAGAATAAATATAATGAAAAAATATTTACTTTTGACCATATTTTTATTTTCTGGATATGCGAATGCTGGCTTCGAGACCTTGGATGAGGTGTTTGACGCATGTTACGCACCGAGTGACCCCAAGATGTCTGAGGCATTAAAAGAGTCTAATTGTCTTGGCTATGTTTCTGGCGTTATTGATACTGCTCAAGTGATTTTCTCCTTAAGACCAGCCTCCACACTGTTTTGCTTACCTAATGGTGGTATATCACCAGAACAAGCGTTAATCGCTACAAGGAAATGGGCCAAGGCCTACCCAAAAGAAAGCAAAGAAACGACAGCAAGAATTGGGCTTATTATCGGTATGGCTCAAGCGTATCCCTGTAACAATTAACTTTGGTTTACTAAGTTTTATCAGCCTTTTGCCAAAACTACTCGGGTCTAGGCTGCAAATAATTCAAGGGTCAAAGCCTTTAATAATAGATATCCCCACTAAAAAAGGGCTTTGACTCCTTAAAATGGGCAACTTTAATTGCTACTTTGAGCTTTCAGTTTCATTCGCCCTAACCAAATTAGAGGAAGTACTAAAGCCCAGTACAGACTTGGTTCCGGCACTTCTGTAGCTCCAATCGACACGCTTAAAGAGCTCAAGCGATAACGTAATCTCGCATTTATGTTTTGGTCACTAATTCTATAGTACATTGTCGCGAAATACGCTGAGTCTGGATCTGAAAAATCAAGGCTCTGATAAGCTTTTATATTTCCCAGAATATCATCGAATGAAGGTACCAGTTCAACTGTATCAGATATCAAATGCAGTTCGTTACTTACCAGATCACCGCGGGTGTTTGTGGCAGAGGTGCCTAAGCTAGTATCTCTCAAAAAGAATGAATTGCGGGTACTTGTTGTAAGGATACTGCGATTCGTGTGTGCGAGTCGGTCCGTAATATGAGGGAGTGTCGGCATGATATTTCCCAATTTAAAAAGGGGGTCGACTGTATCTATATCGACATAAATTGACGATGAAAGCCAGTTTGTGCGGTCATCGAAAACTTCTGTGTGTGAAATGCCTGATAAATTGGTGGTGGGTATGTCATTCGTATCAAAGAAAAACTTTGTAGTAACTGTTGCTCCTAATATTGTGTTTTTCCCAGCTCCTTGCCCGAATGCTTTACCGAGCGGGTCATCGCTGTGAATAACATCTCCTGTGGTTGTAATCGTTATTGGTACTGCATGAGCCAAGCACGGCAATATTAGCAGTATAATAAAAATTGCTTTGATCGATCTGATCATTGAAATTCTCCTTTTGTTACGTCTTATTATATCGGCCTCATCAAAGCAATTTTTGCGCCATTAAAAATACCTATATAAATCAAATAGTTGAAGCGAATATTGTTATATAATGTAAATTAATTCGACGTCTTCGGTGCAGGAAGTATTGCTTTCTCAATAAACCTTGAGACACCCGCATTTAGCGTATCAATATACGCTCGCAGCATTTCTATAGTCTGATCGTGAGCTGAATGCTCTAATGCTATGTATTCTTTTTCCGGCGCTTTGATTTTTTTAAAATATTCTCTTGTGACTTTCGGTACGGTCAGCAAGTCTTTTTGGCCTTGTATGATATAAATCGGTATTTTAAATTGAGTACAACACTTATCCAAAGCGATATTGTGTACCATTCCATCTCCATCTAAGCCAATAAATTTGAGGAAGGAAAATTCTTCTCCAAAAATATAGGCACGTTTTGTTTGTTCAGAGAGATATTCATTTGCCATTTTCCAATCTGCAAGCTGACTTACCGACTCGTCTTCATACCTTTTTATTATTCTACGTAACTTGCCAAAGCTTGCTGGTTGAGACCAAAATGGCGGGCCGATGCTGTTTAAAATATTTAGAGTAGCTTGATCATTTTTTTCTATCGCAATTGATTTAACTTTTATATAACTCTCAGTGTAAAGTTTACGGCCATTGACAATCTGGGATAATCCTACATAAAAATGATATTTATTGGGTGCAGAGTGGGCCATTTTTGTAGCCAAGAACGAGCCCCATGATGAGCCCGATATAATGATTTTTTTATGCCCTAATCTTTTTCTAATGTAATCGCTTACTTCGAGCCCATCGCTTACAAGAAGATCTACACTTAAATTGTTGTTAGTTATCTTCTCGAGTGTTATTTCTCCTGTTTCAAATTGCGCTGCGTATGTCTTCCCAGAACCTCTTTGATCCCAGTGAACAATAGTAAAGTTTTCTTCGAAGTTTTGGAAAAGACTATCGTGATATGGGCTTAAAGGATTTCCCGGGCCGCCATGCGCCATTAACACAACTGGGTTGGAGCAATTCTTCCCCTTTATCGTCACCCACTGTTGCACACCTCCAATACGTACGTACTTATCCTCGTCTAGTTCAGCTTTTTTAGTGTTTTTTGGTTGGCAAGAAGGGTGAAGAGACACATCTTCTTTTTGTAACTTAGGTGGATTGGCGGAACAAGAAAACAAACTTATTAGCACAAAAAATATCAGCGCTCTGTTTATTAAATTCATGGCTTACCTTTTTCTATTACGGATCTTTAACGCCGCTGACCAAGATAGTTGCATGCTTGCATCGCCTCTATCATGAGCTAGCACTGCCAGCCGCTATTGATGTATATACTGGTGCCAATATCGTCTAAAGATAGGCGCCACGCGACCTAAAACGCGATTGAGGACCTAAAAATCTGAGGTTTCGGACTATAGGTCGCCTGGTGGGTGGCTCGTTTTTATGAAAATTTAGAGACGGCTTTTTACTACTGCAAGAAAAGTGAAACTACACGGGAGTAATCTTCGACCATCCGCTCTGGGAGCTTCATCGGCATCGGCATCGGCAACAGCCGTGGTAATTGAGGTAAGTAGGAAAATGAAGAAAATACTGTTTTTTTTGGCGCTGGTTATCGCGCTAAGCGCATGCGAATCGAGTGAGTTGCATGACTCCATGGAGGATATGGGAAAAACCTATAAAGCGATGCGCGAGAGTGAAGACCTTGCGGTAATTAAGGCGCAATACGCCAATTTGAAATCATCTTTCGATATTGCAATTGCGCAACAGGTCCATCCGGAAGAACAAGCGACCTTTCAAGAGGGTATGGATAAAATGGCCGATCTGATACAACAGTTAGAAACGGCAATTGCTGCTGATGATGTTGATGGTGCTAAAAATATCCTGAAACAACTGGGTGATAACCGCGAAGATTATCACGAAAGACTGGGTATAGATTAGGATCTGCCCGCGCAAATAAATACTCGCTTGTAATCCCTATCGTTTGTAGAGCTTGCGACTACAAAGCCTGCAGCCCCGGCATTTTAACCATTTCCGGAATAAATGCGATGGGATAACAACGGTTCCAGCATATTCATTTACTCGCTATAATCCCGGTCCACATGATGTACTCCCGTTATTGATAATTCGATAGGATTACGCTAAATGAAACTTATAAAATATATAATTATCGCTGTTTCAATTTTTACCTTAAGTGTTGCAAGTTTTGCCGGATCGCTTCCTCAATCTAAATCGCCAAATGGCGCCAGTGTTTACATTATTTCCCCTGCTAATGGCGAAACTGTCTCGGAAACTTTCACGGTAAAGTTTGGTTTGTCTGGAATGGGTGTTGCGCCGGCCGGTGTTAAAAAAGAAAACACAGGTCACCATCATTTGCTCATTAACGCCAAAAGCCTGCCAAAAGCGGGGCAGCCGATGGGTAATGACGTAAAACATTTTGGTGGCGGGCAAACGGAAACGACATTGACTTTGCCAAAGGGGAAGCACACTTTGCAGTTGGTTTTGGGGGATCATTTACATATCCCGCATAATCCGCCGGTCGTATCGGAAAAAATTACTGTCTTCGTTAAATAAAATCAGTAATTTTTAACTACAAAAAAGCTGGTTTCTTAGTTGGAAACAGGCTGCTTAGTCCAAATTTTTTGAGCTTGCTGTTTTAATATGGCTGTAAGCTCTTAGCCCTATTTTTTGGCTATAAAACGCAGATTTAAGGAAAAAACGGTTGTTTCACACTTGTTGCCTTACACGTTATTCTATGACTAACGTCTCATAATTAGGTGCCGGTGATGAATATCTCAGGAACTAGCGGACTTTCGGGCCTGCAAAATGCTAATAGCATTATTAATCGTTCGGCCGAGCGTATTGCTTCGGGTTCACGCATCAATAATGCGGGTGACGACGCTTCTGGCTTAGCGCTTAGCAATCGTATGTCTGCCCAGGTCAATGGTTTTAACCAATCGATTCGCAATGCCAATGATGGAATTTCAATGCTGCAAACCAAGGGTGCTAGTTTGCAAGGCGTTAATGACGCTGTTCATCGTTTGCGCGAATTAGCGCTGCAGGCGAGCAATGGGATTTTAAGTGATAGCGATCGCGGTGCGTTGGATGATGAGGCTCAACAACTTCTCGCAGAAATAAACCAGACTGTTCAAACGAGCTCGTTCAATGGCAAATCGCTGCTTTCAAACGGTGACAATATTCGTTTACAAGTGGGCGCTAATGCCGAAGATGGGATTGACCTTGAGCAGGGTGATTTTTCTCAAATGCTCGAAGATGCAGGGTTAAACAATATCGATTTTAGCAGCGCCTCAGGTGCGACCTCTGCACTGAGCGTATTGGACCAGGTGCAAGCCGATATCAATTCGGTTAATGCCGATATTGGCGCAGGGATTAATCGTCTTGATTCGAGTATTTCAAACTTGCATGCCAGTGCTATTGAGGCGCAAGAGAGTCGCTCGCGTATTAAAGATGCAGATATTGCCAAGGAAATAACGGATTTAGTTAACGGGCAAGTTAAGCGCGATAGCTCTATCGCCATGCAGGTGCTCGCCAACCAACAAAAGAGTTCTGTTTTACGCTTCCTAGGTGGTACTTAGTCACCCGTTACTGACTAACTTAAAATATCAGAACGACGAGCCTGGTTGCTCTAAAAAGGCAATTTCTTCCGCTGTTGAATCGCGGCCCAATAGTTTATTGCGGTGTGGATAGCGGCCGAATTTTTCAATTATATCTCTGTGCTTAATTTCGTATTCAAGTTGACTCGGCGTATCGAGGGCCTCAAAAAGCCGGAAGGCTTCGTTGTGGATTTCTAGCGATTCACTGTGCATGTAGGGCATGTAAAGAAAGCATCGCTGTTGTTGACTTAGTGCTGCATCATCGCCTTGATGCACCGCTTCTTGTGCCAGCGCCAAGGCCAGCGCGTCTTGGGTGAACGCTTCGGCGCGATCACGATAAATGTTACGTGAAAATTGATCGAGTACGATGACTTCTGCTAGGCGCCCCTGTGGAGACGTTCGCCAAGAAAATAATTCTGCTCGCGCTGCTTTTAAATGAATTTCTGCAAACCGATTTTTAATTGTTGTGTCGAACTCAGCATCTTTAATCCACCAGTTTTTCGATGGAATTTCATTAAACCAAAAATCCAATATTTCGTCATACTGCATAGTTTTTTCGCTTCTCTTTGTCACTTTTTTTGGTTATCAACCATAATTAAGTGTCAGCATATCATTTAGCGCCGCTGCGGGGTATTATGCGGTATTTATTATTAAGGCAGAATTTCAGTGCAAGAAGAACAAGGTTTGAAACAAAATAAATTAGCGGAACAGATGCGTAAAGGGATGCGTTATTTAGCTTCCGGAGTTTGTATAATTAGTACCAAGGATGCGGCTGGTGAAAACCATGCGATGACTGCGACTTCTGTCACTTCCGTTTCCGACGAACCTCCTTCTTTGCTTGTGTGTATCAATCGTGTCCATCGTATTTATTCTGCTTTTGCGATGGATTCATTATTTGCGGTGAATATACTTGCCAATGAACACCAAGCGCTCTCTCAGTGTTGCGCCGATCATGAGAAGCTTGATCAGCGTTTTAATTTTCCCAATTGGCAAGAAAGCCTCAACGGTGCTCCTGCGCTAAGTGATGCATTAGCTTGCTTTCAATGCGTTACTCGAAAGATGGTGTCTTACGGTACTCACGACATCGTCATAGGCGATATCGCAGCTGTTCGTTCCAGCAGCGACGCGGATGTCGATCCACTTATCTACTTCGATGGGCGATACTCCAAAATTCAACGATAGTGCCTGTCGGGAATGTTTACATGGATGTGATAATTAGTGCCTTCTCACCCAAATTCTAATTCTTAAGTTTTTGAAATATAAGATAAAAATCAATATTGGCCTAGTTCGTGCATTCTAGGCGCTTGAGTATTGACAACACAAAAATTTATACGAAGAGAAATAATCACTACGGATGTGTACAGACAGAATTTAATTGGAGTTAGAGAGCATGAAATTATCTTGGAATACAATCATTGGTTCAGCCGCTTTAGCCTTTGCAGTAAATGCAAATGCAGGCTTGATCGATTTTAACGGTTTCGAACACGGTACCGTAATCAACGACCAATATGCTTCTGAAGGCGTACTGATTAGCGCAGACAACTTACTTGATTTCAAGGAAGACTATGCCGTTGCCTACGACTCTACTAATCGCAAAAGAGACAAAATTACTAACGCCGACAAAGACTTGAACGGTCCCTCGTGGGGCGCCGGAAACATGGGCGATTCTAACGTGGAACTCGGCGGCTTGTTGATTATTCAAGAAAATGATATCGGTTGTGGCACTGGCGTGTGTTCAGTACCTGATGACGAGGGCTTTCGACCTGCTGGTTCGCTATTTTTCGGTTTTGATCATACTATAAGCGGCTTCGGTTTTGATGTCATTGACGTAGAGAAAGTCGGAGAAGCCCCTAAATATTATGTGGCTTTCTACAGTGATTTTGATGTTGTCGGAGGGCAAATTACTGTCGACAACAGTGACAAAGTCGGGCAGGTTAGTTTTGAAGACCTCGAAGGGCGCAACGGTGTTGAGTTCGGTAATAATTCATTCAATCGTCTTGAGCGTTTTTGGTTTCGTGACGACCCC
>JANQJB010000158.1 GCA_028281865.1 Marinagarivorans sp.
TTGCTCGGCGGCGGCCAGATCAAAGGCACCGTGTACTTCCAAGGCCTGGCAGATATTGTACTGCGCACTGCCCTCACCGAGTTTATCGATAAACCATAAGCGTTGTTGGGAATATGAGAGCGGGGCTTCGCCATTGCTTTGATCATATTTTTTAATTTTGCTTTCGCTCTCATCAAAGGATCGAGCCGTAGAAGTTTCTTTTACAAAACATCTAATTTCTTCTTTATATTGCTTAATCAATTTTAAGGACTCTACCTCGAGTTCATTCGAGGTCGTTATTTTTAGTTTTTCACCGTTGAGCGAGAAACTAATACCTTTTTCAAATAAAGTTTTTAATACACCGTTAAAATGTTCCACATCAAATCTCCGTCTCATATATATTGTTTGAATTATTTTTAACAATATCAGCCTGAATCTTCGCTTTTAAAAGCTCTATCGATTCCGCGATACATTTGATATTTTTATGTTGGTAGACCATTGCTACGGGGTAGCTAATATCGAACTTTTCTTTAATAGCTGAAAGTAAATTAACGACCGTTAGCGAGTGCCCACCAAGGTCAAAGAAATTAGCTTCAATACCGATACTTCGCTCATCTGAATCGAGCAACTTAGACCAAATCGTCGCCAAAGTTTTCTCCGTTGTCGTTTTCGGAGGAATATATTTACTTTGCATCAGAGTAATATCAGGTTTGGGCAAAGCTTTTTTGTTTATTTTTCCGTTTTCGGTTAAAGGTAGTTGATCCATTACCATAAATGCCGACGGCACCATATAGCTCGGTACTTTATTATGTAATAGCTGTTTAGTTTGTTCTACAAAGGCTTCGTTACTAAGTACGCAAGATTCGTCCTGAACGAGATAAGCAACTAATTTTTTTTCTGTATCCTTATCACCCTTTAATACTGTTACGACGCAACTTCTAACATCTTCTAATTTACCTAAGCACCTTTCAATTTCACCTAATTCTATTCTAAAACCACGAATTTTAACTTGGTTATCAGCACGCCCGATAAATTCTATATTTCCATCCGGTAAATAACGAACCAAGTCTCCCGTTCGATACAATATGTCTTTTTCATTGTTCGAAAATGGGTTTTGAATAAAGCGTTCTGCATTTAATTCATCTCTGCCCAAATACCCGCGCGCCACACCGACACCACCAACATAAAGCTCACCAATAGCACCTATCGGCGTTAACTGCTTTTCCAAGCCTAAAACATATAAGTTTGAATTTGAGATTGCCTTACCGATGACTGTAGGCCTGTCTAAATTAAGCTTTCCTATACTCGTGCAAACAGTTATTTCTGTTGGCCCGTAAGCATTAAAAATATCGCATCTGCCAACCCAATTCTTTATTACATGGGCTTCACATACGTCACCGCCAACACTTAAAACCTTAAGACCCAGCGCATCACTAGGCTTCAATAGTTTTAAAGAAGAAGGCAAAATCAGTGCATGTGTGATTTTATTTTTTTCCATAAGTCGTTGAAAAAGATCGGGAGACTGCCTTTCGTTTTCGCTGCAAATATACAATGACGCACCGTTCAACAACGCCGTAACCCAATCCAAAACGCTCGCATCAAAGCCAAAGGACGCAAATTGAAGAATCCTACTATCCGTGGTGACCTTAAAACGCTGCTCTAGAAAATTCGCTAAATTAATTGCGCTTCTATGTTCAATCAACACACCTTTCGGCTTGCCAGTCGATCCGGAGGTATAAATAACATAAGCGAGATTTCTAGAATGTAATTTTTTAAGGTTTAAATTATTCTCCGAAAAACCCGCTAAACTCTCTTCAATTAAATCCAAATCAATACGCGCTAACTTGTTTGAAGTAACTTTATCTTCTAACGAGGTTTGCGTTATCAAATACTCAATTCCTGCATCATCTAGAATAAAATCGAGTCGTTCCTTAGGGTAGTTGGAGTCCAACGGTACATACGCTGCGCCAGCTTTTAATATTGCCAATATAGATATAACGGAAGATAGCGATCTCTCAAGCAATATTGCTACTTTGCTTTCAATACCAACTCCTTGACAGACAAGATATGAGGCAAGACGATTGGCTTTTTCATTAAGCGACTGGTAACTTAAAGACTGCCCTTCATAAACAATAGCGGTAGCATCAGGCTGGGCATCTGCAAACTCCTCAAATATTTGATGCAACAAGTCATCTTGACGAAAGGTTGCTGCAGTATTATTCCATTCTGTTAATAATTTTTTTTCTTCCTGCGCGGAAACTATTGAACTAAGTTTTTCGTTGCCACCATTTGCCGACAAACAAATATTTTCAAGTGCTTTTAACATATAAGCATTTAAACGGTCCGCCGATATTTCTGGATATGTTTGAGCACCTATAGAGTAATCTTCTCCAAAATCTGTTACCGACATAGAAAATGGATAGTTAGTTTTCTGCCGGCCAGCATCAGGTGTAATATCGTTTAGTTTTACTTTTTTGTCCTCAGTGCTTATCCGTTTGGAGTGCCGATAATTTAAGATACTGCTGAACAATGGCATTTCTGCAGGAAAATTACTGCAAGCGTGCACCTGTGAAAGTGGCATATATTCATACGATATTAGTTCGTTTAAGCTTTGCTGAATATGATTTAACAAGATATCAACAGACAGCCCGAGCTTAACTTTTATCGGCAAAGTATTCATATAGAGGCCAATACAACCTTCGTCCACAGCTCCGCCCTGCAAGCGTCCTAATAGTACAGAGCCAAATACCACCTCATTTAAGTTGCTGCAGCCCCCTACCACAAGAGCCCATGCCGCATGAAAAATTACGGCAGGACTAATATTTTTTTTCTTTGCTAAGGTTTTTATTTGCTCGGCCAGCCCTGAAGGAACAGCTATATTTTTTTCCTCTAGCTGTAAACCATCACCACGAATATCTGATAGGTTGAAAGGCTTCGTCAGCTCTTCGATATTCGAAAACATTTCCATAAAGTATTTCCGACCTTGTTTTTCTTGAGAGGAAGAGTGCGAAGCCAATATGTAGTCACGATACGCACTGGGCTCGGGTAGTTCAGATTCCCTGCCCTTTAAAATTGTCAATACCTCTTCTAGTATTCTTTCCGTAGAAAGGTGATCAAGATGAATATGATGATGCTTAAGTACAATGAATATCTTTGCATCAGAGTTTTGCTCAACACAACTCACATGACTAAGATCTATCCCTGGTGCCTTTGTTAAATCGATATTTTGTCTACTTGCTTCCACTTGCCCCATTAAATATTCGTTTATTTCCTCATCTTTTAACTTGATTTTGTGAACATTAATGGAAGCTTGCCGCTGAACGACTTGAACCGGTTGATTAATATTTTCCCAATAAATAGCTGTCCTTAACGCATCGTGACGATTGACGACAAGTTGTAAGGCGCGAATAAAATTTTGCGCTTCATCTTCATTGTCAAAAGATAATATTCGTGCAATCACATAAGGGTCACCGTTATCCATCGTCGCACGATGATGAAAGAAAATTCCTTCTTGCAAAGGGCCCAAAGGATAAATATCTTGAATATTTTTAGCTCCCTCCGGAGTCAATGATTCGATATGGTCTAACTCCTTCTCACTTAGCTGAATTAAATCCAACATAGCGGGTTCTATTTTGCTGCAAGCGCTAGAAATCATGCTTGCTTGCGTTTTATCCATTTCACTATCTAAATCTAAGCCCGCAGCAAAATCAGCCAAATTTGCAGCGTTCATCACCTGCCGTACGTCTACTTTAAACCCCTGCTCTTTTAATTTTGCAATAAGTTTCATTGCGACAAGAGAATGTCCTCCCAATTGAAAAAAATTGTCATCAAGGCCTACATTTTCTATTCCAAGTAGCTCAGACCATATCTGGCTGACAACAAGTTCATTGTCTGTTTGCGGCGCCCGATAAGTTTGCTTTTGCGTTGAAAAATCAACTCGTGGAAGTTCTTTTCGATTTATCTTTCCGCTTTCAGTTAGTGGAAAAGCATCCATTTCCTGAATTACCGACGGGAGCATATAATCCGGCAACTGTATTGCCAAATACGCAGAAACAGCATCCATATTGAATTTATTTTCTGTTACTTGTTTATTTCGAATTACGTAAGCCACAAGTTGATTATTTTTATCTCGATCTTCCTGAACCGCAACTACAGCGTCGGCTATCCATTTGTGCTCTTTTAATGCACCCTCAATTTCTCCCAACTCAATACGATAACCTCTTACTTTTAATTGGTTATCCATACGACCGATAAACTCTATTCGATAATCATCAAGATATCGAACTAAATCACCGCTGCGATATAAAATATCTTTCGAATTATCTGAAAATGGGTTAGGGATAAACTTCTCTTGGGTTAACTCTGGTTTGTTAATGTACCCCTGTGCGACACCAGAGCCTCCAATATAAAGTTCACCAATCGCGCCTTTAGGTACCAAATTTCCATGTTTATCCAGAATATAAATAGCCGTATTGTTTATGGGGCACCCCAACGGCAGTTGTGTCCTGTCTTCATCTTCTTGTTTTATTTCGCCATAAATACAGCCTATTGTCGTTTCAGTAGGACCATAGTGGTTAAATACGCTTGCTTTTGGGAAATGCTTAATTATTTTTTTATACAAACTAGATGAAAATATCTCACCGCCCATTACAAAAGTATGCTTTCCCATTATCGGCTCTTGTTCTGAGGGCAATGCTGTGAGCAACAGCTGCATCTGAGATGGTGTTATTTTTGTAAAACCAGCGGACCAAGATTTAAAAATACTTACAATTTCAAGATAAGGATCCGACTCATTTGCAAGATATATTTTTCCTCCATTCGCAAGTGGTAAAAATATGTTTGGAAGTGTGCCATCGAAATTAAACGAACTCAGTAATACTGTTCCTTCACAAACATTCCTATAATATCCGGTCAAGGCATTTTCAATATAGTGACTTAAATTGGCATGGCTAACGCTTACCCCTTTCGCTTTACCAGTGGAACCAGAGGTATAAATAATGTAGGCAGCACAGTCTTTATAATTTTCCGCTAGCCTCAGCTCTAAGTTACTTTCTTGTTCTACTGAATCAATAAGTTCTTTGTTGTCTACGCACAAAGAGTAGACAGACGAAAAGGTTATACGCGACGATAAATTAGAGTGTGTAATGATAGTATCTATTGCCGAATCATCTACCATGTAATTTAATCGACTGACCGGATAACTTGGGTCCAGAGGCACGTAGGTACCACCTGTTTTCATTACAGCTAATATTGCCACTAACATATCGACAGAACGGGGCAAACAGATACCAACTTTCGAATTTTGTTGGATATTTCTTTCCCGTTGTAGATAATTTGCGAGTTGATTTGACTTTTTAGCTAGATTTGCGTAGGTACACTTGCCCCCTTGATACTGCAACGCAACGGCATCTGGTGTTTTTCGACATTGCTCGTAAAATAATTGAATGAAGCTCTTGTTGTTATTTTCCTCAGTTTGACACATCTTTACTAAATCCATTTCTTCTTGCTCGGACAACATAACTAAATCTTTTAGTTTACCGTCGCTTTTTTTGCTTATGCTGTGCAAGAGATTTATGAAATGTGAATTTAACTGTTTAATGGTTTCTTCTTTAAATAGCGCGCTGTCATACAACCAATTAAATTCTATCCCTTGATCCGTTAATTGCGCATGAATATCGAGGTCAGATCGAATAATGTTATAGTCACTTTTAATTTCTTCTATCTCAGTTCCCGGTAGCTCTACTTCACTCGGCGCGATGGTATTCATTGCAAAGCGAATTTGGAAAACCGGTGTATAACTGCTAGAGCGAGAATCACAGAATTTTTCAACAAGCTGTTCAAAAGGAATATCACTGTTACTTAATGCTCCCGAATTTACCTGTACGACATGATCAAGGTAATCTTTGGTATATTCAAAATTTGTTGTGGTTCTTAAAACCAAATTATTGATAAAGCAACCGATTAAAGGTGCCAATTCGTTTCTTGATCTGTTCGCCGCAGGCGTGCCGATAACAATGTCATCAACAGAACTATGACGTGACAGCACTAAGGCTAATACGGCGTGTAATAACATAAACAAAGTCATGTTATTATCTTTTGCTAGATTAACCAGCTGCTGACTAAACTCTGGGTCCAAACTACCCTTTACATTTAAGCCTTCGAAACTTTTATATTCTGGCCTGGGATAATCGAGCGGCAGTGAATGTATGGCCGGAGCATTCTGTAATTGCTGCTCCCAATAATCGAATTTTGAATTAAACTCGTCGGACTTAAATTCACGATTTTGCCACAGCGAATAGTCCGCATATTGAATCGCCAAAGGTTCCAAGCTCTCTACTTTTCCATCTAATAGCCTCTGATATGTAGCGGCAAACTCGTTTACCAAAAGCGACAACGACTCTGCATCAGCGGCAATATGATGCATATTAAAAAGCAGTACACCCGCTTTCATACCCGTTGCAATATAAGCGACGCGCACCATAATATCCCGAGTCAAGTCAAATGCTGCCTGTCGTTCCTTATCAAGTAGACGATTAATTTCTAAGGATTGTTCGTGCTCTGGAAAATTGCTAAGGTCGTAACGCTGAATGCAAAATTCATCGTGTTCGCATACAACTTGAACGGGATCGGATTCTGATTGTTTGTATATTGTTCGTAAAATTTCGTGGCGTGAAACTATGCGAGAAAGCGCTCGCTCGGCAATATCAACATCAAATTCGCCATTAATTTTAAACGCCTGAAAAATATTGTATTGTGGGCTGCCCGGTTCGATATTATCAATAAACCAAAGACGCTTTTGCGAAAAGGATAAAGGCAAGTACTCGGGCCTCGGCTTTACCTTTTCAATTATTTTTCTGCTCTGCCCACTTTTACGATTCTCAATTTCTTTTATCAAACCAAATGGTGTGGGCTGCTGAAAGACGGTTTGAACAGCCAACTCAACGGCAAAAACATTTTCTATTTCAGCGATAAGTTTCATCACTAATAACGAATGGCCACCGAGGTTAAAGAAGTTATCGTAAATACCGACCTTGCCTTCCTCAATATTCAATAACGCCGACCATATCCGACACAGCAAACGCTCCCGCTCATCGCGCGGCGCCACATACGTATCG
>JANQJB010000167.1 GCA_028281865.1 Marinagarivorans sp.
GTTTCGATTGAATCGATATTACCGGCTTGCGATAAACAGACCTTGGTGACATGGTCAGAAATATAGTTAACGCCAAGGTTGGAAACGCAATGCTCGTGCAATAATCTTCCCAATTGGACAGCATCAAAATGGTAGCCGTAATTCGCCGAAGCGGTAAACTCTTTCGCAATTAATTTTTTAGGGGCAAGATTGTGTTCACATAGGGCCGTCTGAAAGCACGTTTCTTCGGCATAAGTTTTGCCGCTATTTTTATGTTTCCATATTTCGTATATATTAGCGCGACCATACATATTGGGTTCGGTAAATGGATGATAATAAATATCATTTTTCTCGCCGTTACTCCAGCCGCAAAACTTTGACCCTTGTTTAAATGAAGCTCCACAATACTTTAAAAATGCTAGTTCACTTATACCGATTCTTTTTAAAGTATTGCGCATTGAAGGCCAGGTTCCCTCTCCCACTCCAATAATAGGCACATCAGGCGACTCAATTAACGTCACACAAACTTTTGTATTTTTATTTTCCGCAGTTGCATATTTGCTTGCAATCAAACCCGCCGTTAACCAACCGGCAGAGCCACCCCCAACAATAACAACATTCAAAAAAGGACTATCATTCACCCTATTTTGCCTTGCAATAATAATTAATAAATTCTTGGTGAGAGGGCATTTTTTTAACTTGATCGCGGATATTGTTAGCCGTTCTTTCTAAAAAACTTCTGAGTTCATCTTCGCTCAATCCTTTGGCCGCAGTGTGATAAGCCGCCGGTAATTCTCCTTGTCCCATAATAACCTGTGCCCAGGACTCTTCCGCAAATAATTCGTAACTCTCTTTAAATACCAAAGCATGCTCTGAAAAAAGCGCTATCTTATTGCTTAAAGACTCAGGAATATCCATCGAACAACAGTAACGCCAAAACTCACTATCGTTACGCTCCGTCATGCAGTAATGTAAAATAATAAAGTCGCGTATATCGGTTAACTCCGCGCGCACGCGATTGTTGTAGTAGTAAGCAAGGTCTTGATTAATTTCCCCATTCGAAAATAATTTCGCCAGTAAAGTGGCACCCTGTTGAATTAAATGAATACTGGTTGATTCGAGCGGCTCAAGAAAACTACTCGACAAGCCAATCGCCACACAATTTTTAACCCAGTGCCTGTCCCGCGTTCCAGCTTTAAATTTGAATGGTTTAGGTTCATTGATCGGTTCTCCTTTAGCATTGCTGATCAATAAAGACTTTGCTTTATCATCCGATTGAAACTGACTGCAATAAACGTAACCATTACCGCTCCGATGTTGAAGCGGTATCCGCCATTGCCACCCGTTTTCATGCGCTATCGCACGAGTATAGGGAATGGGTTCCTCCGATACCGATGTCTGCATCGCTATCGCGCGATCACAAGGCAGCCAATTTGACCAATCTATAAAGCGCTCTTTTAACGCCTCACCAAGCAACAGCGATCTAAAGCCCGTGCAGTCGACAAAGAAGTCACCTTCAATACTTTCGCCCGATGCAAGTATCAAAGCTTTGATTCCGCCGGATTCTGCACATATTTTAACTTGCGTAATTTTCCCTTCCTTACGGATGACTCCATTTTTTTCACTGTATTCCCTCAATAACTTGGCATATAAGGCTGCATCCAAGTGATAGGCATATTTTTTAAGCCCGCCTTGGGTAATTAAAAATTTATTTTCTCTCGCAGCTAAATGTTCTAAACAATAATCGCCATATTCCCTATTAATTCCAATTTCCTTGCCCCGCAACCAATAATGTATAAAGCGACAAGCCCAATTATCCTTTCCAGCACTACCAAATGAATGAATATATTTTTTGCCTATCTTGCTCCAGTTTTCGAATTGAATCCCAAGCTTAAAGGTACCGCCCACTTTTGCTAACACTTCACGCTCATTTAAACCCAGCACTTGATGCAACAAAATTATCGGGGGAATCGTGGCTTCGCCCACGCCGACTGTCGGAATATCGTCGGACTCGACTAAGATAATGTTTACTGAGTTATTTAACGCATAGCTCAACGTCGATGCCGAAATCCAGCCCGCTGTTCCGCCACCGGCAATAACAATTGTTTTTTTGCAGTTCAATTTAAGCTTCCGACTTTTCTTTATTACAAACAATTACAACTTTGATCAATCAGCTACTAACAACAATAATTCTTAATAAAATCGTTAACATTAGGCCAAGACTTCACTTTTTCGCTAACGCGGGTTCGTTGTTTCTCTAAAAATGATCTAAGTTCGTTTTCAGTCATTAAATCTACGATTGGATGATAACTACTTGGCCGGTGCCCCTGTCCTAAAAGTACTTGCACCCAAGAAGCCACAGCAAATAATTCTTCTTCCTTTTTAAAAATCATACCTGATTCTCGAAATAGATTGACTTTATCGGTTAAAGACTGAGGGGCATCCATCGATTTGCAATAACGCCAAAAGGCGCTGTCTTCCCGAGCCGTAGACTTATAATGGAGAATAATAAAATCTCTTACATCCTCCATTTCCCTGCGTATTCTAGTATTAAATTCTCGGGACAAAGAGCTCATTGTTTTATCTCGAGGAATAAGCTGTAAAAGATGAATAATACTGCGTTGAATCAAGTGAATTGCCGTTGATTCCAGAGGCTCAATAAAGCCACCAGACAGCCCAACCGCAGCACAATTTTTCTGCCAATGTTTTTTGCTTAATCCCGTTTGAAAGAAAATACGATTTGGCTCAGTAATGGGCTCGCCAACAATATTTTCTCGCAAAACACTCGCAGCTTCGTCTTCAGATATATGTTGACTACAAAATACGATACCGTTGCCAACCCGGCTTTGCAGCGGTATTTGCCATTGCCAACCAAACGGATGTGCAATTGCTCGAGTAAAGGGCACGGGCTCATTAAGCAAATTTGATTGAACGGCAATTGCTCGGTCGCAAGGCAAGAAATCCGACCAATTTTCAAAGCCCACATGCAGTGCCTTGCGCAGCAGTAGTGCTTTAAAGCCAGTACAATCGATAAAAAAATCTCCCTCGATGCTTTCACCAGACTCAAGTTTTAACGAGGAAATTTCCCCGGTGGTAGGGCAGAGCACTACTTCATTTATCTTACCTTCTCTGCGTGTTACGCCATGTCGTTCGGATAAATCGCGGAGAAATTGCGCATATAAACTTGCGTCTAAATGATAAGCGTGGTTTTGATCCGACTGGCTATTAACACTAAAACGACCTTCTCGCGCAGCCAAATGTTCTGCACAGTAATCACCTATGGCTTGCTCTATACCTAAACCCAAGCCCTTTTTCCAAAAATGATGAAAATCACATGCCCAGCAATCCTGGCCTAAAAAACCGAAAGAATGTAGATATTGGTCGCTTCCATTCAGCCAACCTTCAAAAGAAATACCTAATTTAAACGTCGCATGGGTCGATTTCATGAAATCCTGTTCATCGATACCTAGCAAACGGTGAAAAATATGTAAGGTAGGAATCGTAGCCTCTCCAACCCCAATTGTTCCGATTTCATCTGACTCGACGAGAGTAATATTGAATTTCTTGCCCAACAGTTTTGAAAAAGCTGCGGCAGTCATCCACCCCGCTGTTCCGCCGCCTGCAATGACTATATTACGAATCGGTGTTTTCATATTCACAATTGCTAGGGCACCTCTGAATAATGCCAATGTGCCGCGTTAAAGTTTGTCTACAATGCTTTAAGACGGCGAATTAATTCTGCTCTTAGTTTGCGTGCTTCAGGGTCGCTTAATGGCAACGTAAGACTTCCCTGCGCACCAACGGGAATCGCGTCAATATCAGCCGCATCACGTTCAAATACATAGTGATTAAAAAGTGCCTGCCACGCTTTTCTTTGTGTAGGCGGCAACGAGCGTAGTGCTAATACCGCATGCAAAAGCGCATTGGCAGGACGCCCCAAATATTTCGGGGAATTTCGCCACCAGTGCGTTAGTAGCACATTAAAATTGTCCAGCCCCTCCACATGATGCCACCACATTCCCGGTAAAAACAATGCATCGCCTGGTTCGAGTAAAGCCACCTGCGCGGCATCAAGCGCCCGCCTAAATTTTGGAAACTTTTCGAAATCGGGATGAGCAAAGTCCACCATGCTAATTTCCTGGCCACCGGGAGCAAAGTCTAAGGGGCCGGGATAAAGGTTCGTTATTTGCTCAGGTGGGAATAAGGTAAAGCGTCGTTTGCCGCTGATACAAACTGCAAAATTATCTAAGAAGTCATAATGTGCGGCTATGCGGGTTCGATTTCCTGCCCAAATGAATTTAAATGCTTCAACTTCAGGGATTTTTGCATCATTTTCTCGATCAAACCCAGGGAACCAACGCTCGGCGTTAGTCGATGGCATATAAAGTGCCTGCTCCCCATTTTTTTCGAGTATTTCGTCTAAGAAAGTATTGAAATCATAGCGTTTTGTTGAATGGTTAAACCCGGTAAAGCCAGTGTTGTAATAAATTCGACCATTACAATCATCGTCACCATGGCAAACCGTGAGCGGTTCTTGCGAATAAAACCTTCGCAAATAATTTACCATCGACTCCGAGGATTTTTGTCCCGCTTTTACAGCCGGCCAATCCTCAGCATAGCTACGAAGTATAAGCGGTTTATCTGATAGCAAAACTTCATCCGTAAGACACCCAGGCTTTATTCCGTTTAGTTCGCCAGTTGTCGCACATTGATCAAATGACATAGGCCCTAGAAATTATCTTTTGAATTTCGGCGTTCGATCAGAGCGCTAATATGTGTCATAGATGCCAGCACCATATATATCGCCTCTAAAAAGCCTTCTCGATTTAAACGCACGATATCGGCATCGCCAAGTTTGCGAAATTTTTCTTCATTAATGGTACTAAAACCAATTAATTGATTTTTACTGCCGTCATTTAATGTAATTTCTAACGTGAGCGGTTCAATTAAATCCAGTTCCTCAATAGACTTAAAAAATTCTTTTGCATTAATTAAACCGTGATGAATTGTTTCCAGCGTGCGGGCAATTTTTTCTAGGTAAGGTGTCTCTGCCCCCAATTCGCTAAAAAGTGGAATACCCTTTTCATGCGATAAGCGCGGACTGTCCATATCGACATGTACAACCCTTTGCTCTACTCTTTCACCGTACTCATTTTGTGTTTCTGACTTTCCAATTAAAAAGGGGTCCCGCTGAACGCTCATGGGAATATAGTTGGCATCCCATGTATTACCCTTTAAAAACAGGTTTTCCCCTTTTTCAAAACCAAATAACGCCAGCGCCATCCAGGAATTATCCTGCGTGTTTTTTTGAAAAAATATTGGATAGCAACTCTGCACAATTCGAAATTCACCCGGAAAGGTTAATCCGTACCAGGTGTTATCGCCCAGTGCTTCAGACTTTTCGGTGAGCACTTTCAAGTTTGCATGATCAATATTGTTTAATTGCACATGGTTAACCATACACTTAATTCTCTTGGAAAAAAAAAGCCGTTACATTAATGTAACGGCTCCTTTAAAAATGTTTGCCTAAACGAACTTCTTGTTAAAACAAACTATTTGCTTGGGCGAATCAATAGTTATATGAAACACCCACAACCCAGCGTGGGCCCGTTTGCGTATAACGAAGTACATTCAAAATCGAGCGTCCGTATTGTAAATTTGTTTCGTCGGTAATGTTGATACCTTCTAGGAACACCTTAACGCCATCCAAAGACCCGTCGAATTCGTATGACGCACTTAAGTCCCACTGACCGTAATCATCTTCGTTGATAGGTTGGATTTTGCCTCTAGCATCAGTCGATTGCAACTCGCCGGTGTAATAGGCCTCACGATAGTTGTAGGCCAAGCGCACGCTGAACCCATAGTTTTCGTAGAATCCCACAAGGTTCATGCTGTCACTAACGCCGTCAATGACCGTCTGTTCAGCTAATTTACCTTGGTCAAATTCGACGTTTGACTCAACATCGGTATAGTTAAATATCGCTCCAAAGCCCGAGGCGCCAAATAGATGTTGAATATTGAATTCAAAACCCATTAATTTAAAAGCCTTATCGCTATTGGAAAAACCTTCGACATTGGTGATTAAATCGTCGTTGAATGACTCACCCGAAATGACTTGAGTCCCAGCATCTACGCCTGGCTCCCCATCAAAGTTAGCAAAAATATAACTACGAATTTCTGCACCAGTTCCAGCCCCACTTGCAATCGCAGCATCAAAGTATTCTCCGGAGGCTGGATTTTTTAGGCCGAACAAATGCAGCTCACGATTTCCCTTGGTAATTGTATTTTCAAGCTTTTTGCTAAAGAAACCAAAAGAGGCGAAGCTCAGGTCATCGTAATACCACTCAAGCGACAAATCGATATTCGTCGAAATCCTTGGATCGAGGTCAGGATTGCCTGAATTACCCTTCGCGCCGCCGCGGTTTGCCAACTGGTCGAGTTGCGTCCCACCCAATAGCGCCGCATAAGTTGGCCGCACAATCGTATGGCTGTATGCAGATCGAAATACCACGTCGTCCGTCACCTCGACATTTAAAGCCAAATTCGGCAGTAATTCGGAGTAGTCACCCTCTTCCGTCAAAAAGGTTGGGGCGTCACCGGGAATCAAAGCAATTTCGGTATCTGCAATCCACTCAGCTCCGATAAAAGACGGCACTATCGATGAGGACTCGACATCGGTACTGATATAGCGCAAGCCGGCGACCATACTGGCAGGCATGTCATTAATATCGAACTTCCTGTTGTATTGGATATAAATTGCCTGAGTATCTTCAATCACCTCACGATTTGTCGCGCCGCTTTGATTGTAGTTACTTGAAGGACACCAAGCGGTACCACAAATATCTCCCACTACAGCGGTTTCCTCGCTGTCGGCATCGCCCCAGGGCTCAAGCTGCTCACCAACCAAACGCACTTGGTTAAAATCCGCCATCCAAAGTGTGTTGAGGATATTGGAACGATTAAGCGCGACCCCGTCGTGCGTCAATACCCCATTGGTAACACCGGGGAGCTGCTCCGCCAACGAAAAATCACCGATAGATCCATCGAACTCATTTAATATCGCGCGATCAGTGCCTTCAAATGCGTCGGCTAGTGCGCCGACAACGGCGGGGTTTTCGATCTCTCCCGTGTCACCGTTGCGACCGACACCCGACCAATTATTGCGCTGTAATTGAAACTCTTTTACAGAGTTGGTTGTGGAACTCAACGCGAGACCAAAGTCAATCGAAGCGTCGTCATCCAAGATAAACTCACCGTCGATACGCACCTGATCAATGTCCATATCTTTTTGCTCATTTTTAAACCAACTTCCTGTCGGCAAGTAACGCTCACCTGTCAGCGGTATATCATTGCCATCCATATCCTTGCGCCCCACAACAATGGCGGGGATTTTACCGGTAAAATCCCCAGTAGCACTGGTACGGATATGAGCAGCTGTCGAAATTTTGTTTTCCGTTCCCCAAGGACTATCGGGTGAGAATTCTGCTTCTGATTGAGCGACATCGAGCGCCAGTGACAACTGATCATTTACGACGAATTCAAGGTTAAGACCAATGGTGGTCCCAGTACTTTTAGTCGCTGAGTCGCGGAATGCAGCAGAAATATCGGCAGGATTGGTTAAATCAAACGTTTCTGAATAAATTAAAGGAGTCGCTATTGGCCCGTCACTGAATACTGTCTCCGAATAACCGTAGTTAAACCAAGAGGAGGATTCCCAATGTTGAGTTGCTACGGTGCGTTCGTAAGTGTCCACATCCAAAGTCGCTGTGAAAGATTCGCTTGGCGCAAACTGCAAAACTAATTGTCCGTTAATACGCTCTCTTTGCTGTTCTGTAAAACGGTAATTGACCTCTTGAGGAACAGAATAAATGCCGCTTGAGGGGCGATTAATATGGATTTCCGGATCACCGCTATTGGGGTCCGGATTCTGGGAAACAGCACCCCATCCAGTGGCGTCGTGAGCCATTGATGGCCAGCCTGTTTCGACCATCGCTTCTTGTTTGCCATTTTCACGCTCTTGAGAACTAAAACCTACCGACACACCGATGGTATCGTCGGCAAAGGTTCCAGAATAAACGCCGACAAACTCGGGCGTAAAATTAGAATCTAAAGATGATTCATCCGAAGCACCTTTGATTGTGGCAAACGCTGAGTGTCCAGGGTTATCGAGCGGTCGACGAGAAGAAATATCAACTAAAGCACCGCCTGCGCCCGAAAGATTTTTTGCATCAGAGGTTTTATAAACCGCTACCCCGTTAATCATTTCAGCCGCGATATTGGCAAAATTAAATCCGCGTTCACCTGTTGTTGTAGCAATAATACGACCGTTATGCGTCACCAAGTTATCATTAGGCCCAAAACCCCTAACGGTAATTTGTTCGCCTTCGCCATCCGAACGACTGATTGAAACACCTGTAATACGCTGCAGTGATTCCGCGAGGTTTGTATCGGGAAATTTACCCATATCTTCCGCAGAAATGGCGTCGACAACACCACTTGCTTCCCTTTTTATATCCATCGCAGCTTCAATACTTGCCCGAATACCGGTAACAAGTACTTCCTCTCTAATTTCTTCCTGAGCAAAAACCACATTACCCGACACAAGCGTGACAGTCGATACTATCGATGCTAAAGCGGTTTTTTTAAAAGCAGCACAATTACTTGCCGCTTTTTTGTTCACCATTTTTCGTAAATTTGTTTTCATCTAGTCCCCCAAAGGCCGAAAATGGATTGTAATAATTTTTGCCTGTCACTCTTTCTGTTTACTCTCTGGAACAGTGCAAAACGCTTTATGCTTTTCTGACGCGAAATTTACTTTTATACACGTCTCACTTTACCTAAACTTAAGGAATTATTTATACATTCCTAACTAATGCACAGTGCTCAGCTCGGTTTTAATTACACTACCCCCAAAATAAAACCAATACTTTCGCTTAGGCTGATGCTTTTTTATTAATACTTTATCGCCAACTTCTTAATACTTTTTAGCCAACTGAACAACTCAGGTTTCTAGCCACCAATTAAGCAGTTAACAATAGTGACAGACACATAATTCGAAGACGAAAAAGTATGAGTCATTCAATTATTTAAACGTAAATAAAGCCGCGACACAGTAGTACATCAAACCCAAAATCTCAAGATTGAATGACACCGGTATCATGGTTTTTAACAAGATTTGATGCCCCCATCAAAAATTAGGCGACACAAGTTCGTAAACGGCCTTTATTTTAAAAATACAATAAGTAATACGAAGGTTTTTTAGGCGAATTTAGGCAATTTGTGTGTACCCCAATTTCTTTGCCATTTTTTTATTAAGGACAGGCTAACGTGTGAAGTAACGAAAATAACGAATTCATTATTAAAAATATTGAACAAATATTGAACTCATTGGGTTTTTATTCAGATATCAATAACGTTTTCGAGCTAGATATCAAATACATTGGCACACAAATCAACCTACATTAAGACAGCGGAAATATTAGAACCATAACCCAGTGTCGATTCAGCTCAAACCATCCCTTATACATCAAGCTGGGATAAGCCTAAGTCCTCCCTGTTTCTCATTTCACTATAGCTTTTGCTCTTCAACGATTCGACCCCAGCGATATGCCAGGTCTTTGACTGGGCTGGCCGTGAATTTTCGTTTAATTAAAAAATAATACTAAAACCACGCTTGAACAAGTACGGATCAGGGAAACTAAATCGTCTATTTAAATATAGATAGTTAATTGGAGAACTAAAATGAAATTTTTTCTATTCCTATTATTAACGCTCCCATCCTTAGTATTTTCGCAATCAGCTACAATTGATATTAATGCTGATTCCTCGACTGCGATAGTCAATAAAGCTCAAGAAATAACTTTATCAATAAGAGTGAACGAAGATGGATTTGGTAATTACGTTGAATACGTATACGCATATGTACATTCATCGACGGCCGGAAAGTCATCAAATATTGGCGAATTTTATGTTGAAGCTCCAGTAGGAAATGGATCGATTTCGGATACAATTTCATTTAACTGGACCCCCACGGACATTGGCAATACCCAAATTCACGTCGAGCTTTATCTCGAAAGTTGGGACCCCAATATCGATGACTACGACTATAAAACCTTTTACAAAAGCAGATTATTTAACGTTGTTCCCGACTCAGATGAGCCGTATATCATCCCTCGCGAAGCTGCTCGACCATACTCTCTAGAAAATGAATTTAAAAGAAATCAATATCTAAGACGTGGAAATGATACGAGCAACTCTACAACGAGTGTTGATGAACGCGTTAATTTATATTTTGACAAGGTCAAGCCTGCATCATTAAGGCATCTCTCAAACTATACTTTTAGCCAGTGGAAGCAATCAAACGGTTTCAACGACCCAAGCGTAAACGTCGTCAACTCTAAATATTACAATAGTGCTGACCTAGGTTTGGCAAGGGATATGAACTGTGTGTATTCACCGCCACGTTTAAATCGAGGCACAAATGCGCTGGCATGCTATGTGTCTAACCACGGGGATTTCTTCGTCAATGACATAAAAAGCGATTTTGACAAGCTGTACGGTGGAGCAAAACCTTTTGCCACTGTAGCGATGGAGTACCACCCCAATGCAAGTAACAACAAAGTTCGATTTTTCGCGTTTGATCATAACAACAATGATTTAGCGCAGAAATATGTTCCACTCGACACTGGCGGAGCCAAGCCCATCCCCATTTCATGTGCTTCCTGTCATGGAGGAAAGTTAGATGATAACGGAAACCTCAATAACTCGAATTTTTTGCCATTTGATGTTTTTGCAGTTGAGTACTTTAGTTTGCAGGAAAAGGAAAAACAACTTGTTCAACTAAAGGAACTAAATAAAATGATATATAACACCAGACCGATATACAAAATAACTCAATTTATTAATGGCATGTATCGTCCCAATATTTTTGAAAACACTACCGCCGCAAACAATTCGTGGGTCCCAAATGAATGGAACACTCCAGAACTACGCCTTGGGTTTAACGCTAAAATAAAACCTTATTGCAACGGCTGCCATATGGCACATGAGCTAGACCTTGCTAGATATTGGGGAACAACCGCAATTAACTACGGTTGTCTTGGGGCAGGAATGCCACACGCTGAAATTAATCAACGCAATATGCTTAATAAATACGAAAATTGTAACCGAACTATTCCAGCTATGGACGAGAATTTCGAAAAACGCATAACATGGAAAAATAATGGAGAATTTAAATTTTCTCGTCGTTCGGGCAACACGCCTTCTCGTTACACTGGGCCTAATATAGGTGCAAACAATAGTCAACATTACGCCTATATGGAAGCAAGTTACGGACATGCCTACTTTCGATCAGATTCCGCTATTTTGGAAAGTGCCTTGTTCCGGCCGGACAATACATCGTTGGAGTTTCAATACCATATGTATGGCTCAAATATAGGGACACTATCAATAGATGTTTTTAGCAACGGACATTGGGTAAACAACATATGGTATAGGTCTGGACAACAACAATCTAGCTCTCAACAAGATTGGCTAAAAGCTACCGTAGACCTCAGTAACTTCACAGACGAAATTAAGGTACGCTTTCGGGCAGTTGCTGCAGGCGGATATCGCGGTGATATCGCAATTGATGACATAAATATATATTTTAAATAATCAGCTAATTAAAAATCATATATCGCTGCGAGGTTTCATTCCGTTAGTTGAAGCATAAAGGTAGTGTATCCAATAAGAAGCGCGTCGTTTTTTGGATACCTACCACATCTCGCAACGCGTCTAGAAGTATCTCAACATTGCGAAAATGATATGCAATACAATTGAACTTATTGTCCATCAGCAACAAAACGACTCAACGCTAGTGAACTTAGTAACTCCATTTAACTCATTATTCCGTTAATAGAATAAGCTTTATATAAAAGGGAATGGCATTGTCGAACCGCCTCCTGAACCACCTGCTACATGTTCAATAAGAGTAAGGAGCAAACGCAACGGCATTAGCATCGCTAATGTAACGATTAAAAACACCAGCCAGGAAGTCATTAATGGTTGGGATATCGACCTAAACTACTCAGACAGTGCTATATTATTTGGCGTAAGAGCGGCAAAAGTCAGACAGCAAACAGCAACGGGGTTTAAAGCAATAAATACGAATAGAAATAAAACAATTAAGCCGGGTGCAAATGCGAAGTTCAGGTTTAAACTTAAACCAGATAGCGGTCAAATACTAAAAGTCAGCATAAGTGGCGATATATGCAAATAAAGCTCAAGTTTAATATAAAAAAAGTAATATATAGTATTTAAATAAAAATCGAAATTTACTAAACGCATAATAGCCACTACAACGCGCTTGAGTCTTAGCGGCTATTCTATCAAATTCAGAACGAGATACTGCCAGTTTCCTTCGCTACCTAAATATTTCTAAATCTAAACACTTGTTATGCGTTACACCGTAATGATTAAACCGTTCATTACCCCTACAAAAAAAATAATAAATCCAATCAACCAAATACCAAGTGACTTAATTTGCTTTAGATAGGCCTCTTCTTTTTTTCCTTTTAAGTAATAATGCCAAAGACCGTATAAAAATTGTAATATGCAAACTAAGAAGCCAATAGTTATACCATATCCGTAAAGAGTCAGGAGTGGAAAAAGCCATAGCGAATATTGTGGGAAAGCAGCAACAGCGACATAGCCAATAGAACCAAGCACCATCGTATATGCATTCCAATAATATTTGAATGACTTTTCCAAAGCTTCTATCTCAGGGTTCCGATTTGCCCGCTATTCGCACAATGAATTCATTTACTTATAACGCCAGCAAAAAAAGTGAGTGTTTGTATGCCCTTCTTAATTGCTTTGTTGAGTTTTTTGACCTGCATACCTTAAACCAAATCGATATTTATATAGATAACCAATGCTGGGTACACCGTATACAAGCATAAACATAATTGAATTAAATATGGACGGTTCAGCTCTAGAGCCAGAATAGGCTATACCTGACATAATTTGATTGTAAGTGTAGGCTAAGCCCATACACAAGACCGATAAAGATATAACTGAACAAGCAACGACTCTCAATAACCCTCTCGTAGCAAAGGTAATTGCCCCACAAATACACAAAATACCAATACCGTACCCCACTCCAAATAATGGCATCTCAGTTCCGGCAAAAGCAAAAAATGTTATTACACTAAATAGTAAAAAAATGAGTGCTATTAGCCATCTAAAAAACCAATGTGTTTCTCTGTTTTCGTTTTCCACTGTGAACACCTTTGGCGCCCAATTAACGGACAAATAAATCCATGCTTTACAGGCCCTTACTAGCGATCGCCAGCACTCACATTGAATTGTTTGCTATGGATTTTTACCATCTTTTATGTACAGGGCTACTAGTATGATGACATAAAATGCTATAGCAACTGTTTGTAGCCAGTAAGGCAGCGTTGATTGTCCTTCACTTAAAACAGAAGCTAGAGCAGGTGAGACGTTAATTGCACTTAAACCGAGAGCAGTAATAGCCAAAACGATAATAGCAATTAATGCCACATCTCGATGCTTAGATGCAGCATAAAAAAGCGCAACATAAGCACACACCGAGAATGAAATAATTTTATCTTGGTAGGCATAAAATGGTGTGTCGTAGTAGACAAATAGAACTGGTAACTTGATACCAAAAAAGTGCGCTATGGCCATACACACAAAATAACCGGCACCGCTCAAAAAGGCATATTTAGTAATAGTTGAATTCATACGTAGTTGCCAGGGGACTTAATACCTGCGCAACCGAAGAAGCACGTAGTGCAGAGCCGGTTGCCATATTTGTTAACTGTTGTTTTTCGCATATATAACAAAATCGCCTTCTTAAGATCGGAACCCTTGTCATAGCCGACACCAACTAATGTAGAAACATTACGCTGACAAACTTTTCGCCAAGGAGGCGGCGGTGACACCTCTGGCATCGCAGCTACTCGATTTCTTAATTTTTCAGTTATATCATTCATCGATGGTTGGGTCAGTTGACGCCGTGCTAAACGGCGAGCAGTAGCGAGTCCATGCTTCGCTTGACTACGCTTGTTAGAACTTTTACCGTTTAATATCTATATAGGAGGCCCTGTTGCATGTAGAATCGTGATAATTATGCACTCTAACGACGAAATCTCCGGCGAATGCCGCTAAAGCCATTGAGTACGCCTTGTTAAATACTTCTGGGCTTCCAGAATCCACTAATGTGAACTTGATTCCTTCGTTACCTGGACATGGGCCTGAACCTCCAGTAGTCCAAATCATGAACTCATCTAAATTGCTACTAGTACTGGAAATTCTAATTATCTTTGCATCTGAAATTAGATATGTTCCTGAGAGCGCATTCTGACTAAAAACAATAAAAATTAAGATCAAAATTTTTTTCATTATATTTACTCCATATTATTTTCAGTTGTTCTAACGTTTGTATATATGTCATAGCGACGCATGATTTAAGTCGTACAATACACTAAAACCCCCAGCCCATCTACCTTACAGTCGGTTCTAGGGTAAGCCGTTCGGAAATGCCGACTTGGGGGCATATATCTACTTTTACCAACACCCCTTCGCCCCTGCTAAACAGTTGAATTATTAGGCACTTGTACCCCTTTGCTGAACACCAAGAACATACTGTAACTCTAGATTTGAATCGACTACTTTTACTAATGATTCAAATTCATCCGACAGATGTGAATCGTTAAATAAAATCTCCTGGGGTGAAATTTCTATTGCAGTTTGATTACTGTTGATCAATAAGTAAATCTTGACCAAGGCATTTACGGCATCGTATTTAGCAGTATTGATTCTCATGCGCAAATCTTGATTTTTGTTAATTTTTGGAAATGCAGACTTCCAAAACTCGATTCTCTCATGTTCCTGAGAGCTGTCGAATAGTTCATTTATTTTTTTAATCGTATTTTCGTGCCATGACTTATAGAAAGACCTTTCTAAAATCAACTGCTTTTTATATGTCTCAAGAGCTTCTACGCGTTCAGGGATTTCTTCGAATGTGTTAAGGTCTTCCAAAGAAAAATATTTTTCTACATTTAATTTAATCCTTTCTTCTTTAAACTTATTTTCAGCGGCATCTAGAACCCCTTTAATCTCGGGAAATAAACTGAAAATCCTAGCATATACTTCCATTGTCAGCCCTGCTTAACGCCGCCACATACAGAAAATTTGGCGAGTGTGATAACCTTGTTAAGTGTTTTTTGCATATTTGACTACTGTACCATTACTATCTTTTTTTACTACTTGCCACCCTACTTTAGTATAAAGAACTGGAATATCAGTAAGCGCATATAGGCAGTTTGCTGAACAATGGGAAGCTAGAATTAACTTACTTGCGATACCCTGAAAGCGAAAGCTGGGAATAACAAGTAGCGCATTTACCCAAACTACAATTTCTTCACCATCTGGTTCCTTGTAGCAAGTAAAGGATAAACCACCTATCAGTTCTTGCTTTTCTATAGCTACTATCGGGCCAGGAACCTTTAGACCAAGTTCCGTGGCGCGAAATTCCCCTAGATTAGGCCACTCTATATTCAATAGTCTATTGAGCTCCAATGCTTTTTGAGATTTTATTTCTAAACGGCTAATTTTCATTCAAAGAATCGACTAATTTTGAAAATGTAATGCATGTAACATAGGAAAATATTAAACAAGAGAAATATGTTTCCGCACGGTTACGTGTTTTAGGTACTTGTTACGTAGCTATACCACCGAGAATTTTAACTTCGGCAGCATTCGTTTCTGGGATTCACTATATACCTGCCCAACTTTTACCGCTCCTCTCTTTAGATAGAAACCTTCAGCATCAGGATCAGATATGATATAAAACTCTGCTATATCCAGTGCTTTACATTCCGAGAGGATATTCTCAAACACCAAATTTCCATAGCCTTTGCCAATGGCTTTTGGTAGGAGCCAAAGGTGATCTAACTCATTAATATCACCCTTAACTAAAGCGAAAAATCCAATCACTTCTGATTCTTCTATAACTAACTTTACTGTGTTGCGAGCAATATATTCTTCTTCAAACCTTAAGTTAGATCGCCATTGCTCAAGTTGCTGTTGAGAATAGCCCCAGTGGCCTTTTGATGTGATTAACGTATCCCGAAGAAGCTCAGTATGTTTTGCTTCTGCATCTATAAAATGGAGCATTTATCTTCACCTAACGCTTGCGGCAATGTGCCGACGTGGAGGTGCGAAGCGCTGAAATGACGGTCACATTGACGGCATTGTTAAATGCTGTTGGTATCTTGACCTTCAGTTTGCTTATCCCTCATTCCGTGTTAAGCACGGGATGACCTAACGTGAACATTTAAGCCGCAGCAACGCCCATAATAACCAGCGCCCCTTGTGGCATGCGGCCACTTAGTGGCGTACTTGATTGTTTTGTTAGGCATTTTTTTTAATATCTCGGTATCGGTTCTAAGTCAGGTTCAACAAAATCTGTCTTAGCTGTATCCGAAAATAACAGATCAGTTGAATAGTGAGTGAGCATTATCTTTGAATCAAGAATACATGGATTCTGAGAAATAAAATCTTCAGAGGATTTAGTATATGTTGTCTGCTCCATAAAATGCATTACTGCTAATACCCATGCCTCTGTCAGAGTTTCATGGTATTTCGCGGATGGTTCTATGCCCGCATGTATAAGTAAAGCGTTTAATGTATTTCTCACTCGATTAACCACTGAACGCACATTGCCTTCTTTAATTATATAAATATATGCAAGGCGAAGATGAGCTTTGTGATCGAAATCATCAACCGGAAAACTACAATCTTCTACTAGCTCTATGAAATCTTCGTCCTCTTTAGTAATTACATGTCTCATATTGATAGAGTTCCTAAACTGTGCGTACCTAAGGTCGCGTTAATGACTTTGTTATATAATGGATTCACTTCCACGACCAACCTTCGGTTTGACAAGATTCTCTTACCCAGTTTACCAGTTGAGTTGAATCGGCTTCTTGTAATTTGGTGAGTTTTACATAACGAGTTTCACTACCTAATTCTGGCGGATTTGAGAGTTTATCACCATTAAGAAAAACGATATTTACCGAAATGTCATAAGCTGCCAGTTGAATTACCCACCCTTTTCCCACGGACCCATAGTAGGCATTACCCCATTTGATAGCGTATCTGGGCTCGTTTAGATTGGCTCGAACGAGCGAATCTAACTTGGTGATGAGCGGATTTATTTTGGGTCTGGCGTCATCGATCCACTCTTTGATAATGTCTGAGTTCTCATTTGGAACTGGCGGTTTTTTTGAAGATAACGGTTTTATTGTTTTCAAAATAATCTCTCAAATGTTGCCTAACACCCGAAGAAGAGGCGCTGTTTACGGCGTCCTACTTGCTTGACTTGTTAACACTTTCTGCCGCGATGTACTAAAGTTTTCCCTTGCGTCCATTATAGGTTTTTCAAGAAACCTATATAATATTTCAGCGACAGCACAGCTAATAATAAAAGCTATTGTAATGTATAGAACAAAGGGTACATCAAGTAAAAATCTTTTGCATAAGGCTAGTGCTTCCGGGTGGAGCAAATAAAGAGAATATGATCTAGTAGCTATATAATGCGATCCAGGAAAATAGAATATGTTCTGCATACGTTTGTCAGAATTTACGGCGCATATCCAACAGCCAAAGATTAAAGCAAGCACCAATTTACTAGGATCACTTATACCTAAGCCTGGGTAGTATCGAGCAACATAGAAAAATAAATAGCATAAAAAAGATATTAAAAGCAGTGGGATTGCGTATTTTGATAATCTCTCCCAAATATCAGAATATTGATGGTAGATTTGAGATAACAAAACACCCATTACGCAACAATCCAGACGAACATGAGTTTCTTCTGGGTGTTCATATATTTCAAGGAACCTAAAAATAGAGGGAGTTAAAACAGCGACGACTAAAATAAAAGTAGTTGTTTTTTTTCCAAGAAATCTTAAGTAGCACAACGCCGGAGCTATTACTAAATAGAACTGTTCTTCAACGGCAAGTGACCAGCTAATACTAAAAAATTCAAGTGGATAACTGTAATTCTGTATAAACACAAAATATTCCCAAGGGAACTCAACGTTTTCTTTGGTTAAGTACCTTTGTGCTATTGAAAGGCTAAGTACTGCATAATATGCTGGCAGCGTTCTCATCCACCTACGAATCCAAAATCTTTTTATTTCAACATTCCCTGTTTTGTTAATTTCTTTGAATAACTGCCCTCCTAGCAACCACCCAGACAACAAAAAAAACAAATCGACACCAGTGCCCCCGAGCTGCAATGGCGCTAGTTTTTCTGGAGCGCCGTAGGATAGGATGGTGTGTGCTAATATCACAAGTAAGATCGCGATACTACGCATTGTATCCATTGATTTATAACGAATATCCATTGAACTAATCTCTTATTTTAATGAAGTGCTAACGCTAAAAGAACCCGCGCCTACGGCGACGGGTTGCTTGCCTTGTTAGAGCTGGGCAGCACTACTGTGGGTGCCTCACCCGCGAGTACGCTAACGCACTCATTTACCCCAATAATTAAGTACTCTTGTACATCAGAATGGTGCTGAGATACAAACCCATTTCGCTTTGACTCAAGATCAAACCAACCACCGGAGATGATGCGGTAGAGCCACCCACTATTTAGATTAAACTTTTCCCAAAATTCTAGGAGGTTACCTTCATCAAGAACCCTAAATCCAATCGACGAATCAAAAGACACTATGATGGGTTCAGCATCATATTCTGGCTCGATATGGACAATCAGGCTATCCAGGTCATACTCCACCCGAGTGATCTCAGGCTTAGTTTCCATTGGGCCTTGCACTACTTCAAATTCTACTTCCATGATTCCTCGATTTCTGAGCCCTAACATCTATATACGTCCCGACGACGTACTATCCCAAATAGTGTGTCATGAAGACGCATGACTTAAATCGCACCATACACCAAAACCCTTGCCCCATCTAGCTTTCAGCCGAAGTTTAAAAATTTGCATCCATAAATAGGCATCCAAAGCACGATATATACCTTTTAATAAGGCTGCAATGACGCATGTAAATAACTGATACTTATATAAGTTCGAAAAAGAGCCAAAATAAGCGTGTTAGACCATTGACTAATTGATATTCATAAAATACTGTACATTTATACACACTGCTTTGACTTTAATATCTAGTCTCAATCTGTCCATCGTATTGCGGAAAGTCCAAAATGCTATGTAAAATCATGGAAGCCTACAATATAAAAGACAAACAAACCGGTAGTAATTTGCGAAATTATTGGAGCCAATACGGAGTTTGATAGATAAAACAACCACCCCCAAAGCAAACCAGGGATAATAGTAGCAAAAACGATTTCTAAAGATATGTGTAAATGGCCGGAGCTGTAGATAAGAGAACTACACACGATTGCAATGGCTTTTCCGGACTTACTATTAACACTCGAAACCCATATGTTCTGAAGGCAAGAGCGAAAAATAAAGACCTGCATCGGTACCATCAACGCGTAGGCTGGAATAATCCAGAAGTTGCCCGCATCAAGATGGAACCAAAAATTAAAGAGGGGTTTATCTGTTCCATATTGCGATGAGTATTTGAAAGCTATGGCTAAAAAAATAATAAAAAGACTAACCCATAGGGATAAACTGAGATCTCGCTTCCACTGGTTCACATGCCAGCCGAGTGTTTCTAAATTCAAACGATGAAAAATGGCCAAAACGACACTGATGATAAATGAAAAAGCAAGAACGGGAAAAGTCGACCAGAATGTATCGTCACCATTAATTGAGCGAGCCCACACACACCATATTATATAAATTAAAACAAGAAAAATAGCTGTAATGGCCCAAGTAAAAGTAAATTTTAATTTTTCTGGTGAAATTCTTTGAGGTGGAAAATTCATGTTACGAGATGATTTCTCATCGTTTGTTAGTATCAATGTCTGGTTTAGTCATTAGCCAATAGCGTTGTTGGTTATTTCCATATTTGTCGTAATAACATTTAATATAGCCTGAAGATAGAATTTTGAAATACGCCGAAAACCACCTTTGGTACTCACATGAACTCCGATAAGCGACCAAATTCGAACCTGCAAAAGCCAACGACATAAATTCACGCACCGACCTAAATTTTAGCTGCCAAATATTGTATATTGGATGACGAGTCCACGGCCATATATCCTTTAAAAATTCCGTAGACAATATATGTCGCCACATTTTTATTCCTTTGTAGTTTCGCTCACAGCTTTCGCGAAATAAAATAACACCGTCAGGACGCAGCGCTTGAGAAGTTTTTGAGAGTAAATCTTTTATTTCTTTCTCTCCCAGATACATCAATAACCAATTGGAAAAAATGAGATCGTATTTTTTATATGGCATTGGATGCTCGTTAATGTCAGCGACAAGATAATTAATATTTTTATAATCTCTATTGCGATTCCTATTTTCGTCAATAGCTTCGGGGCAGATATCAATGACATCAACAACTTTCGCTTTTGAGGCTAAAAGCGTGGTAAATCTACCAATGCCTGCACCGAGTTCCAGCACAGATTTATTCTCCAGCTGTCCCATTAGTGAGATTATTTCTGCAGTCTCCGCTTCATTAAGGGCTCTCATTTCAGGAGCTTTAGCTAATTTGCTCCCGAGCGCTTGCGCGTTAGATCTTTGCCAAAAGACTTTACTTAATTCACTTTTCATGCTGCTAGAATCAGGTATAAACAAATATCATAAAGAAGTTTCGAATTCGTAGTTATATGAATTGCGTTTTTAGAGCTAACAAGTTCATAGTAGCTCTAATCCAACATTTACTCGCATTTATCGTTGAGAGTTCACGTAAATGCTGAGCATAAAAGGATATTTTAATTATAACAATAGCCTATCTCCGATATTGAGGGAAGTGCAATCAGGCAAATAAAGGCGTCTACTTGTTTGTGGGAACAACCCTTTCCGATGGCTTGCCTTGTTAGCTTTGCGAAATTCTTTGATATTGCTAAAACTATTCAGTCAGTTGCTCTGACCAAGGAGGGTTGAAGGGCGGCAGAAAAGACGAGCAACTTGTTGTGAGCCTAGCGCACAAATGCGCGTTTTTTGATGGTTTTGTCATCCATTTTTTGCCAATAGGGATTTTAAACGATATGACTGTCTCAAAAGGCCCACACCTAATAGAAGTAGGGCAACATAATTAAATGCAATTTTTACATACGACATTATTATAGTAGATTTAGCATACTCCTCGGGACCAATGTTTGGACTCAGAGTAAGAACTATAGGGAGTAAAAATTCGAATGGCTGTAATGTCAATAGAATACAAGCTATTAGTATTGCGTAGCTAGAGAATCCACCAAGTAAACGTTTTAGCTTAATAGAAGAAATAGCAATTAATATCGCCGGAAGAAAAGCCAGAGCCAACAAAAAAATCCCTGCTACCACTTTCAATAAATCGATCATAATTAAATATCTTTTTACGATGCATAACGCCAGTGTATATTGCTGTAGAGAAAGCGCTTTCCAGCCGCCGCAACAGAGGTCAATATGACACCATGGTTAGGCCTTTTCAAATTTATTCCTCTTCCCAATCTATCCAGGAATTATACCAATGTTTTCGATCACGCCATTTATCACCAAGATCATACCTTTGGAAATAATCTCTTCTTTGCTCAAGGTTCAATTCGCTCATGTAAGGGCCAAATGTTTTTACAATATAGCTTTCGCCTGGGCCCATACGCCAAAAAATATGGAATGGACTATAACCAGGAAACCTCAGCCAGGGTGGCTCCGGTTCACCTTCTCTCAACTGAAAGCTAAATTCTGTTACTAGTTCGATAGTGTCCATCTCTTTTTTCTCTTCACGTTCTACTGAATCTTTAAATTCCTTTTCACTCATGCCTCCTAACCTTTCCTTCCTAGATCGATACTGCTCCCAAAAGTCATGTATGAGAAAAAGTGCACACGCGCCAAAGAAAATAAGGACTAACCAACCTTTAGAGTCCCCGGAAAAAATAATGTATATCCCTGTGAAAGAAAAACAAAGACAGGCGATAACAACAAACGATTGAAATATGTGTGTCACGTAGTGGGTCATATTAAGCATAACACCGCGGTTGTGGGCGAGTAAAAGCTTAGGAAGCTTCCCCCATTTAAGTAGACCACCTTGTTATGTGTTTTTTTTGAAATAACCAAATAAACCACCCTTTTGCGATTTTTCTATAATACACCATGCTGAATACTGATCTCCGGTTACCCTGTATAAGGACATTAGAGATGCTCCGAAAAATTGCGTGACACCGCCGTATAAAAATAGGGTATCGAGAGCAACTTTTCCGAAAATCGGTAATTGTCGATTCGGTACATTAGGCCACCAGCTACTACTTAGGCTTATTGAAAGAAAAACCAAGGCAACCGTAACAAAAAATATTTCAATTTTTAGCGATTCACTTCTTGTAATTGAACTTTGACCCTTCCCTAAAAGCAACCTTGCGCGAAGAGGAAGCTCTTCGAATTCCTGTGCTTGTTTGTTTTTTGCGTAAAGTTCCTTTTCCAGTTAGTCGACATCCAGTTCAAAATACTGAGCAAGCTTTCTTAGAGAAGGGTAACCTACTCTATAGCCGGCCTCGACTCGTTGCAATGTGCGTAAACTTAGGCCACTTTTCTCAGCAAGCTGTTCTTGAGAGAGGTGCTTAATTTGTCTCAATTTCTTTATATACATTAGGCATGTCCTATTCTTTGGAATCCTAATCATAATCCTCTAAACGAGGTGGCAGTTACGTCAATTTGCCGCCAATTACCCGTCACTGCACACAACGCCAACGTCACCAGCGGAGTGAAACGTAGCTTTTTGTTTCCGGTGCACGTTCTTGTTAGCTGTATTCATATTCAAAAAACTTCTCATTTTTCCTTGTTTTGTCAATGAAACCATCAAAGTCACCATCATTGATAGAGTCATCGACAATATCAGATAACTCTTCGTCGAACTTCAATTCAAAAATCTTTTGGGACAAATACTCTGGGGGCGTTCCATCTATATCGGTATTTGAAGAAACGCAATTCCAATGAGAGCTAGAGTCGACTTCGTATTTCTTGTAAAGTTCTTTTGAATAATCTCGATTAGAAAATGCTTGATCGAATGTCTCTTTTCCTTTAGAAACTACCCATCTAGCAAACTCCATTCTGTTGAAATGATCATGATGGAAGTCTTCATAAATACTCATCATCTCCAATGCGGAATTATCCCATTCGAGTTGGAACCGGGTTATTTGTTCTCTGGTCATATCAGAAAGAGTCTCAAACAAGTCATCTATGCTTGAATTAGATTCGTCCAATATCTTCCAAAACCACTCTGATATATAAAGTTTCATCTCAATCTCTCTGAGCAGCTAACGCCTAAAAGCGGCGCCGCTCGCGGTGTCCTGCTGGCTTTACTTGTTAAATGAATCTTTAAATTTACCATCAATAATAACATTATTTATTTTTCCTTTTAGAGTGCGCCAAAGTTCTACGCTACCGTTCTCTATACAATTATTTACCGATAGAACTTTTTTGGGAGTAATATTATATTTACGCCAGCTATGACCATCTCCGTGTAAGTTATGTAACAAAGGTGGAACACGATCAATTGCTTTAGCATATTTTGCATCAGGCGATTCTCCTCTCTCGAACTCTCGCCATAACTCCAGATACTCTTTGGTTCGGTGTTTTGGAAGAAGATTTAAGATACGACACAAGCCAGCTTCTTCATCGTATTCGGCTTGCTCTGTTTCAGATTCATAAATGATAGTATCGCCAACATCTATTTCACCTAGATCATGAATTAACAGCATTCTTATTACGCGATCAATATCTACTTCTTCGTTAGCGTAGTCTTTTAGTATTAATGCCGATAAACACACATGCCAGCTGTGCTCAGCCGAATTTTCAAACCTGTTGATTCCCACTGGCTTTGTTTTCCTGAGAACCGATTTAAGCTTCTCGATTTCAACGATAAAAGCTAGGACTTCCTCAATTTCTTTCACTTTGTACTCTTCGTGGTGCGCGGGCATTTAACGCTGGTGTAATGGGCGAGCAAAGCACAGCTTTGCGAGTCCTTGGCGCCGCAGGCGACAACTTGCATTGACACACTTGTTATGGCGTGCAATAGTACCAATATATACCATATATTGATATAGCGAGGTGCCCAAATGCCTAAAAATACCAGTATGACCCTTGGCGACCACTTTGACGGCTTTATTGCCCAACAGATTTCTGATGGCCGCTATTCTTCGGCTAGTGAAGTTGTAAGAGCTGGATTGCGATTGCTTGAAGAAAACGAACAGAAAGCAGCTATTTTGCGACAAATGCTCGATGATGGAGAAAAAAGTGGTACCGCCAACTATAGCTACGAAAAATTTATGGATGAATTGGATAGCGAATTGGATTGATGCCCGCATTTACAATTACCAATAAGGCAAAAACTGATTTAAAAAATATAGCCGCTTACACCCAGGAAAAATGGGGTAGGCAACAACGCTTGATTTATTTGAAGCAACTTGACGATACCTTTCATTACTTAGCTGATTCTCCTGTCGTTGGTAAAAAATGTGACTATTTAAAAGCCGGATATAAGAAATATGCCGTTACGAGTCATATTATTTTTTACCGCAGTCTCAATGATGAAAATATAGAAATTATTCGTACTCTACACAAAAGAATGGGTGTGAAAAAAACGCTATTTAAGCCATAACGCCTGCGGTAATGTGCCAACATGAGGGTACAAAGCACCGAAATGACGGTTACATTGACGGCATTGTTAAATGCTGTTGGTAGCTTAACCTTCAATTTACTCATCCGTCATCCCGTGCTTGACACGGGATCCAGTGATCTGCGTATAAAGGTCGATCCCGTTCAGGTTTGCCTCTTCTATCAGCACCATCTTCCACTGCCGTATCCACTTTTTTACCCGCTACTCTCGCCTAATAGCTAATTCGGCGGTATTGTGATGCTCATAATAAACCAATTGATGAGCATCCAATTCTTGCTTGCATCCTTCAAAGCAATTTTCTGTACGCGGGTGAACACATTTAACCAAATCCGAAGTCGCGCCCATGTACAATGCAGCGTTCCGTTTATTCGCCATAATGTAAACGTAAAAATTCCTCTCTGTCATCCTTTTCTCCTGGATCCCGTGTCAAGCACGGGATGACCTCAAATGGACATTTAACGTTGTGTATGAGGCGAGCCGTCAGGCGAGTCCTGCACGCGAAGAGTGCGAACATAACACACTTGTTAACTTTTAGTTGTCGAACCAAAATACAATCCTTGACCTGCCAACACCATACTCCCTTTCAATTGCTTCAAGTGTAGTCATGACTATTTTAAATTCTATGGGCAAGTTTATGTCATACAACTTAACATGATTCAGAGCTTTACGTATTTCATTAATACCCAAGTAAGAAGGCGTATGCCAATCAGGATTTGACACCCACCCCTTCTCTTTTTGGTGATGATCCTTATACTCTGAAACTCCTCGCTTTACATATTCTTCAGCGTGTTCGCGCTTTGTATAGTCCTCGTTCCAGTATTTTTCTCCTTCATCAAAAACATAATCAAAATACTCTTTATTGACCTCGTTGCTTAAGAACCCCGGAATTCCCTTTGGTGGGATTAGAGATTCTCCATCACCATAGTGTCTTACTCCAGCTAGTGCTCCAAATAAAGGGTAATCTCTAGAAATATAAATATCACCATCACTAAAGGAATCAATGAATCGATCATCAGAAAATGGTTCTTGATCACCAGAGTCTATTTCAATATAAAGATGTATGTCTGTTCCCATGGCTCGTTTGGAAAGTTAACGCTTTTATAATGGGCGCGCTTTAGCGCGTCCCTTTGATAAATTTGTTATGCAATACTTGGCAGAAAAATAGAATAAAAGGGTAATAATAACAGCTGCAATAAAATATGCAGGAAATGTAGTTTTTAGCATCATAAGGCCACTATCCACTCTCTGCTCTTCTTGTAAATAGGGCGTGGCTTGTTTGTTAAACGAATAATTATAAATAGCGAAATTTATGCCAAAATTAAGAACAGTTAAAAAGGAATATATAAATAACTTTTTCATTTAAGTTATTTGACCTCCCAAAACCAAATTTCTTTTGATTTATTCAAGTCGCTAACACGCCCCAAAAACTCTAATATTGACCGTATAAACATGCCGCTACTCGTTATCTCACTTTTATTCCACAAATCGATGTGATCGCCACTCCTACTGTCAAACGACTCTTTTCCTCGCTGCCAGTAATCTTTGAAAAAAATCACCCCGGTTTTACCGGATAACTCAGTTTGAAAGGAACCGGGCTGGATTTTGAAGCTTGCCAAACCCAGGTGGTGTATGCCGCTTTAAACCATTTGCAAGATCTTCGGCAAGCAAAATATGTTTTTTGCCCAGGTGAGACCAGCACCTAGCCCCCTTAAATAGGCTGATATCAATACCTGATTGATTAAAGCACTCACCAAGTAATATTGCACAGTAGTTTCCAAAAGGATTGTTGCTGTCCTTTTGCTTATTAGTGCATTTTTTCTTCATAATGTCCTTTTCCGGAAAATTTCTCCATAAAGTCTCAAAATTAGCCATATATATTCCTAAAATATTGATGTGGATGCTGTGCTGAAAGCATAACGCCACAATTTGCGGACGGTTGGAGCGTAGCGGAAACCGTTCCGCAAGATTGTTTTGTTAAATGCTAACCTATGATGCAGGCTCATACCACAGACCGTAGCGATCACCTTGCCATTTTAAAAAATGGAAAAGATATGCAGTTGCTAAGAGCAAAATTCCACCAGCTAATGCAGCTTCGCTAACGAAACCCAAACAACAAAACGCGAACCCAAATATATGTGATAGGATCTCGACTCGCGTGGCCGTTTCTCGCAGAGGGCGAAACTGAAGGAAATTAAAAGCAAACCAGCACTTCATAAATGGTGATAGTCTGTTCCAATTATCTGAGTTTTTATCGATCATGAACGTCTCCTGATTTAGTGTATCTATATCAACTTCAAGAGCCGAAGCAAGACATTTCATAGATTCCATACTAGCGTTTTGTCCACTTTCTATCCGCTGAATTGTTCGAACATTTAGCCCTGACATTTGGGCAAGTTGTTCTTGGGATAGGCGGCGGCATAAGCGTAGTTGTTTAAGAATCATTTGTGCTCCGTACTCTTGAACCAAGAGTATTCACGATATTTTGCGTTGTCAGGAACGAAAACTACCCGACATTTACCCGACAGCGCAGTATTGGGGCATTTAAC
>JANQJB010000040.1 GCA_028281865.1 Marinagarivorans sp.
GCATGGTGCGCGTCCAGATGAACAGCATGCAGGTAATCGATTATATAGAAGATAAATTCGTCGGCGCTTCAATTTCCTCTGCCTGGCAAGTCACTGCAACTGATGGCCGCGTAGACACCGTCAAAGTCGATACTGATAACAACGGCAGCTATGAAACTACGCTATCACGCACCGACACAAGCACGCTTTGGGACGTCATTATTAGCGAATACATGTACCAAAACGACGACTGGATTAGCGAAAGCGGTGGTACTAACAATACCTTCCAATCGATAGACCCAACACCTGAGTACTTGAAAGCCGACGGCATGACAAGTGCAACTCCTTCCGGCGATCCTTTGGAAATACGCAATAGCGTTATTGAATACACTCAAGCCAATAGCCCTATTGATGTAGTAAGCCCACGTTACTTACTCAATACTGAAATCGCCGGCGAATTCGAAGCCGTGATCACAATGCTGAACGATGCGGAAGAACAACCGTATTTTGAGGCAGCTTTTGTTCGCTTACTCAAACCGACTGCCGAAACCATCGCGCGACGCAACCTGCCGGGCGATGAGTGGGGGCTCGACGGTTTCATTAATAGCAATGGCAGTTTTGTCGACGGCCATGAATTCCGTGAAACGATGCTCTATCGCAGCCACCTGGGATTCCCAGACGGATTTCTTAAAGTTGGCGACCGCTTGATTATTAACGGCGAGTTCGGCTTTTTCTCCGGTAACCCACAGTTCGTTGACCAAGAAGGCATCGCCAGCGCAGAAGAGGAATTTGACATACTCGGCAACGACCCAAGCCTTGCGATGCCGGATTTTATGCAAACTGCTAATAGCTTTATGAATAGCGAGAAGTTGGAAAATCATTTGGTCAAGCTCTACGTTGAGCGCCTATCAGACAATACCTTCCGTGACGCCGAAGGCACGGTTGTAACGGCTTATCGCGAAGGCGGCTTTTTCACCTCGACTTATCTCGATGGCAGTAACGGCGATTGTATTATTGTTATCGGTGTACAAACTCACCGCGCCGGTGGCAGCCCTGAAAGACGTTTTCGCCTGCGCGATTCACAGTTTGTTTCGAATGACCCTGAAACCTGCTTCCCACCAAGCTCAACCGCAAGCGTCAGTGGCACCGCCGAAGTCGGCAGCACGTTAACACTAAGCGCAACTGCCACTGATTTAAATGGCTTCGGGGCAAATGGCGGTAATATCGGCTCGTTTGTTGAATTCCAAAATATCCAGGGTTCGAGCTTTTTTGCCGGCATGGACCTAGACGGCGATGGCGAGGCGGGGGTTCAATTTCTTGAATTTACAGGTATCAATATCTCGGGTGAAACCGGTTTAAGTTTTTCAGCTTATTTTGCCGAAGATGATGACGGCGCGAACCAAGACTGGGATGCAGGCGACTATGTAAAAGTACAATACCGCGTTGATAGTGGACTATGGACTAACCTTTTTGCAATTGAAAACGATGGTGCAAGCTTCAACGGCGCACCGCTGGTGGACACGGACTTCAACGGCGTCGGTGACGGAACCGAGATCACTGATACTTTCGTTCAGTTCAACGCAAACATTGCAGATACCGGCTCACTGCTCGATTTGCGCTTTGAAGTCGCGCTTGGCGCCGGCGACGAGGACATTGCTTTTGACAATGTAACCCTATCTGCAAACAGCGGTACTTTGATGATCGAGGACTTCGAGGATGCGGTAGTAAACTACACGATATCGCCCGCCGCAGCTGAATATACCGATGGAGCAGGCGATTACTTCGTGCGTGTATTACCGGCTATTTTGACCGGGGGCAACGTTGCGGAGGTTGCTTTTTATTACAAGCTTGACGGCGGTCCAGCACAGTTAATTAGCACGGATACCGATGGCAACGATGGCTGGAGCGCGAGCTTTATACCAGCAGTCGGTGGTAACTATGAATTTTATTCTGTCGCTACCGATAACGATGGCAACGTCGAATGGGCACCGATTTATGCCGACCAAAGTGTCGATGTGCCGGTTGTGCAAGAAGATGATACCGACGAAGATATTCCGTTCTTGCCTATTTGGGCAATGTGGGGGCTTATAGCTTTATTTGGTTTGATAGGTATACGATTAAAAAAATAGAAAAAATAATTTCTTCCTTTCCTATCTGAATAAGCCGATATGTGGCACGCAGCTTCAAAGCTTCAGCAGCTTTTTCTGGGAGCATGGCCGACAGGAAGTCGGCGATGGAGCCTACACGGACGTATTTACGGCGTTCCCAGAAAAAGGTGGTGGAGGTTTGAAGCGTACCCTCCAAGATAGGCATATCTTTTTCCTTATAGCCTAGTCCGCTTCAAACCTCCACCGGTGCTATTTAGGACCGTCGTAAATACTTCCCTGTAGACTCCCTCACCAACGTCGTGTTGGTGAGGGTCCTAAATAGCACCGCTGAAGCTCTGAAGCTAAGTGCCAACTATTGAACTTCAACGCTTTAAATTTAATTTGGGTTTTGAGAGCTTAGGAGATTATTTATTTAAAGGTCCCAAACCCTTAGGCTCAAAAGATTTATCTTTTGTTAAAACAATCTTATCCATTTCAAATCCGTCTTCACGCATTGAAATTTGTAGTTCACGTTTGCCAACCTTTTCCACATCAATATAAGCCAATAAATGCGGTTTACCTTTGTGCTCCACTTTAGGCGGGTAACGACGATAGCGCGACCAACCCCATTCGTAGTTAATTAATGTTCGCCAACGCATACTGGTTTCTGGCCAAATATCGTCTAAGCCGACATGCACAGCATCGTCTTCCGAATTACTCGAAAATGCACGAATCCAAATATAGTAACGGCCAGGATTATTAAATTTTACCTTGTAGTGTAATACCGCCATCGCGCCGGGTTTATCGATAAAATTTTCGCCGGCAATAAGTTTTTCATCGTGATTGTGACGCGTATCAGGCAATACTTCGATATAAGCACCGCCGCTAGCATTTTCGAGATGCACCGGGTCGCCATCGCGGACTACATCAGGTTTTACATTGGGCGAATCGATTAAGTACCAGCGGCGTTTGTCGGTTTTTGTTTGCTTGTAAAAGCTCTCAGCCTCCAAAACAAGAAGGCCATTTTCTTCCTCGAAACGCATCGAATTTGGCTTCGATAACTGAACTCCCAAACAGGAGCAAAGCGTTAAAACAAAAATAGTGCAGAGAATAGTACGTAGAGTATTGATCATAAACATAAATTATTTTTTATTAATAAATGGACGGGTTTGCATTTAATTCATATCTTTTTGTTTAGGGGGCATTATAACGGCAAGAATAGATTCAATTCCCAGACTTACTTACCTATACTCACTAATAGATCTCCCGATGTTAAGCGACGTTAATTTTTATGGCCGTCCGTAGCAGTATTCGCAACGCAAAATTACTCCTTCTTATTATCTCGCTTATTCTCAGTGGTTTGACTCACGCAGCAAAACTCTACAAATACAAAGACGAAAACGGACGTTGGGTTTTTAGTGATCAAAAGCCGCAGGAAAACGTCGACTACGAGCAAGAGCGCCTGGTTGTGACTGAAGCGCAAAGCAAGGTATCGATATCCAACCATGGAACGAAGTTGCGCCCTATTTTAGTAGCCGTAAATCAGCTTCACGGGCCAGTCGAAATTGTGCTCCATATCGATCAACACACCAACATGAAAATTAGCGACACAAAGCGTCGTTGGATAGTGCCAGGCCCCGGTGAGAAAACGCTGCTTTATCTTGAGCGCGACGACCCGTATCGGTCATTTGGCTACCGCTGGCGCGTCGATGTCACTTTGGGCGAGCCGCTGGAGATGAAACCCATTAAACCGCTTAAAATTGGCTTGCCATTTGCGGGCGGCGAGTTTGTGATCAGCCAAGCTTTTTTTGGCGTATATTCGCACAAAGGGCACCCAGAGTCGGAGTACGCCGTTGATATCGCGATGCCCAGGAATACACCGATCGTAGCGGTGCGCGACGGCATTGTGATGGATACTGAAAACGATTTTTCGCGCTCCGGATGGGATATGCAGTACGCTGACGAAGCCAATATTGTGAGGGTGCTTCACGGCGACAAGACGATGGCTCTTTATGCACATCTCGAACCCGATACAATCGCGGTGAGACCCGGTGAGCGCGTCAGCCAAGGACAAACATTAGGGTTTTCAGGCAATACTGGCTTTTCCAGTGGGCCCCACCTGCATTTTGCTGTACAGGCAAACTACGGCTTAAAACTGCAGTCTTTACCGATCCGTTTTGAAGGCTACCCAAAGGAACCTAAGGCTGGACAGCTCTTAGTTTCGAATAGACCTGTGGGCGTAAATTCATCGGCCAATAAACCAACCTCAACCAAGCAAACTAGCAATAAAATAAACACTATTGTCGAAAAACTATTGGAGTTATTAAATTAGCGCAGCCTTTTTAATCCAAAAACCGCAACTCACGAATAGCGCACGTTTCCACTTATAAACACGACAAGATTCACATTTCCCAAGAAGTCATTACGACCAGTTCTTTTTGTTGCAATTAAACTATCGCCTCCAGTAAAAAACTGGGTGAAAATCGGCGCAAATTATAAATGTTAAACACCAACAACCCTATTTGAACCACTTAACACCTTTAACATACTGCGCACTGACATTGTGCGTAGGGTTTGTGAAGAAGGCCAACACAATAAAACTACAAAAACTTCTAATGTTGCTTAGAGCGAATTGCCTCGCCAACTAGATCAATAAAATTGCTGTAAGCCCGTGAACGGAGACCACCATGAGAGATCTAAAACGCCTTATTTTTTCACCATTAACTAAGGTATTCCCGCTTGTTTTTATACTTGCCGCGTGCGCGGGAGCATCGAACAACGGGAATCCCACCAGCAGCTCAACAAGCTCTTCTGGTGGTGCCGGCTCCTCCAGCAGTTCTAGTTCTAGCTCCTCTTCCAGCGCCGGCGCTGGGAGCTCATCCAGCAGCTCTAGCAGTAACTCAAGTTCGGCTAGCAGTTCCAGCTCAAGTAGCTCTTCAAGTAACGCTTCAACCAGTTCGTCTTCAAGTTCTTCGTCCTCCTCCAGCTCTTCATCCTCGTCCAGCTCATCTTCGAGCAGTTCGAGTGGCCAAGCAAACGAGTGTAACGACGCGATTTCCGAGGGTGCTGGCTTATACGTTTCAGAAGATTGCGAAAGCTGCCACAAAGCTGTGCCAACAGACGGCTCGACAATTTGGATAGGCAACAATAATCGCCTATTCGACGTATACGACTCCGAAAACGATGGCTACCGCATTCGCGGCGGCGGCAAAGCAGATGAGACATTGCCAGACTTTATCGCCGAATATATGCCTCAAACTGGTGGGGGCGTTGGCATTGAGAAGGCTGAGAAAATTACTGCCTATGTCACAGATACCGTCGGACGCCCTTGGTGCCCGGGCGAATCTTGGCCACCGCCAAACAACAATGTCACTAAGACCGAACCAGATGCGTCCTGCGCAGTAATGGTCGACAAGGCCAACGATTTTCTCGCTAGCCTGAACAATAACCAGCAAAACGACGCAACTTTCGGTTGGGGTAGCAACCAGCGTATGTACTTTGAATTTTTGCCACCTCCAGGAGGCCCAGCGGGAACCGCACGCCAGGGAATCGCTTTCCGCAACTTAAATAACAGCCAAAAAACCAAAATGGAAGATTTTATAAAAGCTGCAACAAGTGCCACTGGCTGGGATAAAATTAACGGCATCAGAAACCTAGAGAAAGAGCTTGGAGACCCTCCTTATCGCGATCCTGATGGTTACTGGCTATCGTTTTTTGGCACGCCCTCGGTCGACAGCGGTGTCGAATGGGGCTTTAGATTTGAAGGCCATCATCTCTCTTTCCACACCAGTATTTTGGACTGCAAAACTTATGCGCCTACACCTGCATTTTGGGGAGCTAGCGAGTACAACAATAATAATAACCCACTAAAACAAGAAGGTGATTTAGCACAAGATTTGTACCAGTCGCTCAGCAATGGACAAAAACAGCAGGCGGGTAATAACTCGGGCGGCAATTCAGCTATTTCAGCAAAGAAAAGGCTTATCGATCCTTATCCACAAAACGCAGGTATTTCCGTTGGCGATTTAAATCAACAACAAAAAGCTACGGTGCGCAACATTATCTTAGCTTACGTCGGTAATATGAACGACGATATCGCGAACAAACGTATGCAGCGCTTGGAGACTGAAGGATTTGATAACCTGCGTTTTGTCTATAACAACGGCAGTTATCGGGTCCAAGGCTCGACCTTCGTCATCGTTTACGACAAGCAAAACAACTCTCACGTCCATTCCGTATGGCGCGATTACGATGGCGATTGGGGCGAGGACTTGTTGGAGCGCCATATGCGCATGATGCATTCTGGACAATAACAATTTGATACTTAATTAGCCTTTATTTAACCCACAGGGACGTGGGCAATTCATCGTTTAAAAAGACCTTCACCAAACCAACCTCCCCACTCCGCCTTAAGCTCAACTTAAATTCAAAATAGATAAACGATACTTACCTTTGCTCGCATAGCCAACAGTTACAAAAACGAATAGAATACAAAACTCACAATTGTTTAAATCAGCAATACTTTTCTATTTTCGTTCGACCAGGGAATTTAGGCTCAAAATGCAATTCTATCGATTGAACTCTCACAGACTATCTAAGTTATTGTTATTTTCTGTGATTTTTATATTTAATGTTTCTTGCAATAAGCAAGAGGAAACATCGCGAGAATACCAGCAACGCTTTGTCGCGGTGGATATTACGCAAAAGATCACAACAGACCAGCTCCCCAAAAATGAACAAAGTTTGTATAAAGGGGTACAATCCATCAAAACGACCGGAATTGTTGACTGCGTTAGTGGGGCATTTATTAAAATATCTGGCGAGCAATACGACAAGAAAAAGCAATTAATAAGATCATCAAGGCCCGTGTTAAAATACGGGCTTGTCGAAAACCTCTTTAATCATCGCGACCACAAAAATTGCAGAAAATCGCAGGATATCAGCGATAAACTAATATTTTCGAAAAAAAAATATCTAGGTTCTTATAAACTCGATACCTCTGACTTTAAGCCGGGGGAGCTAACGATTCTTCGGACTCGTGGTGTTGACATTGGGATATACAAACGTACTGAAAAAGAAGTATTGGCATTAAAAAAACATGCGGGCATTCAAAAAAAATCAGCCTCCATCCCGCTATTTGCGGCCTACGGATGGCCCTATGCGCCTGATGACCTTTCATTCTCACAAAGCGGATCCCGCTCAAAAATTTTAGATTATTTCGTCTTTTATGCAGATTCAAATACGTCCCGTTACGGGCTGAAATGTTCTATCGATCGAGTATTAAAAAAACCAGAAAAAAATGTTCTAGCAGGTAACTGTGCCGGTGTAAATTTCAGTACTACTGGTAAGTTAGACAGGCCCTCATTTGAATACTCTTCCGCATTGCTTGTTCCTCCACATGAATGGACTGCTAACAATCAACTAGAAATTAAATTTTATAAAAATCCAATTTTGGAATGGGCAAAAAATTGGGCATCCATAGAATACCAAGTTCTTTATGCAGATTTTATTTATGGCACGAAAGGTAGAGTGCAATCACTTTCAGAAAGTATCGCTGCACCTCGTTTAAAATCCATTTTGTTTGATGCTCTTAACAACGGCAATACGGCACTTGCCGAGAACGTGGCCAACAAAGGTGCGAATTTTGAAAATGACAAAGAGTTTGCCACCCACTATTTAGAATTAAACCTTGCGCGAGGCCGCACAGATATCGCCGATTTTTTGTTACAACGGGGCTTGAACTTAAATCACCCCTATAATTTAAAGCCTGCTTTGTGCCACAAGCTTGAACCTAAAAAAATTGATAAAATTGTCGATTGGCTCAATAAGAATAGCTACGACTACGATAAGAGCTTCATAGATTATAAATTATCAAATGATTTCAAATCTCAAGAGGCCGTTAAAACAAGTGCGATAAAATGTTTTGAGGCTCATTTCAACCAACTGGGGGTTCAAAGAATGAACTTGATGAAAGGAAACATGTCAGCCCATGACATAGCCAAGCTCCCCCAGCTAACGATAAAAAATCTTCCAAAACATAAGCAGTATTTACCCAGCAATAAAATTTCACAGAACATGATTCCCGAAAACTCCGACAAGGACACCCCGCAAAATGGTAGTTCAATATATGCAAAAAGATGCGCCATTTGTCACAATACTGGAGTTATGGATGCACCTAAAATTTCTGACAGAGGAGAATGGCAAAAACGCCTGAGAGAAGGAGGTATAAACAGACTATACAAGCGCGCTTGGAATGGCTATCAACGCATGCCGCCGAGAGGCATGTGCCCTGAATGCTCGAGGGCAGATATTAACGCCATTGTAGATTATATATTGGGAAAAAACGCGCTAATGAAATCAGATAAATAAGTTATTTAAGATTGATTAGCTTAGCTAAGGCTGCTTGCATCAAATACGCTTAATTTCATAATAACGCTTTACATTGCAAGTAATTTTGCCCCAGGTTGATTCAGATACTCGCTTTTGGTGAAACTCAAATGCTTCTTCGTCCACAAACTCCTCGTAGACATTAAACCTGTTCGTAACGCCACTGTCCTTTTCAACAACGAACTTAAGACAACCTTTTTCTTGCAAAGTCGTACGAACGTGATTGGGAAGTTCCTTTTCTACTCTTTCCAAATCGCCCTCGGAAACCAAAATATATCCCTGTAATATTACCAAGCTCAAATGTTTAGTGCCTTTGGAAGAAACGTTCTATTACTGCTCAACAAACGCCCGCTCAATAACATAATGACCGTTGCGGCCCCCACGCACTTCTTTAAATCCACGTTGATCCAGAAGCCCACAGAGGTCTTTTAACATACTTGGGCTACCGCAAAGCATAAAGCGATCATCGTCTAAGTTTATTTTAGGCAATCCGATCTTGTCCTCCAACTCACCTGTTGATAACAGGCCAGTTAAACGCCCCTGATTTATATACGGCTCACGCGTGACTGTTGGAAAATAAATTAACTTTTGAGCGACTTCCTCACCAAAAAACTCGTTTTGTGGTAGTTCTTCGGTGATATATTTTTGATAAGCGAGCTCGCTTTTATAGCGCACGCCATGCGTCAAAATAATTTTATCAAATTGCTCATAAACCTCTGGGTCTTTGATGATACTCATAAATGGCGCAAGACCTGTTCCGGTACTGAGCAAGTACAGATGACGACCGGGAAACAAGTTGTCAGTGACCAAAGTACCAGTCGATTTTGTGTTTACCAAAATTTGATCGCCCGGCTTAACCTTCTGCAATTGCGAGGTCAAAGGGCCATCGGGAACTTTGATACTAAAAAACTCTAGCCTATCTTCGTAGTTTGCACTTGCCAACGAATACGCCCGTAGCAACGGTCGACCGTTTTCCTGTTCCAAGCCAATCATCGTAAAGTGGCCATTGCGAAACCGAAAGCCGTCGTTACGTGTGGTCGAAAAGCTGAATAGGGTGTCGTTCCAATGGTGCACATCCAAAACGGTTTCTTTTATTAAGCTACTCATGGGCTTCAACGCTCCAGGTTGATCAAATAAGATTTTTATCATAGGATGTTTTTATATAGAGGTAAAATAGATTATTTCGATATACTAAATCGGTTTCTCCGATATGCATTTCACATTGCGCCAATTACAGGTCTTTCTCGCGATCGCCCACCACCAAAACGTAACCCGTGCAGCCAGCGCACTTGCGATGTCTCAATCGGCCTGTAGCAGCGCGCTGAAAGATCTCGAGCAACAGTATGATGTTCAGCTGTTCGATAGAGTTGGTAAGCGCTTGCAAACTAATGAGCTAGGACAAGCTATGCGTGCAAAAGCAGAAGCTTTGATTGATCAGGCAAAACTTTTGGAGCGGACCCTACTTGACCACCGCGATATCGGAGAATTGAAAATCGGCGCCACTCTGACGATTGGTAACTACTTAGCTGTAGAACTGATTCGTCAATTTATGCAGGATTCACCCGGCGCCCGGGCTCATCTAGATGTCGCTAACACAGAAACCATCGCACATGAGATTCTGAATTTCGATATTGATATCGGCTTAATTGAAGGCGAATACCATCACCCTGATCTGGATATCATCGCATTTCGTAATGATGAGCTCGTTTGTTTTTCTCATCCTGACCACCCCTTAGCATCCAAGAGCAAACTCAGCGATAAAGATTTGCAAAGCGCGGCCTGGATCCTACGTGAACCGGGTTCGGGCACCCGCCAAACATTTGATCGAGCTATGAGTGGTCTGCTTCCACAACTCAATATTTTATTGGAGTTGCAGCACACAGAAGCAATAAAACGTGCAGTAGAAGCAAATTTAGGTATTGCTTGCTTATCAAAAATTTCGCTCGAACAGGCCTTCGAAAGAAAATCGCTTGTTCCTCTCAATGTTCAACATCGTAACTTTAAACGGCAATTTTACTTTGTTTTACATAAAGAAAAATATCGCACGGAGGGCATAAAAAAATGGGCGGAATTGTGCGATATCAAACTATAGGAAACGCTGACTAAACTCAGCAATACAGAGGTTCCAAAACCTCTGCCAAATTTTTTGATCTTGTGAGACGACAGGCTAGTGATTGGGGCGATGCGCCTGTAGCCATTTGTGTAGCTCAACTGCGGGCATTGGCCTTGCGTACAAAAACCCTTGCATTTCATCGCAGTCCAAATTACGCAACAATTGCGCTTGTTCCTCTGTTTCAACGCCCTCAGCAATAACATTTAAGTTAAGCGCACGCGCCAAATTAACAATCATTTGTACGATTTCACGCCCGCGTTTCGACTCGGTCGTTTGCACAAAAGATTTATCAATTTTTAAGCAATCAAGAGGCATATCTTGTAGATAGTTCAGCGAAGAAAAACCGGTTCCAAAATCGTCGATTGCCAAACAAAATCCCATTGCTTTCATCATTTTTAACTTTTCGATAATGGCAACAATATCGCCCATTGCAATCGATTCTGTTATTTCCAATTCTACGTAATTCGTATCCAAAGAGAATTCACTCATGACACGCTTTAAAGTCTCAACAATATCCTGCTGCTGCAGTTGTGCGACACTTAAATTCACTGCCATCTTTACATTGCTCAAACCCATATTTTGTAATTCATTTAATTCCGATAAGGCCTTGCGTAAAACCCATTCTCCCATCCGTATAATTAAACCCGACTGCTCAGCAAGTGGTATAAAATCAGCAGGAGATACAAAGTTCCCTTCGCGGTTACGCCAACGCAACAATGCTTCAAACCCACGAACCTCCAAAGTTTTTAAACACAATTTGGGTTGATAAACCAAAAATAACTCATCCAACTCAAACGCTGTTCTCAAGTTTTTCAACATATCGAGCCTACTACAGGCCTGATCAATCATTGAGTGATGGTAAATTACAACCTCGCCACGGTGTGACTTTTTAGCTTGTTTTAAAACAATGCTCGCGTCTTTAATTACTTCACTGCCACTCGACTGCATTTCATTAGCCGGAACTACGCCAACAGTCACAGACAACAGCTGCAATTCACCCCCAATTTCAAACGGGTCGCTAAACGGTTGTTTTATTCTTTCGTTGGTAATGTAACTCGGCGGCCCGAAGACGGCAAAAACGTCGCTGGATATTCTGGCTACTGTACAAGGAGAATAAAAGCGATTTTTCAAACGATCAGCCGTTACCTGCAAGATCTTATCGCCATATTCTTGACCTAGCGATGCATTAATTTCTGCAAAATTATCAATATCTACCAACGCTAACGCATAGTCTTTACCCTTTTCCGCCGCCAGGTGCTGATCTATCACATTTTCAAGTGCGGTGCGATTAGGCAAATCAACTAACGAATCGTGATAAGCTTGTGTTTTTAATTTTTCAACATAGGTAATATTATCGGTACAAATTGAAATATTACTGGAAAATAGTTCCAATAAATATTTATCTATGTCAGGCACCCTAGCTGTACTCGAGATCAAACAGCACATTTCGCCTCTAATCGGACTTCCTATATAGAGAACAACAATATTATCCTCTACTACGTTTGATTTTTTAGAAAAACTTTTTTCGATTAATTTTTTTTCGTGTTCGAAGCTGAGCGATGCTAGCGTCTTTTCTTCTTCGGAGACATAGCGCCCTAGTGCTGATATGATTGTAGCTTCTGCTTGATTTTCTAATTCCTTACCACAAATAAATCCGACAGGTTCGACGGCTAACAACGAAGCTACCTGAGCGATAATACTTTTGTAGAATGAAATCCCACTACGGCGAGCCATTAAATTGGATGTGGATTGGATGACGCTATCCAATCCCTTTCGACCCTCTTCTATTTCGCATATCTGCTGATAGGATCGAAGCGCTGATGTAAGGCAGGTATACAAACTCTGTTGTGTAATTTCAGACTTTAATTTGTAATCGTTAATATCGTAGTCTCGCACTACCGCTATGCCGGGTGCTTGATTCGGTTCTCCTGTCCGTAAAATAATACGTGTATTTTTTATTTTGAGCTCATCACGAATAATACTTACCATATCAAGGCCCGCATTTGACGACTCCATAACAACATCTAGGAACACTACCGCGATACCATTTTCGTTAGCCAAAATATCCTGCGCCTCTTTAGCACTATAGGCGTGATAAAATTTTAATTCACGGCCAAGTATGCTCATGCCTTTTAGCGCAAATTTAGTGGCTGCGTGCACGTCCTCATCATCGTCAACAATTAATATTCGCCAATAACTCGTATCGACTTTTATTTCTTGTTTTAGTATTGGCGATTCTTTTTCTTCATCGGCAAAGACTAGCAAATCGTTTTTTCGATGAAAGTCATTCATAGAGTTGCCTATTTCAATTTTATCTATCGGGTTAATATCGGGCTTGTTAATACTAACTCGCAATTGCCTGTTTAATTTCGCAGTCTGGCGCCACAAGCGGTATTTCAATGTGAAAGGTCGTTCCACAATTTGCGACAGACTCAACGTCGATAGTACCGTTCAATACCCCGGTAACAATGTTATGCACAATATGCATTCCTAATCCGTTGCCACCCTCTCCGAGCTTGGTTGTAAAAAAAGGATCAAATATTTTCTTCAAATTGGTATCGCTAATTCCCACACCATTATCTGCGACAGATATTTTGACTTTATCGCTGCCAACCATTTTGTACGAAATACATATTTTTCCAGTTTCCTTTCCTTCAAAAGCATGAATAATGGCATTGTTGACTAAATTTGAAATAACTTGGCCGAGTGGCCCAGGAAAGCTGTCTAACCTGACCTCTTCTCCTGTTTGAATATCTACTTGATACGGTGTTTTTTTTAAGGTTGGCGATAGAGTTGTTATGATTTCATTAATCAACGTGAGCAATTCAAAATTGCGCCGCTTAGCACTTGTCTGATCAACCGCAGTTTGTTTAAAGCTCTTAACAAGCTCTGAAGCTTTCTCAAGGTTTTTCTCGACCAGCATTGTGCCTTCTTGCATATCCGACAAATATTCATCGAACATAGAGCGAGTCATACCATTTTCTACAGCGCTGACCAAGTCGTTTGTACTCACGCGCAGCGAAGTAGCTACCGTTAAACCATTGCCCAGTGGAGTATTCAGTTCGTGCGCAACACCGGCCACTAGCGCACCAAGGGCGGCCAGCTTTTCAGATTGCACAAGGTTTGCTTGAGCTTTTTGCAATTGCTCCATCGCATCCATCAAATCAAGGTTCAGTACGGAAAGCTCTGAAGTGCGATCGGCAACCCTTTTTTCCAAATGGTTAACATGCGATCCAAGTGAAGAACGCATAATTTCGAGCTGCTGAGAGAGCTCACCAAATTCATCCCTTTGCAACGGCGGAACCTCTGTTTTTAAATCGCCGTTTGCTATACGCTTTGCACACTCTCGCAATTCACCGAGAGGTTTGAAAACCCTCTTATTCAAAACAATACTTAACACTGAAAGAGATATAACTAATTGAACAACAATAATAATAATGAGGGACTTTGACTCGCGACGCGCACTTTCATGTGCAGCTTGAAGGCTATAATGTGTTTCTACTTCCCCTAATATTTGATCTTGATATGTGATCTTGCGAATCAAAACAATATTGTCGTCATTGCCTCCGTTATTTTTTGGGACATAATCGCTATTTTGATAACTCAAAAAAGAGGTTCCAATTTCATCACGTACATCGATTAACACTATCGATCGATCAATACTGACACTTTCAATGAGGGGCTTACCGAGTTCAGGAGAAATATTCCATAATGCTACTTTTAACCCTCCTTGAAGGAGGTCGGCATATTTATTGGCAGTGATAATACTATCTTGTGTAATTGTTTTAATGCGGTTCTGTTGTATTACAATAACACCACAAACCACAGCAGGCACGACTATAGACAAAAAAGCTGCGCACGCAACAAATCGCCGTAAGCTGCCCGGCTTTGCTAGCTGGGTTAATGTCTTTCGTCCAATAGGCACCGCCATCCCTCTGTAGTAAGGTTGAACCTAGGTGAAACTTCACTATCTCTTTGACTATAGTAGATGTAAGCACTAACAACACGCCCTTTTGATCATAAAAACACCAGCTTTTCATTGAAGAATCGGGTGTATGGATTTGCGTTTTTGTGACCGGACACATTGGTTAATCAACCTTTACTAACAATTTTGATGTTTTTAATTAGGAATCGAAATAACTTCTACCTCTTTCGAACGCCCCGTCGTTTGTATGTCTATGTTATTTCGTATATTTTGTTTTTGCTCTGTTTTAAGATTGCTCTGCTGCCAGCGGACGAAAATACCATCAAGCATTACGGTCACGGTTTCACGCCTAACTTACGTATTTATACGGAAGACTATTTGAGGCTAATCGCTAACGAAAGCAAACACCGTTTCGGTCCATACAATTTCGTTGTTTATTCAAAGCCGTTATCGCCGAACCGCTCTATGAAAAAGGCTGAGAGAGGAGACGAAATCAATGTACTATTTAAATCGTTTTGGGATGGTGAATATGTAAATGAGGACGAAATGGAGCGCATGGATATCCCTGTTTTTTTTGGCATGCTCGGTTTGAGGTCCGTCATCGCCAAACCTGAATCACTTGCGCAAATAAACTCAATCAGAAGCTTGCAGCAACTCAGAAAATTTTCGGCGGGTTTTGGTGCTCGTTGGGTCGACTCAGAAGTCTTCAGACACAATAATCTTAACGTTGTCGAAGCTAATAATTACCGCAATTTATTTCCGATGCTTACCAATGGGCGATTTGATTATATCCCCCTCGGCCAACTCGAAGCAAAACAGGCGGTCACAGAAAATCAGCAATTTTATTTCGATTTTGTTATCGTAGAATCGCCCAAGATTTTTTACCCAATGCCGGTTTACTTATATGTGAGTAAAAATGCAAATGGATTATACAAACGTTTGAATTACGGTGCTCAACGAGCGATAAAAAATGGCAAAATGGAAAATCTTTTTCGCCAACATTTTAAAGCCGATCTACCACAGTCATCGGAAAAGGATGCTAAAGTACCGTTGATATTACTTTCTAATCCACGTTTTTCTAAAAACAAAAACCAAGTATTTACTAAAAACTTTTTAGAAATGTACGGCCATCATTTTATTCCGATCGACAAGTGAACTGGCCGAGGCATTCGCAGAATTTATTTCAACTATAGGAAGCTCTGATTAATCTTCACGTTCAATTCGGTCCACTTTCTGAAAACCACGCGGTAATTTATGCCCTCTTTTTCCACGCTCACCACGATAGTGATCCATATCCTTCAGCTGCACAGCAATAAAGCGTTTTCCTGCCCAAACTTTTAGTGTCTGTTTACCCGACATCACGGTTAATCCAGCTACAAACTCTTCTCGAGCCTCCACTCGTCCGCTCGGAATGCCGATAATTTTATTGCCTTTGCCTTTACCTAATATCGGTAATTCGTCAATCGGGAAAACAAGCATTCGTCCCTCATTTGAAACGGCGACGACAAAACTTTCGCTAAAGTCTTCAAAATAAACGGGAGAAAGAACACGACCTCCCTTAGGTAAATTAAGTAAGGCTTTTCCCGCCTTGTTTTTCGACGGTAGCTCATCAAGTTTAGTAACGAACCCATATCCGGCATCCGACGCAATCACCGCATAACCTTTTTTATCCGCCATCAACAAACCCTCAAACGTTGCACCACTTGGCGGATTTAAATGGCTTGTCAGCGGGTCGCCTTGCCCACGTGCAGACGGCAATGTATGCGAAGTGATAGCGTAAACTCTTCCAGTAGAATCGAATAAAAGCGACTGTTGATTCGTTTTTCCTTTAACAGAAAACTTGTAAGCATCACCGGACTTATAATTTAAGCTGGCTGGATCTATATCGTGACCTTTAGCAGCGCGTATCCAACCTTTTTCGGACAGTACAACGGTTACCGGATCACTGCTTATGAGTTCAGTTTCACTAAATGCTTGCGCCTCCTCCCGTTTGACAATTTGCGAGCGGCGCGCATCAGCATATTCATCGATAACAGCGAGTAATTCCTTTTTAATTAAGGTTTTTAAACGTCGTTCTGAATTGAGTGTGGTTTCCAGCTCTTCTTTCTCTTTTGCAAGCTGGCTCTGCTCAGAGCGAATTTTCATTTCCTCTAAACGCGCAAGTTGTCGCAAGCGTGTATCGAGTATGTAATTAGCCTGCTCCTCACTGAGTTTAAAGCGCTTCTTTAATTCTTCCTTCGGTTTATCTTCAGTACGAATGATATGAATCACTTCATCCAAATTAAGATAAGCAATTAACATCCCTTCCAATAAATGTAAACGGCGATCAACCCAGTTAAGCCGGTGCGTCAAGCGTCGTTTTACAACGTCGGTTCTAAAACTTAACCATTCAGCCAAAATTTTATTTAGCGATTTGACTTCCGGCCGGCCATCAATGCCAATCACGTTCATATTGACACGGTAATTTCGCTCCAAATCTGTTGTCGCAAACAGATGGCTCATCACAGCCTCGTAGTCAATGCGAGCAGAGCGCGCTACCAAAACCAGTCGCATCGGATTTTCATGATCTGATTCGTCGCGCACATCGACCAGCATGGGTAATTTCTTGGATTGAATCTGAGCTGCGACTTGCTCTTGAATCTTAGCCCCACTTGTCTGATGTGGAAGCGCAGTAATAATAATATCGCTGTCTTCTCTCTCCCATTTTGCGCGCATCTTTATTGAGCCGCGACCAGTTTCGTAGGTCCTGAGGATGTCGTCAGGCGACGTAATAATCTCGGCATCCGTTGGAAAATCTGGGCCTTTAATAAACTGGCACAAATCCGCTGTAGTAGATTTAGGTTTTTCCAACAGATGAATTGTGGCTTGAATAACTTCCTTTAAATTATGCGGCAGAATATCGGTGGCCATCCCCACAGCAATTCCGGAACCGCCGTTTAATAGCACGGTAGGCGCGCGCGAAGGCAAAAATTGAGGCTCCTCAAGCGTGCCGTCAAAATTAGCTTGCCACTCCACTGTTCCCTGGCCAAGTTCCGATAAAAGCACATCTGAAAATGCCGTCAGTTTTGACTCCGTGTAGCGCATTGCCGCGAAGGACTTTGGATCGTCAGTCGACCCCCAGTTTCCCTGCCCGTCAACTAATGGGTAACGAAACGAAAAAGGCTGTGCCATCAATACCATCGCTTCGTAAGCAGCTGAATCTCCGTGCGGATGGAATTTACCGATAACATCGCCCACAGTACGAGCTGATTTTTTGTATTTTGCCGACGCTTTTAATCCCAGCTCACTCATTGCGTAGACAATACGGCGCTGCACCGGTTTTAATCCGTCACCAATAAATGGCAATGCACGGTCAAGTATGACGTACATTGAATAGTCTAAATATGCTTTTTCAGTAAATTGTTTTAGCGGAAGGGTTTCGTCAGCAAAAGGAATCAGCGATTCGGTCATATATGAGATCTACTACTGTTACTCAAAAATAATTTAGGAAGGCGGAGGGTTTTGATCACTTAAAGCTCGGTCACCAAGTTTTAAGTGATCTTATTGCAATTTTGGATACAAATACAAATTTCTTAAAAACAAATATCCTAAACAAATGTCATTTGAATACGCTTTATCAGCGCATCGATATTTCGACATAAGATGGGCCAGATTCTTTTAAGTCAACTTGAGGGCGGCAATCATTAATCCGTCGGCTCGGCACTCCACTGTCGCGCAGCTCCTGCCGAATAGTCTGGAAGCGCGACAGCGACAAATCGATTAACTCCTGTAACTGTTTAAAGCTAACGTCGTTTTTATCTCGCAGAGCTTGACCAGAATTGAAACGAGATGACCACTCACCAGCTGTCGCTACAGGACAGGCATCGATAAGCAGGCTATCACCACTGCTCGCAAGCCGCATTACAGCCGCCATACGACCATTATATTTATCGCTCAGCGTTTCCTCGGATAAAGCAAAGTAAAATGGCTCCAATTGGATTGAATACCTTGCACGAGCCGAATCGACGGGGTTGTTTTTATCACCCGCGAGATAACTGCGATTTGCGATGCCGTATAACACCTCTTGAAAAGCCTTAGCCAGCGAATCATTTAAAGAGCTATCAGCTGTTAAATCATGTTTGATTTCTGCACTAAACTCGATTGCGCCACGGGCATTTTTCAATAAATCGTATAAGTCCGTGACGTCTGTTCGCTTAAATTTAACATTTTTATCCTTGTCGAGGTCCAAACGCGCGATTCGGGCGATGCCATCAAGCGCCAACTCACTACCATCAGAAATTGATTTAAACTGGCTACTAAATTCTCCACCATGCACTTTTTGACCTAATATTTCGGAGGCGTAAGCCGAGAGCTTGGCCATGTCAAGGCCACTAGCACCGATGGCTAGATCATGCGGAAAACCTTTAGCAAAGGGTCTAACCTTACCGCGTACGTTTAAGATACCATTTATTTTCCCCGCTTCTGCCTTGAGGTTTATCTGCACATCTTGTTCTGGTTTAAGAGAATCGATTTCGCTTAAGTCCAAGTGTAAGCGAGCAATCTTTTCACTAGCCGTGGGGCTTACAGCCTGGTCATACCAAACCACAGCACCATCGACAAAACGCATTTTTCCAATTTTCACTTGCATCAAACCATTCACACCTTCATCGTCCGATTGTGATACTGGAAAAAAATCTTTGAGTTTTTCCACGACGATAAACTCTCCTGTCGGCCCACGGTGCACCGATTGCCGCCAAGACTCAGCGAGTACGTCACTAATACTCAACGCTTTATCAGTTGAAGCTGAATAATTTAGGTTACTCAACACCAAGCGACCAAATTGTGTATTAAATCGAGAAAACAATTCTGGCGCTTGCTCATCACCAGTCTCTACCAACTGGAAGTTTATAAATTCGCCACGCCTTACAGTTCGCTTTCCGGGAGAGACAATAACTCCCTCCAAGTTTGCCTCGCCGAGATAAAAAACCGACAAACCGTGCGTTTCGTCTTGCAGATAGGCGCGGCGGACGATCATGCGGGGGCCGAAATCATAACGCCATTTGTTACCTGTGCGATTCAAGGCAAGCGTTTCAGTGTATAAACTGCCAAAATTCATGCACTGCATTTGCGAGTTCTTGCCCGACAACTGGATATATCGGCACAGTTCAACGTCTTCCAGCGCAAATTTATCGACGGTAAATAACTTACCCCCGGCAAGGCGACTTAAAAAATGATCGAGTTGCTCTGCAAAGATCCCGTGTTTTGCCGAAGTTTGGGAATAGTGAATTTCGACATCTCGGGCGCTTAGTTCCTGAAAGTGCAGCTCATCGGCAAAGAGCGCTAACAGGCCGATTTTAGCTTTCAGTTCGCCAAACTTAACGGTGTCTTTTTCTGATTGGCCAAGTTTCACGCCTTTAAACGTCAAACGCCCGGTAAATATATTGACCCCAACCGACTTGATGCTGCCTTCAATGCCTCGTTCAGCCAGGTTATCCTCTACGTAAAATCGCATTGCAAAAGGGCTTGCAACTACGACAACTACCAACATAAATGCAAAGATCAGTGTCCACTTTAATAAGCGCATTACCTTAACCTCGCTCAAGTTCGTGAGTAAAAAGGTGTATTGCCCGCTGAATTTGACGCGACTACTGTCATAAAAAGCATAATTGGGCTTTACTTGCGGCTACTTCATTTTTCGCGCGCGCAACGATAGCACAACGAGGAACTAACAACGAGCGACTCAGTCTCTAGATAAGACAGCAGTCATCATACTTCTATACTGAGTATTACAATCGCCGTCCGTCGTAGCTAGTTAGTTTGTGTTTATTCAGTCTTGCCTGTTTCGCTTTCTAGAAATATCCTAACGCCCTAATCGGATTAAGAGTGCCGGCAGGACAGGGGCAATCCAGACAACGACCAAAAATGACTGCTACCCTACAGCTTTTAGACTTTGGGTATATTAGGTGACGCTCGATAACCCGCACAGTGCGGAATGCCGAGCGCTAAACGATTAACTTGAGAGGATAATTCCTTCACATTTTGCGCACTGTAACATGCGATTAATTGTTTTTATAGTTTCATCACTTCTGGCACAACTCGCTGCAGCAGAACCATTGAAAGTGGGTCAAATTGCACCTAACTGGATGCTAACTGGCCTCGATAATGAGACTGTCTTGCTTTACGACGAGGCCGAATCGGGTAACACCACCGTCATGGTATTTTGGACCAGTTGGTGCCACAGTTGCCAGGTATTGCTGCCTGGAATAGAAAAGCTTAAGAAACGCGCCGGCGAACGCCCGATAAAGTTCTATGCCCTCAATATATGGGATGAAAGTAGTGAAGATGAGCAAACAGCGGAAACGCCGCCAGCCAAAAAGCATGTCACCTCGTTAAAAGTGCTACCTAAAGCAGAAAACGTTGCGGAACGCTTCAATGTGAAAGGCACACCTGGAATTATTGTTGTGGGGCCGGACAAACAAATAAAATATATCCGTCAGCAGGTCGGTACAAAAAGCGGTGTAATTGACCAGCTTGCAAGCGTCCTAAACATTAGTATGCAATAATTCAAAGCGCTGGGCATCAGCATTGCTGGGGTTAATCAGAGGCCCCTAGACATTCTCGAAATTTTCAAGCAAATCAAGCGGCTCTATCTCATCGCCCTGCATTTCATCATTCCAATTGACACCAACCAACATCAGATCTTCGTGCATACCTGGCAACCAGTCATCAAGCAGCTCCTCCAAGGCTATCGGCACGACTTGATAACCCGACCACTCCTCTGCTGCATGTCGCTGAGCAAACTCTGGTTGAGACCAAAGCGGCATTACGAGCAGCTCTTCATTTACGTGCGCAGGGCAGAGCACAAAGCCGTCTTCGCCCTCTAAGGTCCAAACACAGCCAGTTTCGATAGCCTCGACAATGAAGCGATCATAATTCTCGTCTAAATCTTCACCCAAAGGTTGAACATCTTCAGTCATGATTTATTCATCGCATGCCTAAAGCAAGTCGTTTGCCGCTCCTCACGACCGGTACTCGCAAAGATCCATCACCCATATCGTTCGTCTGCGACAAAAGGATTAGTGTTTCGTTCGACTCCGAAGGTCGACATTGGCCCATGCCCAGGAACAAACTTTACGTCGTCGCCGAGGGGAAAAAGCTTTTCTCTAATCGACTGCAACAATTGCTGTGTATTGCCGCGTGGAAAATCGGTGCGACCAACTGACCCTGCAAATAATACGTCGCCAACAAACGCAAGCTTTTGCGCTCGATGAACTAACACCACGTGCCCAGGAGTATGACCCGGGCAGTGCAATACCTCTAGCGTTTGCTCACCCACTTCAACCCTGTCACCGCCTTCAAGCCAGCGGTTCGGCTTAAATGGCTCTACCTGGGGAAACCCCATCATCACCGCCTGGTCGCGCAAGCCGTCGAGCCAAAACTCGTCTGCACGATGCGGCCCTTCTATCGGCACTTCAAAATGCGCAGCCAACTGCGCTGCACCACCCACATGGTCCATATGCCCATGTGTGAGTATGATCTTGGTCAGCGTCAAATCCATCCCCTCAATAACACTGAGCAAATGATCGACGTCACCACCCGGATCAACAAACGCCGCGCTTGCAGTCTGCTCACACCAAATAAGGCTGCAATTTTGCTGATAGTGGGTAACGGGAATGATTTGGTATTTCACGCTTGACTCATGGCTGTCAAATTTCGAGGGTCATGTATGCTCATCGCATCGAAGGATAGTCTCAAGAACTAGCCGGAATAACTGATAGCTCAGCAGCAAGTATATAAGCTAAATTATCGAAAATTTGCCCGGCATTCTAACGCGGACTGACTAGAATTAATAATAGGAATACAAAAGTAGTCAAATGACACGATGACGATCAGCATAAATCTGAGTGATGAACAGCGCGACGCGCTTCTTGACCTAACCACTATTTCAATGGGAGAGGCAGGCGATCGCTTAGGTAAGCTGCTCGACACCTTTGTGGACCTTTCCACACCACATGTCGAAATCATGGGTCCTTCAGACATTGCCATGGCGCTTCACTCACTTGATTGTAGCGACACTATTTCAGGAGTCTGCCAAGGTTTTATCGGAGGAGGGATCGCTGGCGAAGCTATGATTTTTTTCAACGATACTAGCTTCATTGATCTCGCCCATCTGATGAATTACGACGACGAGTTAGACGAACAGGCTGAGCGAGAATTGTTGATGGATACCAGCAATGTGCTAATCGGAGCCTGTATCAAAGGTCTTGCGGAGCATATCGACCTGATCTTCAGTTTTGGCTCGCCACTCATTTTGGGCCAACACCTACGCCTAGATGAATTTTTCAAGCCAGAAAAAGCTCTTTGGAGCCAAGCTTTAGTCACCGAGATTAACTATCGACTGGAAGGCTACAATGTCAATTGCGATTTGCTTATGATCATGACCGAGTCATCAATAGACCGCCTATTGCGACGTTTGGATATCTTGTTGAACTAGACCATGAAGAACTCGGACGATTTTCTTCAAGAGTTTCATTGGATCATGGATGTTCTCCAGAATATCGATATTGGCCTGCTAGTATTGGACGAAGATTTTAATATCCAGCTGTGGAACCGCTTTATGCAAAATCACAGCGCGCTTTCACCGACCGACGTACTCGGCAAACAGCTCTTCGACCTATTCCCCGAACTTCCAGAAGCCTGGTTTAGGCGCAAAGTCCAGTCTGTGATGGTACTCCGTAATACCGCGTTCACGACATGGGAACAACGCCCCTATTTGTTTCCCTTCCATAACTATCGACCAGTGTCCGGGGTCACAGAATACATGTATCAAAACAGCACTATAATGCCGCTGACTGATACTACAGGGAATATTAAGAACATCTGCGTCATGATCTATGACGTCACGGAAGTTGTCGCCAACCGCTTACAATTGCAGCAAGCAAATCAAGAGCTTTACGTCATCAGCCGCACCGACGGTTTAACAGGCCTATTTAATCGCAAACACTGGGAAGAAGCCCTCAATAGCGAATTTCGGCGCTTCGTGCGTTATAACCACCCTTGCACCTTACTTATGTTTGACATCGACCACTTTAAACGCGTTAACGACACCTATGGTCACCCCGCTGGTGATGAAGTTATCAGGCAAACAGCGAGTGTTCTAAAGCAGAGTATTCGCGAGATCGATATAGCTGGTCGCTATGGTGGAGAGGAGTTTGGCGTAATATTGATCGACACGGACGCTGAGGGAGCGTTCGTCGTGGCCGAGCGTATTCGCGCAGCTATGGAGAAAAATACTATTTATCACGAATCGCATGTTATCAATTACACTATTAGTATTGGAATTGCAGAACTTGACGCGGCAATGACCGAACCCACAATGTGGGTCGATAGTGCAGACAGAGGCCTCTACCGTGCCAAACGCGCCGGCCGCAACCGCAGTGTAGTCTTTTCAAGCGGGGAGCGTGATTGACAATCGCTTGCTTCACGCTTTTCACGGATATGTTTAGTAATATGGAACCGATAGGAAAACAACCTATGAAAACGATGGCTTTAAATCACCGAATCCTCTTTTGCATTATTGCTCTCGTGCTGCTTCTGGTCTTTTGTTTAAATTCAAGCACTAGGCTCGCGCTCTCAGGCCAAACGCATACCAAACACGAGTCAATAGCGGTTTATACGAGTATGCAAAAACGTTTTAACGATTATTTGTTTGATGGCTTAGAACCCAAAAAGCTCAGCAGTTAAGACGCTCTCGCCCAGAAGTCAGGATCACGATAGAAAAATATTCGCCCCTAACTTTGCCTAAGATTTTTTTATTTAAAATCAAACGCATTCCTGCAACATCTTTTCCGGTAGAATGGCATGTTAAAAATGATTACACGCGCTCAATATGCCTGAGTCACTTACACAGGTGGGCGTGAATCTTGTTTTTATCGCGTATTAAAAAGGTGGCGACTGGCGTATGCCGATCCTGTCAAAAAAAGACCCAAGCGAGATTTATTCATGAGCGATGTATTAAACAAGCTCTCAGCAGTACTTGAGCAGCGCAAATCTGAGGCTAAGCCCGACAAATCCTACGTTGCGCTTTTACATCAAAAGGGCTTAAATAAGATCCTCGAAAAAGTAGGTGAAGAAAGCACGGAAACAATCATCGCTGCTAAAGATGCCGCCGTTTCAGGCGATACGCAACACCTGATTTACGAAACAGCAGACCTGTGGTTTCATTCACTTGTCATGCTGTCCTATTTCGACGAGAGTGCGGAAGCAGTGTTAGATGAACTCGCCAGCCGTTTTGATCTTTCTGGGATAGAAGAAAAAGCCCAGCGGACCAAATAGCTAACCGCGTTCACCGAATGACAAAATACCGTGAACGGCAGGTTAATTCTGTACTCAAAAAGATAACTAGAACGCGTTTTGACATATCCATGCTAATCTCTCCTTTAAAAATGGCGGAGCAAACACAATCATCGGCGTAACGCTAAGAATAGGTGGTTAATCCGCTACACTAAGTAAATGGTGCTTTAGTCACTAAAATATTAACGCGTATGCTGAAGTTGCGTGCGCTAAGCAGGCTGAAACGATCGGCTGATAGTCTGCTAGGTTTGAGCGTATAAGCTCTGGCAATCTCTGTCGGTTGCGCTAAAAACGAATTAACTTGCAAAAACGAAGGTAACATTATGGGTTTAGGTGGTATCGGAATCTGGCAACTATTGATCATTTTAGTGATCGTTCTTTTACTTTTTGGAACGAAGCGCCTGAAGGGACTTGGTGGTGACCTCGGGGGCGCCATTAAAGGCTTCAAAAAAGCGATGACTGATGAAGATAAAGCAAAAGAAGGCGCCGAGGACGACATTGAAGCGAAAAAGGTCGTCGACGAATCTGACGCCGATGGCTCAGACACAATGACGAAGAAAGAAAGTGAGCCATCCGAATCCAAAAACGTTTAACTCAGGCCTGACACATGTTTGATGTAGGGCTTTTCGAACTTATCATTATCGGCGGCGTTGGCCTTCTTGTTATCGGTCCAGAACGCCTACCGGGAACTATTCGCACATGTTTTTTATGGGCAGGCCGAATCAAACAAAACCTGCTTGATACGCGACGCGAGATTGAAAAATCCATCGGTGCTGATGAAATCAAGCAGCAGTTACGCAACGAAAAGATTATGGCTGAGCTTGAGCGGCTAAAAGAGACACGTGACGAAATCGAACGAGACTTGTTACAAACAAAAAGCGAGTTAGAAGCCCTACCAAACCAAAGCTCTGATGACAATCACGATGAAGATCATGATGACGATCACGACTTTGATGACGATGAGGACTACAGCTATTTAGACGACGATCATGATGATGACGACGACGATGAGTACTTTCCTCATGAAGATGACGAGCATTCTAACGAAGCCGAAAGTACTGAATATGTAAACGACGTAGACGACGGCAGCCCACAAATCGATGCGTCCCGCAAAAAATCTCAAACGACCTCCACAACCGAGTCTCCCCAGACTGCTGAAGCCAGAGAAGCGACTAATTCCAATGACGAGGGCACGCAGGAAGAATCTGAGGCCGCATCCAATAAAAGTTAAGAATGTATTATGACTGAGGAATTTGAAGAAGAGCACGAGGCGCAGCCACTCGTTGAACACCTAATTGAATTGCGCAATCGCTTGCTTTGGTCGCTGGGCGCTATCATTGTGGTGTTTCTTGGTCTTGTTGCTTGGGCGAACGACATTTATGCCTTTGTGGTGACGCCTTTGACCTCGGTAGTAGGCGAAATGCAAATAATCCAGCCATTGGATGCATTTTTTACCCCGTTTAAGCTGACATTTTTTGTTTCAGTATTTATCACAATGCCTTTTCTGCTGTTTCAAGTGTGGGCTTTTATTGCTCCAGCGTTATACCGCACAGAAAAACGTCTAGCTGTACCAATTTTGCTTTCGAGCATTGTCTTGTTTTATGCCGGTGTTGCCTTTGCGTACTTTGTCGTAATGCCGCTGATTTTTACCTTTTTCAATGCCGTCGCTCCCGATGTTGCTACGTTAGTGCCTGATATTGCGGCAGTTTTAGGCCTCATTTTAAAACTGTTCTTTGCTTTTGGATTAGCCTTTGAGATTCCAGTTGCGACAGTCATTTTAATTGTTGCCGGCGTAATTTCACCCGAGGGGCTCGCCAAAAAGAGACCTTATGTGGTCGTTTCATGTTTTGTTTTTGGAATGCTGCTAACACCACCCGATATTTTTTCACAAGCTATGTTGGCGCTACCTATGTGGATACTCTTTGAAGTAGGCATTTTCTTTGGCAAGATGTTGATAAAAAAGGATAAGAATGCTGAAAACGAGGAAGCGACTAGCGCCTAATCTTCTGGAATATCGCTTACAAACACTAAAGTACACTAGCAAGCTCAACGTCGTAAAATAGTAAAGCCAGCATCCATGCTGGCTTATTTTATTCTTCTAATACTTCTTATTGTTTTACTATCCCTACTTTTGTCGCCAAATGCGATTAACAGCAAACCCTAGTCTTCGATAACTTGTTTTATGTCCGTTTTAATTAACCATGTTCCCTGCTTCCATTTTTTATGCCACACGATCCTTGCGTTTAAAAACCCGTGATTGTCGATCCTCCTTTTCAATTCACCATCCGCTAGTTTCCCCGAACCTCTCCCTGCACAATTCCCATTGTGATAGCTCCCTCTGTAAATTCCATCAACGTCCATATACGTCCAACTATCTATAGCGTATCCAGAATATCCTTTTCGCTCCTTATCCTTGCTAACCAGTCTCAGCGCCATCCAATGCCGCTAACTGAGTCCCTTCTTACCCAAGTTTATCCTAATAATCCATTAATCCCTGATTTTCGAGTCCATGCTTCCTTTAAGTCGGCCCATCCAATTCCCTATGCTCCCTATTGCCTTTAATTCCCGTGCTGTCCCTAAAATCAATCCGTCGTTTTATCAACGCATTTCCATTACACCATTTTCCGTGACGATTTACATTTTTCCGCGCCTTTATTGCAATCCTATGACAAATAACAGTTCTTCGTGTGATCGGTGTTTAAAAAGTTAAATTTAGTTTTGATAGTTGGAAAATCCCTTTTCTACGTATCTCCTGAAGTATCCCTATTTTTTGCAGCTCCTCGTCTTCGTCGCTTAAGACAATCTAACAACCACCACAGTGGCCATTGCAGCGTGTTGTTATGTGCCTATTTTCGATGATTTTTGCAGCTTTTCAAGATGATCAAAGCGTATATAATCTATGCGCTTTCTGCATAGATTCCCTTAACACCCAGTATTATTGGTTTCGGCCTTAAACGTGCGTTTCACTTTTAATGTTTGGGTAATTTTTCACTTACATAGCCTATGAAACAGAGTAACTTCCCGACGTTCGAGCAAATCCGTGCTTTTTTAATGGTTGTGGAACACGGTTCGTTCAGCTCCGCAGCAGCGACACTTAAAACGACACAAGCTACTGTGTCACGAAACGTAGCCGCTCTCGAAGAAATTATTGGAGAACCGCTGCTCCACCGAACTTCGCGTGCACTGAAAATGACGGAAGCTGGACAGGTGTTCAAAGGGTATGCCCATCAACTACTACAGTGTTGGCAAAGTGCTAAATTACGCATCGAAAACGAAACTCAGGCGCTGAAAGGCGATGTAAAATTTGCTGCGCCTCAGTTATTCTCACAAATGTATATCGTCAAGTGCCTACCGAGGTTTCTCAACAGCCACCCCGAATTGAATGTTCATTTGCACATAACGGAAGAGCGCGAAAGCCTGTTGGAAAAGGGTTACGACCTTGTGGTACGCAGTGGTAACTTAGGCGATTCAAACCTTTACTATCAACCGGCATGCCAAAGTCGCTTAGTTCTTATTGCTTCTCCGCGTTTTTTGGAAAATTTGCCAGCGATAGAATCACCCTCCGACCTTCCGCTCGAAAGCTGCTTAACATTTCGAAAAGACAGCCAATGGATTTTTGAGAAAAACAACGAGAAAGAAACGATTAAGCCCAATAGTCGCTTTTCGACTACCAGCCCCTCCATGCTCCTGGAGTTAATCAAAAACGGTTATGGCATTACAGTTTCACCAGTCTGGATTGCTGCTTCGTCAATAAACTCCCATGAACTCGTCACAATATTGGACGAATACAAAATCGAGAGCGAAATAGAAGCTTATTGCCATGTAAACTTTTTGTACCCGACACGCAAGCCACCACAAAAAGTTCAGATATTGATGGAGCTCATTCGTTTGCAAGTTGAGAAAGAAAAAATGCAGCACCCTAACTTGTGGCAGAACAAAATTTAAACGAATTAAGGCACCTCTGAATATTTTTTCAACAGTTGCAATGACAAGCATGACTATTAACCCAGCAATAATTGTTGCCGGGTTAACAATCAACCACAACAGTTAAAAGTTTTCCCATCATCGATCATACAATATGTAAATTTATCGATTAACATTTGCACCACTAAATTACTTTTTGAACAAAATAAATTCGCAAGTGGTGCAGAAATTAATCAAGTATTGTCTCTCTACCGAATTAATTTAGTGCAACTAATAACCACTTAATAAATACTTAATCGTATTTAGTAAGCAATAACAATATTCAGATAGTTTAAAAAATTTTTATCTCAAAAAACTATGCACTCAATTAAAAAGATTTAATGGTCAAACGAGAAAAAATTGCGCCAAACAGATTATTATTAATGCCAACCATTGAATAATTTTCAAACAACTGAAAACTTTTTATACAACCATAACAATTAACGATTTGTTAAACCGGTTACAGATGCCAAGTTGCACTTAAATAATTCATTCAAAAAAGAGTAAATAAAAGGCGTTAAATTAGTATTTACTCCGAAAAGAATGTTGATATATGATTTCCAAGAAGATTTAATTTGAAAGCAATGCAAGCCGAGGTTAGAGCTATGTCTGCTGTGGAAAAACTAATTCAAGCAACGCCAACTAAACGAAGAAACCTTTACCAAAAATATGACATCGAAGAAGAAATTGTTCGGCTGGCATATCATTACAACGTCCCGTGTGAATTTTTTTTAATTGTGACAGGCGGACAGTGGAACACTTATTCGTGTTCAATTTTTGGTGCCAACGAAAACATGACTCAAGCGCAAGAGAGAAAATTGGATGAATTTGCGCGCATGATGAAGTTAAAACCCGGCATGCGAATATTAGATGTCGGCTGTGGCTGGGGTGGACCGTTAACATATTTGTGTAAAAAATATTCGTGTATAGGTGAAGGCATTACTGTTACTCATGCGCAAATACCCTATGCACAAAATCGCGCCTTTAATTACGAAGTAAACGCTCGCTTTCATTTATCTCACTGGGAAACATTTAAGCCAAAAGAAAGATTTGATGCCATCTTTACAGATGAAGTCGTAGTTCATTTCCAAGACTTACAAGGATTCTTTAAACGGTGCCATTCTTGGTTAAAACCAGGCGGACGAGTTGTCAACAAAGAATTACACCTTACGGAAAAAAAGTTTGCCGATTGGTCAGACCCACTCGGTGTGCACGTAAACAAAGTTTATGGTTTTACGGGAAATTATCGTTTACTTGAAGATGAAGTCGCCTGTGCGAAATCCGCTGGGTTTGAATTTGTCGATCGCTTAGATATCGATATGAAGCATTATACCCACACGGTGCAAAAATATTGGCTTCGTAATCTCAAGCTAAACAGGGAACGGCTCATTAAGCTCACATCTGAAAAGCATTTCAATGATTTTCACAAATACCTTCGCTGCACATTAGTGAGCTTTCGCAAAAACGTTTTCAATCAGCATATTCTTGCATTTAAAAAATACTCATGAGTAAAGATAAGGTTGTGAATATGGAAAATAGAGATAATCGCGATTTTATTGAAAAATTTCTATCGCGTGCACCTGTTCGAGAATCGACCTTGACGCTTGGCGGAACTGGGCCCAACGGCTCTTCTCAAATTGGCCATCTCGATGCGCTAGGCTTAGATACACTCAAGCAACTAAAAACAATCAACATTTTATCTGCGAGTGCTTTTGCGTATTTTCTTTATAGCGCCTATTTAGAAAACAAGTTAAAACGCGATAACTACTTAAATTATGACAACAACACCAGGCGCTTACACCAAGCATCATTTTTGCGCGCTTGTATACATTTCTGCCGATTTGGGCTGCCTAAAAAGCCGTTGTTTCGCTCGGAAAATATCAGAGAAACCATCGATATGCTATTTGAGGATAGTTTTTATAAGCGACCACTATCCAGTTTTAGCCCTAATCTTGTCTTTTGGGCCTATTGTTCAAACCAGCAAACCAACGTCCCAATTTCCCCAATCTCTCACCCCGATATGACCGTATGGGAGGTGACCAGCGCATGCGTTTCGATCGAGTTTATTCACGGCCGCTACAGCTATTTAAATCATCAGTTTTCCGACCCGATATTTTCTCAAAACTTTTGTGAGCTGCGCAAACGCCTGTTGCGTAATTCAAGCAACCACTTATATCTAAACTATAAGAAAACCGCAGTGTCAAAAAACGTCATTTTCCTTCAAAACCAACCAATCAAAATGCCGTTGCTGGATCTGATTGCAGATTTTGCTATGTTTTCTGCCAATATTCCCAACGCAAAAATTAAGAGTACACACGAAGCGATATTATCAATGTTGGATAATAGTCATTCGGAGGCGTCACAGCTAAGATCAGTTTTAGCCAAGCGAAAAGTCCACCCAAGACCGCCTTTGATTGCTAATGGTTAAATTTTAACCTCCACCTTTCAGTAATTGGATAGTCGCTGAATACAATTCATTAATTCATTTGTAAAGAAAGGCACTAAACCACCCGTCTGTCGCAGTCGCACTCTTGATTAGAATTAATTCCAAATATTCGTAAAAATAAAATCGGATGAATTTAGTGCAGCTATGTTGTCGCAACCTGACTGAATAAGTTGACGTTAAAAGAAACATCTAAAGCTAATGCCAATAATTTTAGGTCCAGCATACTATTCTACTGGCGTTTGGCTTGCTTGACTCGAACACTTCAACTGCGGCAATCTACGTGTTCGACCTCGAACGCCCAATTCTCCAGATGACCCTACTATTAGCGATCACTGTTTTTTTCCGAGGGATCCCCTACAGCGTGTAAATTTGCTATTGTTGTTTTAGCAGCACACAATCTGACGAGTAAACCTTTTGAGCTTGCATACCACCTGCTCAACAAAAATTATCGCCACTCTTGGTATTTAGGGCTGATTATGCAAATTCTCTATCCTGACATTCGCGCTTATCAAAAGCATGAGCTGAAAGTTGACGAAGTCCATACTCTCTACGCTGAGGAGTGTGGCGACCCTGATGGAATACCCATCTTGTTTGTTCATGGCGGACCAGGTGGAGGCTGCACAAAATACGACCGGCGCTTCTTTGATCCTGAGAAATACCGCATAATTTTGTTTGATCAACGCGGAGCAGGTCGCTCTAAACCGCATGCCAATTTAAACGACAACACTACAGAACACCTCGTGGCAGATATTGATGCGCTGCGCAAATACCTTGAAATTGATCGATGGGTGATTTTCGGCGGCTCCTGGGGCTCTACGCTCGGCCTTATTTATGCCCAGGCCCACCCGGAGCGTGTTATGGGAATGATCTTGCGTGGCATTTTCCTCTGCCGCCCAAAAGACCTGGCTTGGACCTTCCAAGGTGGAGCAGATCGTGTCTTTCCCGACTATTGGAAAGATTTTATTTCTCACATCCCTGAAAATGAACGAGGTGATTTGATTGCCGCATACTATAAACGCCTAACCGGTGCGAATGAGTTGGCAAAAATGGGCGCGGCAAAATCCTGGGCACTTTGGGAAGCTCGGTGCGCCACACTGCGGCCAACAACTGAGGTCGTTGAAGCCTATTGCGACCCACATACAGCTCTGTCAATAGCTCGTTTAGAAGCACATTACTTCGTCAATAAAGCGTTTTTGGAACCGGACCAAATTATAAAAAATATGGATAAAATAAAAGATATTCCGGGTATTATTATCCACGGACGCTACGATATGGTGTGCCCGCTAGATAACGCGGTTGAACTTTATGATCGCTGGCCCGCCTCGGAACTGCATATCATCCGCGACGCAGGGCATTCTTCACACGAACCCAGTATCGTTGACGCACTTGTCAAAGCCACCGATGAAATGGCACAAAAAATTTCAGGTGACGGTGGGACATTAGGCTAGAGCCTGAACCAAGATGCAGGTACGGCAATTAGATCAGGCATGCGAAACCTGAGTTCATAATAAAATCGTGTAATTTATTTAAGCATATCCTGACGAACGCAAGTTACTCAGAGACTCGTGAGTCGGGCCAGCATAAGATAAAACACGCCCCACCTAATTCTGAGCTTTCAACTAAAACCTCGCCGCGGTGCCAGCCTATAATTCGTTTAACGATGGCAAGCCCCAAACCAAAACCACGAACTTGCGCATTGGCGTGATTTGATAAGCGCACGAAAGACTGGAATATTCGGCTGCGATCCTCTGCCGGGACTCCTTCCCCATCATCTTCAACCACGATACAAACGTTTCCTTCATGCAACTTAGCAGTAATAAGCACTTTTCTTTTGGCAAAACGTTGTGCGTTTTGGATAAGGTTTAACACCGCTCGCTCCATTAGATGCCATTCGCATTCAACTTCACGATTTTCAATGAGATTGTTAAATTCAAATTCAACATTTTTAGTTTTATCATTTTGCTGAATGCGTTCAATTAAATGTGGAATAAAATACTTCAGATGTCCCGCTTCCAAATTCAACTGAATTTCATCCTGCTCGTAACCGGCATAACTCAGCAATTCGGCAACCAAATGGTCCATATCTGTAACATCTTCTCGCACCCCCAATAATTGTTTTTTAATTTTTTCGATATCATTGGAATCAGCTGCCATCTCCAGCGCAAATTTCATTCGCGCTAGCGGTGTCCTCAGTTCGTGACTTACCGCGTAAGTCATTTCCTTATGTGATGCAATAAGCTCGCGAATACGGACAATCATTTTTTTAAATGCGACAGAAAGCTCGTAAACGGTCGAGCGCGGATTGATTTCTACTTCCAGTGGTAAATTATCTTTGCCAACGGAGCGCGTTTGACTTTCGAGTTTTCGCAGGTCTCGCGATAACGGCCAAACCCAAATAAAAACCGCTATAGCAATACTACAGTAAAAAAGAACCAACAAGGCATAATAAAAAATTGAGCCACGTTCTTTTTCCACGACACTGCGCATCAATAGCACTGCCGAATCGAGACCTTGCCGATTGGAAATAAGCTTATAAAGCAGCTGCTCACCCTCCGCACTGTGAACAATTAGAGGCTCACCCGATTTTAATTGCTCAAGCATCGCCGAAGAAGCAAAGTCTTCAATTTCGATAAGCTCCATTTGACTGGAAAGACGCGCTTGCAAGCTAACGATAATCTGTTTTTTATCTTCGAATGAATTGGCGTTAAGCAAATTACTTTCTATCGCTGCAATCAAATCTGATTGAGAATGAGAAACGCCAACTTCAGGGCTGTAATATTGCCAAAGTTTGTCTAATCCCCAACCTACTCCAACTACTGCAAGTACAATAAAACCATAGAGCGTTAAAAAAGCGCGATTCACGTGAGACGCTCACCAAGTATCTGGCACAAATAAATACCCGCGCCCCCAAATAGTTTTTATACGAAAAGGTTTTTCAGCGCTATCACCCAGTTTTTTGCGCAGTTGCGAGACTCGCACATCTATAGTTCTATCCAGGCCATCGTAGGGCCTCGCGTAGATGGAATTAAATAGATATTCGCGACTCAGCACCTGTCCTGCATGTTTTGCTAGAGCCAACAATAAATCAAATTCATGGCTGGATAAATTGACTAAATTGTCTTGTAGATTTACGGTACGAGCAGAAAAATTAATTTCAAGATTACCAAATTGAAGTTTTTCGACGTCGCCCTGACCCTCATTGTTATAGCGGCGCAACAAAGCTTTTACGCGCGCTAACAAAACCCGTGGTTCCGCTGGTTTAACGACGTAGTCGTCAGCACCAAACTCTAGCCCTAACACCTGATCGACATTGTCGTTTCGCGCTGTCAACATCAAGATCGGCCCCTTAAAATCAGCACGAATTTCTTTGCAGATAGTCAGGCCGTCTTTTCCCGGCAACATTAAATCGAGAATAACGAGGTTGGGGCAAAAATCGTGAATTCGTTTTTCAACATGATTGCCATTGCTCTCGATTAATACCGCAAATTCGTTTGCCTCCAAATAATCTTTTACCAGGGACGCAAGTCGCTGGTCATCCTCTACTAATAATATGCGATTCATTAAAAGAAGCTCCAAGGGTTACGACGCGCTCGACGGTATTTTTTATGATCTTGAATCACCTCAAAACTCGCTGATGCCAAAAGTTTTTGCTCGCGATCGCGCAAATAAAATTTCACGCTGCTATCAGCACCAATATGCTTTTTTATTTTCCCTTTATTGACATTTTGCCAACAATGCAGAGGTTTTTCCAACGCGTGTTGATAGAGGCAAACACTGGTATTCTCCTTCGCCTTCCAAGAAATCTCGACCTCATCACTACAAAGCGCTTCATTTGTACTTAAGACACACAAGCGCGGTTTAACTCGCACACCGATATCCGCAGCATAAACCAAGTTAAAATTAGCTCCACATAACAGCAAAAAAGCAATTGAAAAAAAGGTTTTTGACATTGTTGTGTGTGCTATTTTTCTTGTGCTTTGTGTGAGTTGGCTTAAGTATGATTCGTCGGCATTCGATGTACTAAAAATGGTACATTCCTCCGACGTAGTAGGTCAGTACCGCATCCTCATCAACAATGGGACTATCTTTAACAGAAGAGCTTAAAAATTTATAACTAACAACGGAACGAAAAACCCATTTTTTACTAATTTTTTTTCGCCAGTCAAAACGCAAATAACTCGAAACACCGCTATCAGCTTCATAAGCCAAGTCAGGAATAGGTACCTCGTGCTCATCTAAACCATAATAATAATCAAGCAGCGATTTGCTCTGGTATGCAAGCCCAGCGGTTGCCAAAAAGCGTCCATCAAATAGATTCATTGGCTTACTAAAAGCTAAGCGCACTTTTTCACCGTCGTGAACACCTGTGACATCCGCCATTGCCTGAATGTGCATTTCTATTCCATTGTAAAAATAAAAGGCCTCGAACCCTGATAAACCAGCCATACGCCGGTCATCTAATTTTTTAAAGTCCGCATCTGTCAAACCATCAAGCGTAGATTGTTCAACCCCATTAAAACTTCTAGCGTCAAGAGTAAAGCGCCCGATGCTATTGTCGTCGTGAAAAATATGTTCAAAGCCCGGCGTCAATAACAGCAAATTAACTTGGCTATTCTCACCGTCATGCAAGGTGTAACCTAAGTCAAAGTTTTCGAGAAAAAACTTTTCGCCGTAGTAACTCACTTCTGGAACGATATAGATGGGAACATCGTCGCGACCAAAAAGCGGATTTGTGCGTCCACCATAACCAATCCCTACAGCAAACGACCACTCTCCAACGGTCACACAGTCAGGCTGGCAGTGTTCCTTTGTAGGGTCTTTCGCCAATACCAATTGCGTCCACAAAATGGTCATCAGCAGAACAAATGTCGAAACAAAACGCTTCATTCAACAATCTCGGTAAATCAACAATATCAGTAAACCAACAATTTCGGTGAACCCCAATCATTTCGGTGAACCCCAATCATTTCGGTAAACCAAAGGTAAGCAGATCAAAAATTCGCCATTTAATATTAAAACCCGTTCAAACCAGAAGCATAGTGATAGAGTGCACGCTATTACAGTTTTTAACAAGTTTGTACATTTTAGCCGCTAAACCCGAAAGACCATGCCCAAGCCAAAGGGCTGTGAACCATAGAGTGAAAAGAGATGAAAGTTCTTCTGCAACGTGTTTTGGAATCCTGCGTAACAATTGACGGCAAAACGGTCGGCGCAATCGATCGAGGGTTGCTGCTTCTGATTGGAATTGAAAAACACGACGACAGCGAAACTCTAAAGCGCATGGCACAAAAGGTCATCGATTACCGCGTATTTGCCGATGATGAAGGAAAGATGAACTTGAGCGTCCGCGATATCAATGGGGGAATTCTCGCTATATCTCAATTTACGCTCGCCGCCAATACGCGCAAAGGGCTCAGACCCAGCTTTTCATCTGCAGCCCCACCCGGCTCTGCGGAATCACTTTACGATACCTTTGTGCAATTACTGCAAGACTTTCACCCCCATGTCGAGACAGGGAGATTTGCCGCCGATATGCAGGTGCATCTCGTAAATGATGGGCCGGTAACATTTTTGCTCGAAGCGTAAAATCAAGCGGCTAAGCTTTGAAAGCAGTAACGAGAATGCCAGAGCAATTGCACCGTTACGCAAACGTATAGAGCACGCATATAGCGCAACAAAAGCTATCTAAAACCGTGTAATCAGGCATTGCCTTTGCTAGAATGCCGCCCGCTATAATTAAGATTAAGTAAAAGCTTTTTGAGGAACCTTTAATGGAACCCATTTCTGTAACCTTTTTATCTTTTGGCGTTATTTTGCTGGTTTGTAGCTGGATAATGTTAATTATCACGTCTTTCAAAAACGATTATGCCTGGGGACTTTGCTCTCTTTTCGTTCCGGGCCTTGCGTATATTTATGCGTGTTTTGATTGGGAAAAGTCTCAGTCTGCGGTGTGGATGGCCGCGCTTGGTTGGGCCCTGGTGATTTTCTCGCTTTAGCGCATTTCTTCCTTCCGCCGTCACATATCCACGATATAGGCCTCGCCTACGAGGCTGCGTTTAACAAAATTGATCACTAGACGGTGCAGTGATGTACTCTTTATTCGAACATTTTATCGATCCGTTCCAGGAAACACCGCGCGAACGACCACCGAAGTCGTTTTTCGCCTTCTGTCGCTACTACACGCGCGGCATGGAAAAATATCTGTTTTTTATGGCCGCACTAACAGGCGCGTTTGCGTGCATCGAAGTCTTTTTGTTTAGCTTCCTCGGCGAACTTGTCGATTGGCTCTCGACAAAGTCTCCCGAAACATTGTGGCAAACATCGGGTACACAGCTCATCAGTATTGGCTTATTGGTTGTTATCGGCATTCCCGCCACGATATTTTTTCAATCTCTATTTTTACACCAAACATTGCTCGGCAATTACCCGATGGCCATTCGTTGGCGAGCTCACCGCTATCTGCTCGGCCAGAGCATGCATTTTTTTCAAGATGAATTTGCCGGCCGGATTGCGACTAAAGTGATGCAAACGTCGCTCGCCGTGCGCGAAACCATCGTTAAAGTTTTGGATGTATTCCTCTACGTCGCGGTCTTCTTCAGCGGCATTATCGTGGTGGTTGCGAACCTCGATCTGCGCCTAGCTGTTCCGTTTTGTATTTGGTTACTTGCTTACTTAAGTCTGCTCTACTATTTTCTGCCGCGTTTAAAAGAGGTTGCGTCAAAACAGGCCGATGCACGCTCTGAAATGACAGGCCGCGTGGTGGATACCTATACCAATATCTCAACCGTAAAACTGTTTTCGCATTCCTTTCGCGAGGAAGCCTACGCAAAGGAAAGCATGCAACACTTTCTCAATACAGTGCATCCACAAATGCGATTAGTCACTACCTTGATTACCAGTGTATGGGCAATCAACGCACTACTCATTTTTTCTGTTGTCGCGATCGGTTTATGGCTGTGGAGCGAAACCTTGGTCAGGGCTGGCGCAATTGCTGTCTGCGTAGGCATTGTGATGCGTCTCTACGGCATGTCGCAGTGGGTGATGTGGGAAGTTTCCGGGCTGTTTGAGAATATTGGCACCGTACAAGACGGCATGAATACACTCTCGCAAGCCCACTCCGTTGTCGACAAACCGCAAGCAAACGAGCTTGAGAAGGGCGATGGCGAAATTGAATTCAATTCCGTAATTTTTGACTACGGCAACGGCGAGAATGTGATTGACGACTTTTCGTTAACAATAAAACCAGGTGAAAAAATCGGTTTGGTTGGTCGCTCGGGCGCGGGTAAATCGACTCTCGTAAACTTGCTACTGCGCTTTTACGACGTGAAATCGGGCACTATCAAAATCAACGGGACCTGTGTTGCAGACATCACACAGGAAAGCCTGCGCCGCCAAATCGGCATGGTGACGCAAGACACTTCACTGCTGCATCGCTCCGTGCGCGAAAACCTCAAATACGGTAAGCCAGAAGCCAGTGAAGAAGACATGCTTGATGCTACACAAAAAGCCCACGCACACGAATTTATCTTGAGCTTAAGTGATGCCAAAGGGCGCAGTGGATATGACGCGCATGTCGGCGAGCGCGGAGTCAAGCTTTCGGGAGGCCAACGGCAACGTGTCGCAATAGCACGCGTATTGTTAAAAAATGCTCCAATTCTAGTACTCGACGAAGCCACTTCTGCACTTGATTCTGAAGTGGAAGCAGCGATACAAGAAAATCTTTACAAGCTCATGCAAGGCAAAACTGTAATCGCCATTGCCCACCGGCTCTCAACCATTTCCACACTCGATCGCCTGGTTGTGATTGATAAAGGGAAAATAGTTGAACAAGGTTCACATCAAGAGTTGCTCGCAAACAATGGTATTTACGCTCAGCTTTGGGCAAGACAGTCCGGAGGCTTTTTAGGCGATTGACTATCTTGCCATTCGGGCACCCAGTTTTGCGACATTTACCTAGCTAGATAATTTGGCATTTTTAGCACGCTTGCGCTCATTCTCAGTTAACAACTTTTTGCGCAGGCGAATGTGGTTCGGCGTAACTTCGACAAGCTCGTCATCATCGATAAATTCCAATGCTTGCTCAAGCGTGTGCCGAATCGGCGGCGTTAACGTCAACGCTTCGTCAGTACCCGCGGCGCGAATGTTTGTGAGCTGTTTAGCCTTGGTGGGGTTAACAACCAAATCGTTGTCGCGCGAATGTAGGCCGACAATCTGGCCTTCATAAATTTCTTCACCGTGACCTAAGAAAAGTCGGCCGCGATCCTGTAAATTAAACAGCGCGTAGGCCAAAGTCTTACCCTTAACCATGCTCACCAAGACACCGTTAGTACGGCTAGCAACCTCTCCCGCTTTAACTGGTCCGTAGTGGTCAAAAATACTGGTCATAATCCCCGAGCCCGAGGTTAGCGTTAAGAATAACCCGCGAAAACCAATCAAGCCGCGCGAAGGTACAATAAATTCCAGCTTAACGCGCCCCTTTCCATCGGGCTCCATATTGGTCATCTCAGCCTTACGCAAACCGAGTTCTTCCATCACAGAGCCTTGATGCGCCTCTTCTACATCGATAACCACTTGCTCGAACGGTTCATGAATTTCACCGTCAACATGGCGTTGGATCACTTCGGGGCGAGACACACCTATTTCATAGCCTTCGCGCCGCATGGTTTCAATTAAGACCGAGAGGTGTAGCTCACCACGGCCTGAAACGACGAATTTATCCGGGCTATCGCCGGGTTGCACGCGCAGCGCAACATTATGGATAAGCTCTTGCTCGAGCCGCTCTGAGATATTTCGCGAAGTGACATATTTCCCATCGAGGCCAGCGAATGGAGAATCGTTTACCTGGAAAGTCATACTCACTGTCGGCTCATCTACTGACAGTGCCGGCAAAGGGTTTACATGCTCAGGGTCACAAAGTGTGTCAGAAATGCCAAGCCCATCGATTCCGGTAATACAAACGATATCGCCTGCTGCCGCGTTTTCTGTTTCAACGCGCTGCAAACCGTGATGTCCCATCACCTGCAGAACGCGACCCTTACGTTGTTTCCCCTCTCGATCAGCGATGACCACCTGCTGGTTAGGCATTAGCCGGCCTTGAGTAATGCGACCTACCCCAATAACACCGACATAACTGTTATAGTCGAGTGCCGAAATCTGCATTTGAAAAGGAGCCTCAGCATCAACTTTTGGTGCTGGCACTTTATCAGCGATCATCTCGAACAGGGGCGTCATGTCGCTAGCCAAATCATCAGGTTCGAGACCCGCTACACCATTAAGTGCAGAAGCATAGATTACCGGGAAATCGAGTTGTTCTTCGTTACCACCGAGGCGATCAAACAAATCGAATACCTGATCGAGCACCCAATCTGGCCTTGCACCCGGTCGATCGACTTTATTAATGACAACAATAGGGTTTAGACCGCGCTCGAAGGCCTTGCTCGTGACAAAGCGAGTTTGCGGCATTGGACCATCCACAGCATCGACTAGAAGGCAGACGCAGTCGACCATTGATAATACGCGCTCTACCTCACCGCCAAAATCGGCGTGCCCGGGAGTATCCACGATATTAATACGATAGTCGTTCCAGCGAATCGCTGTGTTTTTGGCCAGAATCGTAATACCACGCTCACGCTCCTGGTCATTGGAATCCATAATCCGTTCGGCACCCATTTCCTTGCGATCAAGGGTCCCCGACTGCTGTAATAATTTGTCGACCAAGGTAGTTTTACCATGATCAACGTGAGCAATAATGGCGATATTGCGAAGTTGGTCTGTCACCGTCCTTACCTCTCATACCTAGCGGTGGTTACAAAAGCGGCGCATTATAGCGACGCTGATGTGAAATTACTAAGACGATTACCACCACCAGTCGACTTTCCAGTAAATTTCCGCTTGACCTGGGTGTAGCGCTATCGAGTAAAGTTACGCCTTGAATTTTTCGCTATCGAACAATTTTTATACTAAATTAAGCAGTTGTAATTGGCGTTTTTGAAATTTTCACTAAAATACAAGAAGTCGTGTGGAATTTGTCGCAGTGATGCGGCGCAAGTTTGACATTCGTCAGATTTCACAGAATACTTGGACGCATATAAATTCCAACGATGTTTACCATTGAGCTCAGCGTACAAGAGCTCGATTTTGTTGAACTAACTTGTTCTCGAACTAACTTGTTCTTTAAGATACTTGATTTCGTTGTATAACAGTTTTCATATACTAGGAAACGATAACGACTAGCAACGGGCTGCTGCTCGAAAGACCCTTGGAGACCACTTGGTATGAAAAAAATACTGCTACCCACCCTTTTACTGCTCGCAGCCGGTTCTGAAGCAGCCGAAAAATTAATGTATGCGGGTGCCAATTGGTCCGGGGTAAATGTTGAGAGCTTCGACCCACGCGAAAACATCGATCGTTCGCATCACGTTTCTGCGTTGGAAGGCTTGTTCGGTTATCAATTTCATGAGTACATGAAGGTCGAAGGTCGCTTGGGTGTCGGCATTGAGACTCAGGCCGAGATTCACTACGCACCTATCGAAGTAGGCTTGCCACAGGACGACACTCCAATAGAAGGTCAATCGACGCAAATTACAACGGGTAGCGCGTTTGACAGCGAAGTCGGCATTAATTACTACGCAAGCCTCTATTTTCGACCCGAAATTAGCAATGACCAGGCGACATTGTACGGTTTGATCGGTGTGACTCACATGAACATCGCAGTTACGCGCTACGACGGATCTTTTGCCCAAACGACTATCTCTGAGGTTCAAACGAACGGCCAATCTGATGTACTCAGTCTAACGCTGGCCACATCGGAATTAGCCGAAACCTTCGATGACGACTTAGACGATACGGGCCTGTCCATCGGGATAGGGGTCGGCTTTTACTTAAACGAAACCACAGCTGTAAATGTGGAGTGGAAAAACTTTATTCAGGGAACTGACGATGACAGCTTCCGCTCCAACGGCATAACGGTCGGCTTCGACATGAAGTTTTAAAAACCACAAAAAAAAAAGCCCGCTCAGCGGGCTTTTTTTTCGCCTTTTATTTTTGCAAATACAAACTAATCAAATTACTGCTACGTAGAAAAGAAAAACGAGGAAACCCAAATGCAAAGACTATTGTTTCTCCTATTTTCTTTTTCGCTGATATTTTCTTTTTCACTCGCCACTGCAAATGCGAGCGATGATAGTAGTTGCCCACATTACCTCGACGTTGAGGTACGTAAGCTTAACAGCAAAACACAAGTCAACTTGTGTAGCCTCTATCAAGCGCAAAAACCTCTTTTAGTTGTCAACACGGCTAGCCACTGTGGCTTTACTAAGCAATTCAGTGGTCTTGAGGCACTTTATAAAAAGTACAAACAACGGGGGCTTACAGTGGTCGGTTTCCCAAGCAATGACTTTAAGCAAGAGGAAAAAAGCGAAGAAGGTACAGCCCGCATTTGCTACAAAAATTACGGCGTAACATTCCCGATGTTCGAGCATGTAAAAGTGAAAGGCGAAGACGCGCACTCTCTTTTCAGCTATCTCGCTTCGAAAACGCGCGAACCTAAATGGAATTTCAACAAATATCTCATCACCAAAAATGATGGCGTCACACATTTTGGTAGCCGTGTAAAACCACTCGAATCGGATCTTGAGAAGGCAATTTTGAGCAACTTGTAAATACTTTTAGACTTTAGTATTTAATTAAACTATAGAAAGCTATTTTGGCCAGCCAAACAGATTAGTATCTTTTTTACGAATTGCCTCAGCTTTGATTTCTTTATCCTCGAAAGCGTCAAAGTCAATTACTGCACCGTTTTTTCCTGCCACAAAGCAACTAACATAATAATTTGCTGCAGGTGTTTTCCTATCGCCACCGACTTCGGCTTTAATAAATACCTTATAAGTCCCGCTTTTGTGTTCATAGCGACTGGAGTGATCATCGACAACCATTCTATCGAGCGAACTGCCAAATTGATTTGACGTGTGCGCCTCGCAGGCAAGTTGCGCGTCGGTAGCAGTAACGTTTTTATAGCCCGTTTCTTTATTACTACTGAATTGCTGCTGAAAAAAACCCGAAACCCACAGTGTCGCAAAAACCGCGGAGATCACGATCAACGTGGCTGCGAAAATCACCAAGAATTCTTGCTTAGTAGGCGTATACGCCATGCTGGCTCGCTCAAATACGCAAATGCACCAACCCAGATTATGCGATTATCAAAGTTAATCAGCTAAATCTGGCCTATAGACCGCAACGTTTCGATGACCCTCCGCCAACAAATGCGATGCATGGAGTTCGCTCATAACGCCCTTATCGCAATACAATAAATAACGCTTGAGTTTATCCAATTTAGGGAACTCCTTATTTAAACTATAGAAAGGAATATGCATTGATGTTAGATCATCCATTTCTAGTAACGACCCTTTTTGCTCATCAGGATGCCTAATATCAATAACGATGTCGTTGTGGACGAGAGTGCCTACGCGATCGACTTTCTCACTACCCTCGCGCACGTCATCCATCACTTCGTCAATCAAACGTACGACCGTTCGCTCGAGAGCGTTGTCTAACAACCCACGTTCCATCTTAGCCTCTTCGGCTTCAACCTTGTCCAAGCGTAACTTTGCCGATGGGCGCACGGAAATCACACCACAGTATTCAGGCATTTCGGCAGAAAACGACTCAGTGCCTATAGCTCTCGCGGTAGCGATAATCTCTTCCTTGTGAGAAAAAGCTAGCGGTCGTATTACTAGAACATCAGTGACTTGATCAATTATCGACAAATTGACCAGCGTTTGACTCGAAACCTGGGCAACTGCTTCCCCTGTAACCAATGCTTCATATCGGCCCCGCTCGCAAATTAGCGAGGCTGCTCGCAACATCATGCGTTTAAGAATCACCCCCATACACGACGGGTCTACCTTCTGCAAAATCTCCGCTACCACTTGGTCAAATGGAACAGTGAAGAATTTCACTCTATGCGACGCACCAAAACGGTGCCACAAATAGAATGCCAACTCTTTCACCCCTAACTCATGAGCTTTTCCACCTAAATTAAAAAAGCAATAGTGCGTTCTCAAACCTCGCTTGATCGACAAAAAACTTGCCACCGTGGAGTCAAAGCCCCCCGACATCAATGACAGGACTTCACCTTGTGTACCGATGGGAAACCCACCCAAGCCTTTGTCATAACGCTCCACGATATAAGAGCGCGACTCCTTAATTTCGATTGGCACCACAACGTCCGGGCTATCCAATTTCACACCAATGGCATCTGAATTTTGATTGAGTAAACCGCCGATATGGCGTTCGGCATCAGTTGAAGAAAAAGAGTGTTGACCCTGCCGCTTAACACGCACACAAAACGTTTTGCCCGCAATGCGCTCAAGCCAAATGACAGCAGCTTGCTCGTATACATCATCGAGACTTGAAAAAACGCTCTCATGAATCGATGCAACTTTGGCAACTCCTGGAACACGCGTAAGCACCCCAGCAATCTGACGCCTTACATCCGCGTCTGTGCCGGGAAACTCAACATCGATACGATCCCAATCCTGGGAAACTCTTGCCTTGGAGTCGATACGTTTTAGCAGGATACGCAGGTTTTCGACCAGCTGACGTGTCATCCGCTTGCGCACGGGCGGACTCTTCACGGTAATTTCTGAAAACAGTCTTACGATAAATTTCATCTGCTTCTAACCCAAACCCAACAAATACACCTAAGAAAAGAGAGTTATTATGGCATATTTATTGTGCAATCAGCCGAGCCCATTGCTCTTGCGAATTGCGCCGGAAACTACTAGATTGTCCACCTGAGGAGCTGGGGGCGACACCACATTCTTCGTAACCAAGGTTTTTCAGAGCTAGGGTTTTTCAAAGCTAAGGTTTTTCAAGCCATTGCTTGCAGCCTCAGAAAACATTTCCACTCGATAATTACTACACCATAGCAAAAGGGTCATTTGGGAGAGAAACTATGTCAGAGAACACTCTTAAACTTATTAAAGAAAACGAAGCTCGCTGGGTTGATTTGCGCTTCACCGATACCAAAGGTAAGGAGCAACACGTATCCATTCCCTCAACCGAAGTTGATGAAGACTTTTTTAGCAGCGGCAAGATGTTCGATGGTTCTTCAATAGCTCAATGGAAAGGTATTAATGAGTCAGACATGATCCTTATGCCAGATGACTCGACTTCTGTTTTGGATCCATTTACAGAAGAGCCAACCGTTATCCTTCGCTGCAATATCGTAGAGCCCTCTACCGGCCAAGGTTATGAGCGCGACCCGCGATCTATTGCCCAGCGCGCCGAAGAGTACCTAAAGTCAACTGGTCTAGGTGACGCTGCTTACTTTGGCCCTGAACCAGAATTCTTCGTGCTCGACGATGTTCAATGGGGCGTCGATATGAGCGGCGCCTTTTATAAAGTCGGCTCGGAAGAGGCGCATTGGACCAGCGGAGAAAAACTAGAGGGTGGAAATTTAGGTCACCGTCCAGGTGTAAAAGGCGGCTACTTCCCGGTTCCACCGGTTGACTCTCTTCACGACATCCGCGCCTCAATGTGTAATGCTATGGAAGAAATGGGCTTGAAGGTGGAGGTCCATCACCACGAGGTTGCTACCGCCGGACAATGTGAAATAGGAATCGGCGCCAATACACTCACCAAAAAAGCCGACGAAGTTCAAATCTTAAAATACTGTGTTCACAACGTTGCCGCCGCTTACGGCAAGTCAGCGACCTTTATGCCAAAGCCACTCGTTGGCGATAATGGCAACGGTATGCACGTTCACCAATCTTTCACAAAAGATGGTGATAACCAGTTTGCTGGTGACGACTATTCCGGTTTAAGTGAAACGGCGCTTTACTACATCGGCGGTGTGATCAAACATGCGCGCGCGTTGAACGCCTTTTGTAACGCTTCAACCAACTCATACAAGCGCCTAGTTCCCGGTTTTGAAGCCCCCGTGATTCTTGCTTATTCCGCGCGTAACCGTTCGGCTTCGATTCGTGTGCCTTATGTTCCATCTGCAAAAGGCAAACGCATTGAAACGCGCTTTCCAGACTCGACTGCCAACCCTTACCTTGCTTTCGCGGCACTTTTGATGGCTGGCCTCGATGGTATCAAAAATAAAATCCACCCCGGCGACCCAGCGGATAAAGACTTATACGATCTTCCTCCAGAGGAAGTGGCCGAGTACCCAACTGTTTGCTCATCGCTGGAGCAAGCTCTGGATTCACTTGATGAAGACCGTGAATTCTTAAAAGAGGGCGGCGTATTCACTGACGACGCTATCGACGCATACATAGACCTTAAGCGTGGTGAAGTTGAGGCATTAAACATGACAACTCACCCGGTCGAATTCTCGCTTTACTACAGCGTGTAGGCGAACAAGATACAGTGCGCAATTATTTGCGCCTAATTACTCAAAACCCGCTAATTAGCGGGTTTTTTATTGGCAAAATTTTGCTTTGCATCGCAAAATTAGAAGGCGAACATTTTAGATAAACCATCTTGGGTAAAGCCATGCAACGTCTTCTGCAACTCCTCTATATAGTCGCGATCGCGCTGACGATCCCAGCGACCCCCCTATTTGCCGAAATTTATAAATCTGTTGATGAGAATGGCAATGTCATCTACACCGATGTCCCAGGCGGAAAAAAAGTGGATGAAATTGATTTACCCACAATCAACACTCAACCGCCCACGCAGCGTAATCGTTCTCTCTACTACCCCGAAAACAACGACGAACCTGATCTCGACCCCAACTACTCGGTATCGATCAGTTCTCCGGCAAACGGTGCAGAAATTCCTCCCGGGCAGCGGAATTTAAGCGTGAGCGCCGCTACAAGCCCCAAGCTTAAAGCCGGGCACTCAATGCAATTGATATGGAACGGTGCTCCAACCGGAAGACGCCAACAAAGTAGTGCCTTTGTCATTCCAGAAATTTATCGCGGTTCGCACCAAATCAGTGTTGTCGTGTTCAACCGTAAAGGTGAGGAAATAGCGCGATCAACCCCTGTGAACGTTAATGTCATAAGGCCAATTATCAAACGAAACAATTAGTTAAAGCCACTTTAGCGCCTGACTGGCGCACAGAAATCAACCCAAAACAGCACGGCCCAAATAATGGGCTAGCGCATTTCGTCAGCACCATATTGGTGCTTTTATGCAATTCCCGTCATACTTCAGCTATAGCCTGCGTAAAATCAGGTCACCAATTTTGACACCAAATTCAGCAAAGCCAGGTATTTATCATGCATTTCGCATGATTTCGTAATCGCTAGCACGAATACGCTTGCTAATTCACCGAAATATTGGTGCAGAAAACCCAACTACAGGTGAATATGGTTCGATAATTGCTCATGTTCCCTGCAACGATGCGCTCATTGATCCGGGAATACCCGAAGGCGTCGAGCAAACTTGGCTTGAGCAGATTGAAGATAGATTCAAGTCGACTGAGGTTAACGGTATTTTTCTAGTAATTCATTTACCACTGGTTCAACTCTCATATGCGCCGTGATCGACGAAGCGATTATCCACGCAGAATTGCAGCTACAAAAAAATCGCCAGGTTTGTATATGGTTGAGCCTCTTAATTACCAGCGCATACTCGACAGCCTTACTTCGGCTGTCGTAGTTCTGGATGCCGAGTTAACGCTCTACCACATCAATAATGCTGGGGAAATGTTGCTCGGAATAAGCGGCGAACAAATGAAGGGCCACTTGTTTTCGGAGTGTATCGAAGAAGTGGACGGTTCTGATACAGCGTTTCGAGAAGCACTGCACAACAACCAAAGCTTCACTAAGCGACGAGCCCAATGGCGTTTGCATAACCTATCCACAATTACCGTGGACTATTCGGTAAACCCGAATACTGACATGAACGCTATTGTCATTGAAATTCAGCCGATCGATCGGTTGTTGCGTATCAGTCGAGAGGAAAGTTTGATCTCCACACAAGAGACCTCGCGTAATTTGATACGCAGTCTCGCACACGAAATTAAAAACCCGCTTGGCGGTATACGAGGTGCTGCTCAGCTACTCGCTCGCGAGTTGGATGCCAGCGAGTTAATTGAATACACCCGCATCGTCATCGGCGAAACAGATCGCCTGCGCGATTTAGTCGATCGAATGCTAGGACCTCGGCAGCCAGTTAGGCGCGCTGCCTGCAATGTTCACGAAGTACTTGAGTACATCTCGTCTGTGATTCAGGCGGAAGCAGGAAACCAGATTAAAATTGTACGCGATTACGACCCCAGTATTCCGGATGTCAATGGCGACAAGGACCAGCTTATACAAGCTATTTTGAATATTGCGCGCAATGCGATGCAAGCATTGCTTGAGAATAAACAACAGCAGTTAGAACCGCTCATTTATTTTAAAACACGCATTATTCGAAGGTACACCATTGGAACACGACACTTTCCGTTGGTGGTCTGTATTTCTGTAATCGATAACGGGCCCGGGATACCTCAAGAGCTTTTAAAGGACATTTTTTTCCCAATGATTACAGGACGCGCGGAGGGCACTGGCCTAGGCCTCGCCATCGCGCAAAATTTAATTAACCTTCATGGCGGGCTTATCGAGTGCGACAGTGAAGTGGGTTCGACCCAATTTTCCATTTACTTACCGTTGGAAGACAGTTATGCACAAACCTAACCTCGTTTGGATCATTGACGACGACCGATCTATTCGCTGGGTGATAGAACGCGCGCTCCAGCAGTCCGGTATCGCGACGGAGAGCTTTGAATCAGGTGACAAAGCCCTGCATCGCATGAAACATCAAAAACCTGATGCGGTCATTAGCGATGTGCGCATGCCAGGCATTGATGGACTCTCTTTGCTTTCCACCGTGCACCAGGAGTTTCCGGATTTACCCGTGATTATCATTACCGCACACTCTGATTTAGATAGTGCTGTTTCGGCCTACCAAGGTGGCGCATTTGAATATCTACCGAAGCCCTTCGACGTTGACGAGGCAGTTGCCGTCACACAACGCGCGCTTGCTCACGCGCAGGAAAAACAGGATACAACTGCACCTGAGCCACCGGAGTTAAATGCTGAAATTATCGGCGAAGCTCCGGCTATGCAAGAGGTTTTCCGTGCAATTGGGCGTCTATCTCAGTCGAACATTACAGTTCTGATCAACGGCGAATCGGGCACCGGTAAAGAATTAGTCGCTCGTGCATTGCACCGCCATAGCCCGCGTCGAGAAGCGCCATTTATTGCCTTGAATATGGCAGCAATCCCAAAAGATTTGATTGAATCAGAACTCTTTGGCCATGAAAAAGGCGCTTTCACTGGCGCCGCTTCAGTCCGGCAGGGTCGCTTCCAACAAGCCGACGGCGGAACCTTGTTTCTCGATGAGATTGGCGACATGCCCGCTGAAACTCAAACACGCTTGCTACGCGTTTTAGCAGACGGCGAATTCTACCGCGTAGGAGGTCATACACCGGTAAAAGTGGATGTGCGCATCATTGCAGCCACCCACCAAAACCTGGAAAAACTGGTGGACGAAAACCAATTTCGCGAAGATTTATTTCACCGTTTAAATGTGATTCGAATACACCTGCCACGCATGGCTGAGCGACGTGAAGATATTCCTAAACTAGCGGGGCACTTTTTCCATAAAGCAGCAGCGGAGCTGGATGTAGAGCCTAAGATACTTACGACAGATGCGGAAAACTATTTGAGCAACCTCCCCTGGCCAGGCAACGTGCGCCAGCTCGAAAATACTTGCCGTTGGATCACTGTTATGGCTTCGGGGCGCGAAGTGCATGTGCAAGACTTTCCGCCAGAATTACTGGAAAGCAAAGATCAGGAGGCTCCCTCAGGCGACTGGGATAAAGCCTTGCGACAATGGGCTGATCAAAGTCTCGCGCGCGGGCAAAAAGATATCCTCTCCGAGGCTGTGCCCACGTTCGAACGTGCATTAATTGAAACTGCACTCAAGCACACAGCTGGGCGAAAACGAGATGCAGCTCTTTTACTGGGATGGGGTCGCAATACCTTGACGCGTAAGCTGAAAGAACTCGGCATGTCATCCGCAAGTGACGATAGCGAAGAATAAAGCGCTGCTTTGTCGATTGCGTTAAATCGTAACGATAAAAAAAGGGGCTACACAGCCCCTTTTGATTTTCAGTATTTTCTCTTAACCAGTCGAATATTCCTCTACTCGCAAGCATTAAACCAAATCAGTAACGCTCGCAATATTGCGCTGGGATCGGGTGCAGCTCGCGCACACCGTTAACGTAAACCGCTTCATAACAGCTGTGGTTTTGAACGGTGCTATAAGGCCGAGCACTCGAAGATTCAACAACGCGATAGCCGCTGTCCTGAGTTGTGACAACGGTTGGAGCATAAGAGGGTTCTTTATGGTCGTTGTCTGCAATCTCAGACAACAATGCACCGAGTATCAAGCCACCTACAATATACTCACCCGCATGATCATGGTGGCGACGGTAGCTTTTGCCGTAACTACCATGCCGATAATAGTGGTGGTGATGTGTATGGCCACGGTGGTAGTACTTTTTGCGATAGTGCTTTTTGTGATAATGCTTGTCGTAATGGTAGTGCTTATTGCGGTGATACTTTTTACTGTGTTTGTGGCGACTTTCATGACCCCAATGTTTGCGAATATGGGCCTCACGCAAACTGCTAAAACGGCGGTGATCGTCACGCGAGTAATGCTTTTTACCGTGAGAGCGATGGCCGTGCGAATGATGGTTGCGATGACGTTCTTGGCGAATGCGCTCACGCTCCAACTCAACTCGCCTGCGTTCGATATGCGCTTGCTGGCGGTGCCGGTGTGCATCCTTCGAATGGTGCTTATGCTCGTGATGACGGCGCTCGCGATGATCGCGATCGCCAGCGCTGGCAGAGCCTGCAAATATTGCGCTGCTGATTAAGGCAAAGATAATAGCCTGTGCTTTCATGTTCTTTCCCCTTTTATTTATTTCTCCAGCACAGATTAACGAGGAGCGCCTGAATACAGTCTTAACCCTATGGACCAAAAGCGAAAAACCCTGATGCAATTTCTATTTTCGCGAAGCCCGTCTCATTCCGACGAGCAGCAAAACAGCGGCCAAAAAACGAGAAGCACGTTATTGCTGAGTCAGCAGCACATCGACGCAGTGGGCAAGATCATCGAAAACTAGGGTATTTGCAGGGCACTCTGGGTCAGCAAGACTTGTTTGGCCATTGCCAGTAAGCACCAAGACCGGCTGCATGCCATGTGCAACAGCGGCCTGCAGATCGCGCACACTATCGCCAACAAACCATGCACCTTGCAAATCGACAGCTAACTGCCGTTCAATGGCTTCCAGCATGCCCGGCTCTGGCTTGCGACAATCACAACCTTCTTCCGGCGCGTGCGGGCAATGCTCAATAATGTCGAGTTTTACCCCGCGTTCGGCCAGTATAAATTCCATTTTTTCATGCACAGATTGCAAATCATCCGCGGAGAAGATGCCGCGGCCAACTCCGGATTGATTGGTTGCAACGGCTAAGCGAAAACCAGCCTGTTGAGCTTTGACCAAGGCGTCGAGACTGCCATCGATGGGATGCCAAAGCGTGGGGCAGCCAATATAGCCGTTTATATCAACGTTGATAACGCCATCGCGATCAAGAACCAGAATTTTATCGCTAGATGCCGACATAATCGTGCACAAAAGCCTTAAGGAAAATAGCGTAAACGAGCAACGCAATCAGAGTAAACTTTAGAAAATAGTAGAGTTTGCGCTGGCTTTGTTTAAGGCGCTTAGCAACTAAACGCACTTTGTAAAAATAACCAAATACGTGGTTAAGAAAGCCGACTTTATCGCCCTCGGCATTTTTTGATACCGCTGCTCCAAGCACAATGCGCGAAAAAACCGCGTTAAACCACCGAGCGGGAGGAAACCAAAGCGGACGCACAACATCGCAAAACAATACAATGCGCGGTTTGTCGGTACGGTTTTCCGCGTGGTGGATATACGTCTCGTCAAAAACCACGTCTTCGCCATCGTGCCATACATAGCGCTGACCATCGACATAAATTGCACAGGCGTCGTCGCCCGGTGCCGTCAGTGCAAGATGGTAGCGAAGGGAACCGGCATAAGGGTCGCGATGTTGAACCAGCTTCGCTCCGGGTGGCAACGAGGTAAACATTGCCGCTTTAATTGTTGAAATGCTATTCAGCAGTGCCACCGTCTTTGGGCAAAATTCATTCGCCGAGATCAGTTCATTGCCATACCACTTCAAATAAAAACGCTTCCAACCTGTACGAAAAAATGAGTTAAAGCCCACGTCATCGTGCTTGTCCGAGGCACAGATTTTATTGCTTTCGTTAAGCGCCAAAGCTTCGTCACGAATAACTTTCCAATTCTCTTTTAAAACTTTTAATTCAGGAAACGTTTCGACCGGATGGTAGGGCTGTGACGGTAGTTTCGAGAAGAGGTAGGAAATACAGTTGACTGGTGCAAGCAACGTCGAATGGTCGGATAGCTGGCGTGCAAAGCGATGTCGCACCGTACCGCGGAAATGCACATAGGTACCGCAAGCAACAATAATCGCCAATGCGATAACGCCGGCTGGGGGGAAATAATCAGTCACGCTACCAACCTGCCACGTAAACTAACTGAGGAGATTTCAACGGGCTCCCACACACTACTCTCGAACACACATCAATCTCGAATTTCAAATAGGTGGTATTTCTTTTTACCAAGTTTCGCCAAATAGAAACGCTGGTATTTTGCTGCATCCGGGGCGAAGCAGGAGGTGGCATCCATATTTTGCTCCGCGCTAATCGAAGCATCGTTAATGATAACGGCACCGCGACCTAATGCGTCTTTTACCTGTTTACCTGAGGTCGCCATTCCGCTATCGACTAGCCATTGCGTTAGAGGCTTTTCAGCGAGCTCACTGCGCGCAAGCTCATTGCAAGGCAAGCCATCGAGCTTTAATTGCTCAAAGTCACCTTCACTTAAACTATGCGTGGCGCCGGAAAATAGCGCATCGGTGATGCGCCTTGCTGCATTTAAGCCCTCTTCACCGTGAACAAAGCGTGTCATCTCGATTGCTAATACCCCCTGAGCTTCCGGACGTTTTCCAGATTCAGCATCGGCGCGCTCTATTGCATCAATTTCAGCAACCGACAAAAACGTAAAATAGCGTAAAAACTTATACACATCTGCGTCAGCAGCGTTAAGCCAAAACTGATAAAACGCGTAGGGAGAGGTTTTGTTAGCGTCTAACCAAACGGTACCCGTCTCGGTCTTTCCAAATTTTGTTCCATCGGCTTTAGTAACCAATGGGAGTGTCAAACCAAAGACTTGCCCCCCGTAAAGGCGGCGCGACAGATCAATGCCCCCGGTTATATTACCCCATTGATCAGACCCACCAATTTGCAGTGTGCAGTCATATTTCTCATAGAGCTTGGCAAAATCGTAAGACTGCAGAAGCATATACGTAAACTCGGTAAATGATATTCCAGCACCCTCGCGATCTATCCGCTGCTTGACCGATTCCTTGTTAATCATGTTATTAACTGAAAAATGCTTTCCGACATCGCGCAAAAAATCTAATAGCGAGGTGTCTCCAGTCCATTCGATGTTATTGACGAGCTTTGCCGGGCCGTCGAAATCTAAATACGGGCCAATTTGTAAACGCAATTTTTCGGTCCACTCGGCTACAACATCGCCCGTATTGAGTTGTCGTTCTTGGGCTTTAAAACTCGGGTCGCCCACTAAGCCAGTAGCCCCGCCAACAAGCGCAATGGGTTTATGACCGGCATTTTGAAAGCGGCGCAAGGCCAGCAGGGGTACCAGGTGGCCAATGTGAAGACTGTCAGCTGTTGGATCGAAACCCGAATAAACTGTGCGACTTCCCCCTTGCAGATGCGCGTTAAATTGCGCATCGCCAGAGTATTGAGACACCAAACCTCGCGCCTCAAGATCCGCCAGTAGAGTATTGTCAACAGCCGTCATAACTTCCTCGACATTCAATCAAAATTTGTAATAAAAATTCGGCTTTCTAAAAGAAAGCGCAAACAATACCCGAAAGACCGACAAAAACAAGCGTCGATACAAATGAAAAATAAAAAAAATGTTTAAAAACAAGGCAAAAAGATGAATAATCCGTTTTTTTCTGTTATAAAAAAATAGTGGGTGTATTTTTTTGCTGCGGTTTTATTGATGGCGTCTAGGAATTCCTTTAATCAACCTTCGAATTTATTTTGCAATATGCTGAATTATTGTAAAAACCATCTACCGCGAACACACCTTGTTCTAGCTGCAGGGTTGAGCCTTTGTCTGATTTTTCTCAGTATGCTTCCCTCTGACGATGCATCTGCTATAAGGCTCACCGAAAACCTGCCATTACCCGCATTAGAACCAATTGACGAGATTCCAGAGGAACTTCTAAAACTCGAGCAACATATCACTAGCGAAAATGGCTTAAGTGTCAAAACGGCTGTCGTCAAACCGGGTGACAATTTGTCTAAAGTTTTTGCTCGTGTGGGCTTAAGCGATCGCGATATGTTCGAGCTGATCCACGCCAACAAGGCGGCCAAAGGCTTGGCCCAACTCTACCCCGGCAATCAATTCGAATTTAGCGTGAACAGCGACGGCAAATTGGTTTCGCTGGTCCACCGGGAAAACGAGTTACTCAGCCAGTCTTTTAAGCGAGTGGAAGATGGCTTCGAGCACCAACGCATGGAGAAGAAGCCTGAAGTTCACCTCGCCGTGCGATCCGGCTCGATTAGAACCTCGTTATTCGAGGCCGCTAAAGACGCTTACATGGATGAATCTCTGATTATGGAACTTGCAACTATTTTCGGCTGGGACATTGATTTCGCGATGGATATCCGCGAGAACGATAGCTTTTCATTGATCTTTGAAGAAAAATTCTTGGAAGGGAAGAAAATTGGCAACGGCGCTATCCTAGCGGCCGAATTCACCAACCGCAAAAAAGCCTACACGGCGGTGCGCTACGTCGACTCAAAAGGAAACGCACAATATTACGCCCCAAATGGCGATACGATGCGCAAGGAGTTTTTGCGCACACCGCTGGAGTTCGCTTATATCAGCTCGCACTTTAACTTGCGGCGCAAACATCCCATTCTCAATCGTATCCGCGCGCACAAAGGCACTGATTATGCAGCTGCGCGCGGCACGCCAATTAAAGCCGCGGGTGACGGCAAGGTCATTTATGCCAGTGTAAAGGGCGGTTACGGCAAGACCATTATCATTCAACACGGGCAGAAATACCGCACGCTCTACGCGCACCTAAACGGTTATCGCAAAGGTATACGTGTAGGCAAACGCGTAAAACAGGGGCAAACTATCGGTTACGTCGGCTCCACCGGGCTGGCAACAGGTCCACACTTACACTATGAGTTTCATGTAAACGGCGTGGTTCGCAACCCGCTGACGGTCAAGCTACCCAAAGCGAAAGCGATTCCGAAAACGGAAAAAGACCGTTTTCTAGTGCAGACCCAGCCACTTTTAACCCAACTAGCGCAAATGACGAAGCAGACAAAAGTTGCCGCCACCGACACGCCAGCGAGTGCTGGGTCAATGTAGGCTCGCGTGAACTTTAGCGACGACCCGGTTTATTATATCGGCCTACTTTCCGGCACCAGTGCTGACAGCATTGACGCCGTTGTTGTCGAGTTTTCCGATGATCAGACTAGCGACGCACAGGCTAATATAGTCGCTACCCACAGCGAGGCGTTCTCGCAAGATCTGCGCAGCGAAATCCTTGAACTCTACGAACCAGGCGATAACGAAATCGAACGACTCGGTATTGTCGACCGCCAAATCGGCATTGCCTTTGCTGAGGCAACACAAGTGCTTTTAGCAAAAGCACAGCTAAAACCAGATCAAATTGAGGCGATTGGCTGTCACGGTCAAACCATTCGCCATCGCCCCCCCTCGACCCAACAAGACGCGTTTACGCTGCAGTTAGGCGATGCAAATATCATTGCTGAACGCACAGGCATTGATGTTATTTGCGATTTCCGCCGACGTGATATGGCAGTTGGTGGCGAAGGTGCCCCATTAGCTCCCGCTTTTCACCAACATGTATTTGCCAGCCAAACGCATCTGCGCTATGTCGTCAACATTGGCGGAATCAGTAACATTAGCATCTTAAAGCCTCGCAACAACTGTGTTGGCTTCGATGTAGGCCCCGGCAACGGCCTAATGGATTTTTGGATCCAGAAAAACCTTAACTTGCCATGTGATATCAATGGGGACTGGGCGCGCAGCGGCACCGTAATCGAACCGCTGCTGAAGGTCTGGCTAAATCACCCTTACTTTAAGCAACCCCCGCCGAAGAGCTCCGGCAAAGAGATGTTCAGCCGAGAATGGCTGTTAAACTCCCTGACCGACCGGGAAGATAGGCCGGAAGACGTCCAGCGGACTTTGCTCGAACTTACCGCTCGCACCATTACTGACAACTTTAATTACAACAATGCAGAAGTCTTTATCGCTGGCGGCGGCGCATTTAACACTTTTCTAATGGAACGACTTGCTGAGATCAGCCCATTTAAAATAAGCACTACCGCCGACCTCGGGATCGATCCCGCTTGGGTAGAAGGAGCTTTGTTTGCATGGTTAGCTAAACGTTTCTTGGAAGGCCTGCCCGGCAACCTGCCGAGTGTCACAGGGGCTAAAGAGGAACGTATTCTCGGCGCATTTTATCCACGCTGAGATTCTTGGCGAATAATTTGTTCAAATCGAGAAAGATGAACCACAACCGCAGGTGGAAGAGGCATTGGGATTACTGACCGAAAAGCGAGCCCCCTGCAAACCCTCTTGATAATCAACTTGGGCTCCGACCAAATACGGATAACTCATTGGATCAACGATAACTGTTACGCCACTCTTTTTTATACAAGTATCGTCATCAGCTTGCTCTTCATCAAAACTAAAACCGTATTGAAAGCCAGAGCAACCTCCGCCTGTTACATACACGCGAAATTTAAGCGTTTCATTGCCTTCTTCTTCGATAAGGCTTTTGATTTTTGCGATAGCGCCGTCAGTTAGCTGCAGCGGAACCGGAGTGAATGTTTGAGGACCTGACATAGGCTGGTAACCAGGGATAATAAACGAACAACACTTAAATTATCCCTTTACCCTAGTAAATTAGTCAAGTATTAACCAGCACAAGGCCTAAGCGGTGCCTTCTTTACCCGCTGCAGGTTTAGCGGGATTTTTCGCAAGTGGAATACTTTCAACTTTTTTGGCCTTGTCTGCACCATCGTCAAAATGGACCAAGCTGCCGTTCACCTGAGCGCCTTTTACCATCTCAATCAAACTGTAAAAAACATTGCCCTGGATAATAGCTTTGTCGGCTAGTTCCAAATGTTTGGTCGAACGCACGTCACCGCGCACGTCGCCATTTATCACGGCGGAGGGCACACGAACCTCGCCCTCTACAACACCCTTGTCATGAATAACGAGGGTAGCATCACCACTGCCCTCGGCAATCACGTTGCCAATTACCTGCCCCTCGACCTGTAACTC
>JANQJB010000052.1 GCA_028281865.1 Marinagarivorans sp.
CGTCCCAAATATCATTGGGTAAAAGTGGGTCTAAATGGTGTTACACAAGAAGGGAAAGAATCGATGCTAAGTACAGCTTTAGCCGCTGGTTTTACAGGACGACCTGTTAGTATAAATTTTGATAAAGATGATTCAACACATTGCTCCATTCGAAAATTAAGTGTTGAATTTTAGTCTGTATGTAACAAGTACCTAAATAATATAGCAGTGCAATAATTCTCAGGGTTATAGTTTGGAAAAGTGGTACGACAGTAATCAAGATATATCAGACAGATGTCTTAAATGCGGGTCACCAGACATACAAGCAAAAAAAACTATTTGCGTAGAGTGGGCTCCTGCTTGGGCTACTTACTTAGCTTCAGTTGGTGTAAGAACTCCATACAAAAATTTGGTTCAACGCATGCCACTTCAAGTCGGTTATTGCAAAAAGCACAAACCTAAACCGTGGTTACGAAAAATCGTAGGTTATAGTGTGTTATTGTTAGGATGCATTCTAATAGGGGTAGGAGCACTCGAGGATAGTGCTGCTGTTCAATTTACGGGTGTGTGCTTACTATTTATGTTTTTAATCGTGGTTAGTGGCGCTACCGCCGTGCGTGCTAAGGAAATAAGACAAGGTAAAGTATTACTTCTAAAACCGATACCAGAAAAAACCTAACATACCGAACTAGCGTTACACAAATTGCTTTGTGACTTTCCCAGGACAGGCTAGTGCAAATTTTAGCTTTCCGCAGTGTTGAGCATTAAATTTACTGAGCGTACCGTTAAATATGTCAGTTCCTTTAAAAAATAAATATGTAGAGCAAGGTGAACATCTGGTTTTGCCTACAGACACTAACTATTAAGAAGTAGAGGCACTAAATCAGTAAATAAATTGAGGGAGTTGGACTGGTTGAAGTTGGTGGTTTCGGCGGTCGTTTTGTAAAAACGTAGCCTATTGAGTAAGTTGATAACGCTTTGATATCTATTTTCTTCCTTTAATTTCTCTGATTGAATAATATATTTTTACGGTTAATCCTCGTTTGTTTGTCTTAATAATGTGGGTTGAATCGAAGCCAATTAACAGGCGATTCATGATTTGTTGAGGAATTGAACACAGAAATGATTTAAGAATTAGGAAACTAAAGTTATGTCTAAACTAAAATTAGCAATTTTACTATCGGTCTTTATTTTTACAATAAGCGCTAATGCGTCAGCTCCAAATAATTCTTTTGGGCCGGTAAAAATAGTAAAAGTGTCTGTTTCTGATTTTAAGATATTAGTTGTCGATATAGAACCTAATGCGCCGAATCAACATGTGGCGGACTGTGATGATAGCAGGAAAAATCAACTCGTTATTGATCCTGCCTCCCCATATGAAAAAGAAATGTTTTCAATAGCGTTAGTAGCTATGGCCTCTGGTAAGAAAATTTCTGGATGGGTTAATGGTTGTCACATATATGGGAATAATTATAGGTCTCCGAAGATGACAGTTATAGGAATGGAAAAATAATTTGCATCGATGCAAGTTTGTAATCAATGGGTCAACGTGGACACTCTTATTTTTGTTTTATAAAAGCTGATTTTTAAAGACATAAAAATGAAAAAAAGTATTTTTGTTTTAGTAACAGTTCTACTCTCGAAAACTGCAATAGCCGCACAACAAGAAAGAACAGTACAATACATTGAGTCTACTGCTTCGAATGGAGCAATATTCTTTCATATGCATTCTTCCGAAGGTTGGGTTGGGAATCACGAGTGTAACTCGGGAGGAACAGGAGTTCACTGGGTAATTCAAAACCCAGATACTAATATTGGCAAAAATCAGATTGCGTTGCTAATGGTGGCTTCAGCTACGGGTAAAACTATTACGGTAGCTTCAAGTGATAATAATTGTGTTGCGGGCATTGCCGGCGGCAAAGGATTTAAAGTTGAAATTTTAAAAATAAAAATGTGAAGGAAAATGATATAGATAGTGTATAAATTTTTCCTCGATCTTTCGTTTCCCCTTAGTTTTTGAAGTTAAAAAATGGTAAGAAATATGCTTAGAGTGATACAAATATCTACAATTGTACTTAGTTTATTTGGCGGCACTGTTTTTGCGCATGCTGGGTCAGCAAAAGGTAAAATTGAATTAATAAGGACCCACTATCCTGGCAACGCTGCTTGGACCCCACCGAAATTTTGGTTTACATTAAAAGGTGTGAAAAGTAGTGATGCTGGAGGTTGTAGGGAATGGGACACGGGTACCGTACTTTTTGCCGGTGAAACGAGTGAAATGTATAGTACCGTTATGGCTAACTATTTGGCCAAGCAGGAGATTGCTGTTGCGTATGACATGACTGAGCAGGGAGAAGGAGAATTTTGTCGTGCTATACACATAACAATGGGGAACCCTCCGGTTTAGTTTTTATTATGGCGCGCCCGGAGAGATGACTCGGCATATTGTGTCCCTCGTCCTTCGGGTTCGCTTCGCTCATGTAAAATTAGGTGGTTCGATGTGATGCGGGTTTTAGCTCAGTAATTTTATTGAACTTCATGCTTGTATTAGCTAATATAGCTAAACTAGCTAATGGCAAGCATTGAGGTAAAAATAGTGAAAAGAGTCACCGCAACTGAGGCACAGAACAACTTTGGTGATCTATTGATGAGCGCGCAGAGTGAGCCAATTTCTATAACCCGAAATGGTAAAGAAAAAGGCGTTTTATTATCGTCAAAAGAGTATCAGGAAATTAAACGGCAGGCTTTGCAGCAAGCCATTACTGAGGGTATAGAAAGCGGCGAAGCTACTCCCTTGGATATGTCGGATATAAAAAGTAAAGCCAGGGAAAGATTAGGGCTAAATGCTAAGAGTTGATAAGCTCCCTCTCGCGGAGGAGGACTTAATTGATATTTGGGCTTACGGTTATGATACTTGGGGTGAAACTCAAGCAGACAAATATGCCGACAGCCTTGAGGATATGATTAAATCTATAGCAAGCTCGCCTAAAAAACACCGGTTAAGAACTGAGTTTCGTCCGTCTGTTCGTATTTGCCCTCACATTAGCCACATCATTATTTATAAGATAAAAGAAGATTCCATTGTGATTATTCGTGTTCTTCATAAGTCGATGGATGTGCCTTTGCATATCTAGAAGCAATTAAGTCATTTTTTCGAACTGGGGAGTTCTCATTCACCGGACCCACCATATAAAAAGCCTCGCTTGATAAGCTGGAAAGTTTTTGATTTTTAGATTGTCTGGAGAGATAGACTCGCACCTTCCGTGGTGCTCGGGCCGTTGGCCCGCCTTCGCGAAGCGGCGGCGTCCAAAATTGCTTTCCTGCAATTTTGTCGAACTGGGGAGTTCTCATTCGCCGGACTCACCATATAAAAAGGGGCCTCACCAAACGGTGAGGCCCCTTTTTATATGGCGCGCCCGGAGAGATTCGAACTCCCGACCAAGTGGTTCGAAGCCACCTACTCTATCCAGCTGAGCTACGGGCGCGTGATCGTAAATTTGTTTTCTAAACCGTCCGTGGTGGTTGGTTCCGGCCTCGCCATCCCTGGCGAGTCGCAATTCTTGCGCGAAGCAGTGCTTCGCAAAAAGCGCCCGAATTGCCCAGCTGAGCTACGGGCGCGTGATTGTAAATTTGTTTTCTAAACCTTCCATGGTGCTTGGTTCCGGTCCGGCCTTCCCTGGCCGGCCGCTGTTTGAGTGCGAAGCTTGCTTCGCAAAAAACACTCAAACAGCCCAGCTGGGCTACGGGTGCTTAAAAAAGAACGCGGGATTTTACTCTTGACGGTTGGAAAGGTCCAGTTTGTTTGATGTGCACTTTTGTATTAGTGCGCCATGCCTGCAGGCAGATCGAAAGCGAAGCTGTCGCGGCCTTGGTTTTTGACTTGGTAGAGTGTCCTATCAGCCTTTTCCATCAGAAGTTCGGCGGATTCTTGCCCGTTACTTACGGCGACGCCGATGCTTGCAGTTGGTTGCCAGTTGGTACCATCGCCAAGATCCATCGGCTGTCTCAACGAATGGTGGAGGCGGTCGATAAACATGCGCATTTCCTCGTGCCGAGGAATATCTGTAAGGATTATCGTAAATTCGTCACCGCCTAGGCGCGCGACGGTATCGGTTTCGCGAACAAGGTCGCTTAAGCGCTGCGCCGTTTCGACGAGTACAGCATCGCCGGCTTGGTGACCGTGACTGTCGTTTATTTCTTTAAAGTAGTCTAAATCGATGTAAACGAGTGCGAGGTTTGAATGGTTGCGGCGCGCACTGCGCATGCTTTGAGCGAGCCGTTCTAGGAATAGCCTGCGATTGGCGAGGCCTGTCAATTCGTCGTGAAAGGCTAGTGCCGTCAAGCGCGAGCGCTCTTCGTGGAGTTCTTCGAGCAACTGATTAAGTGCGGCGTTCATTTCCAGTTCTATCTCGCTCTGCGATCGCAAGTTGAGATTCTTTTCGTTAACAATGCGTTTTGCTACTTCCGCTATATGCTGCACTTGGCGGCTATAAATGTCGCCTTCAGTAATGTCGGTTTCGCCGGAGAAGCTGTCAACCATGGACTCGGGAACGTACATGCCGCCGGCCATAATATGATGTATGGCTTTTACTAAGTCATCTGGTTCGATGTGTTTGAAGATAAAGCCACTTGCGCCGCTGCCGAGTGCGCTGAAGATGATTTCCGGGTCATCGCGACCGGATACCATGGCAATTGGAAGGGCGGGATCAATTTTTTTAAGTTTGGTGAGGACGTCGAGGCCGAGGTCTTTGCCGAGGTTGTAATCCAGCAAAACTAAGTCTAAATCAGGGTTATCTGCCTGCTGTTTCAGGGCTTCATCGCTGTTGCAAGCGTGCAGCGTTTGGTCGAAATTAAGCCGTGAGGATAGGAGAAGCTCCATCCCGTGACGAAATAGACCATGGTCATCGACTAAAAGCGCTTTCATTCCTTAGTACGACCTAACTCGCGATTCATTTGATTATTTGTTACGACCTCGATAAACGAATGTGCGTTCCCTTTCGTAAACTATGGCTGATTTTAGCGTGTCTCGCAAGCGTTAAAGCTTGTTAAAACTCAATAAAATCAAGCGTTCTAGGGCTTTGCGGGCCTATCGATACTCGTCAGCTGATGAGTGGCCAGCAAGCTCAGTCCATCATTAAATTGCGACGGAATGATAACAGGTCGACAGTTTGGCTGTAAGCGCTAAAGTGTTAACCTACGCGCAACATTCGTTAAAAATTTGGCACGATTTTTAGTACCTACCTAAGAAAAAAATATCAGAAATTATTCTTAAAGTATGTGACGAAATACTTTACAGTTCAATATTATTTAGGACTTATGTCAAAAAATTGACATAAGCTCGTCTCTGCGTGCTCGGCTGCGTGTTACACCGGTTGTGCGAGGTTCGCGTCGTCTATAGTTAATAGAATGGGGGAGCTACCGCTAAGCGTTAGTCCCGGCATCCTAAAAGTGGTGTTCGCCCTGAGTTAGCGCGCGGCGCCCAAAAGCAAAACGGGGGTTTCCTTGAGAGCGATGGAGTTCAGATTTGGACTTGGTGAGTAGGAAGCGATTAAGCCTGGCTATTTCAGATTGGGAAGACTAAATGGAATGGGCTAGGTCGTTTAAAACTGACGTTAAATTAAACCTTTTAAGGGTGCCAATGGCGCTCGCACTTATGCTCGTGTGTGTAAAACTGTCCGCGCAATCGCTAAACCCCGTGCAAGACGCCTTTAGTTTTGAAGTCAAAAGCGTCTACTTGCAGGGCTTTTCTGACTTGGATAAGTACCACTTAGACTTAAAAAAACTGCAAACACTCTTACAAAAGGAAAGAGCAAAGTATGAAGCTCAGATGACGGTTGACGAGATTCATCAAATTGCCGATACGCTGACACTGTGGGTACGCAACCAAGGGTTCTCGTTTCACACGGTTTATCTGCCTCCGCAAGAGGTCGTAAACGGCCGCGTCAACTTAATATTGCAGGAAGGGAAACTGACCAATGTGAATGTGCTCAACAAAACGAACTGGCCGAGCAAACGTTTTTCTGCGCCTTTTAAGTCCCTTGTAGGCAAACTTCTGTACGCTCCGGAAATTGAAAGTAAAGTTTTTGATCTGAAGGCACAGCCCGGTACACGAGTTTTCGCGTTTTACTCGCGCGGTCAGAAACCGGGAGAAGCCACGTTGAATATTCGTGTTGATAAAGCCGATAAACGCAATTTTGTAGTAAAAGCGGAAAACTATGGCAGCGAAATAGTCGGTGAAAATAGAATGATCTTGCAGTATTCCGAATACCAGTTAACGGGTCATTTTGACCAGCTTTCAATGTCTGTGTTACATACCTTGGACGGTGAGGGCAGCTTATACGGTAGTTTAAATTACGCTATCAGTGTGCAGCCTTTGAATTGGTCGGTCGATTTTTCTGCAAGTAACAATCAATTTAATTTAGGCAACGAATTTGCGGCACTTGATTACCAAGGAGAGGTTCAGTCCTTGCGTATGGGTATTAATCGATATTTTAATCAGGCACCGGGCAAGCGAAACCGCTTGCGATTGAGCTATTACGATCTGAGTAGTGATGTCGAGACAAACTTGGACCAGCCGGGTAGTTCGGTTACCGATGACGAATTGAGTAAAGCGATCGCACTTTCCTGGGAAAAACAGTACAGCCTAAAGCATTGGCGATTTAGCACAAGCGTCGGATTAAATTCTGGAAGCTTTTCGATAACGGGCAATGAAAGTAACGAGATTATTGACGAGTCGTTTAAAAAATACAGTGTTGGTTTGGCTGCTGTAACCCAGCTTTCCAACGTGAACCGTTGGTCTAGTCAACTGCATTTTTCGCTGCAAGCTCAACATTCCAATCAAATGCTACCCGGCATCGAGCGCCTTTCAGCAACCGGTGCTTATGCGAATCGAGCCTTTGAATCGGGATTGTACTCTGCTGATAAAGGAGCGATTGCATCGGTTGAATGGTCTTTCCCAGGTTTGCAAGGCAAGAAAAAAGACAAAAAATTTCATTTCATTCCCTATTTCTTTTACGACTGGAGTCAAGGGGAAAAGTTAGATAGTGAAGGCGAGTCACTACAGGATATTGACTTCAGCGGTGCCGGTTTAGGTATACATTTTCAAATCGGTAGAAACATAAGCGGAGGCTTGGTCGCGGCCAAACCGGTCGGTGACAATCCGTTTAACACGGCAGAGGAAGAAGAAACGCAATTTCTGTTCGAAATGCGGTATCACCCGTAAAAACTTCAATTGCCGATGGAGTGATTAATTTAATGGGGTAATAGCGATAAACACGTGAGTTTTTATTATGCAGTACCGAGCCAATCACCAAACAAAGTTGAAAAAAAATACGCTTAGTTTAGCTGTTGCGTTTGCCAGTTGTGTCTTGTCTAGCGGACTGGTGATGGCACTGCCAAAAGGTGGGACGGTTGTAGGCGGTGATGCGTCTATTGAACCTTCGAATAACACATTAAATATAAATCAAAATAGTTCTCGCGCCATTATCGAATACCAGGATTTCTCTATTGCAGCGGGAGAAAATGTTAATTTTTATCAGCCAGGCGCTAATTCCATAGCATTAAACCGCGTGATAGGTGAAAACCTGTCAGAGATCTACGGCAATATCAATGCTAACGGGACCGTGTTTTTGGTCAACCCGAATGGTTTATTGTTTGGTGCCGGTAGCCAGATTGATGTCGGTGGCTTGGTTGCAACAACGCTCGATGTTAGCAACGAAAATTTTATGTCGGGTGAATTCCATTTCGCGAGTGATCGTTCCAGTAGCATTGTTAATAATGGGTCGATAAAAAGCGCAGGGAACGTTGCGCTGATTTCCTCTGATATTGTTAACAATGGCGATATCAATGCCAATTCTGTTCAATTGCAATCGGCGCGCGCCGCATTGATCCAAACCCAGGGTTCCGGAATTCCCATTTTGGTCGAAGCTGAAGCTGTCTCCGGCTTTATTCAAAATAACGGTAGTGTGCAGGCAGAAAATATTCATATTGATGCTGCCGTTGAAAATGCCATGTTAAATAATGTGGTGGAAAACAATGGTTTAATACGCGCTGTTTCGGCGAGCGGAGAAGGCGGAAAAATTATTATTTCTGGTGGCGCGGGAGATGTTACAAATATCGGCGTGATATCCGTGCATGGCGACGATGCCAACGCCGGAGAAATAGAAATAGTGAGTGGGCGCATCAGTCAAGCGGGTCGACTCGATGCTGCTGTTACCGGTGAAGGAGATGGCGGTAAAATTTTATTAAACGCAGAAAATAAAATTGCATTACAAAATGAAAGTGAAGCAACGGTGGATGCGGATAAAAACGGTGACGCTGGTTCCATCATCGCGTTTTCACCCGATACGACTTTGTTTCGACACGACGCAAAATTAAGCGCTCGCGGCGGTGAGCAGGCGGGTGACGGCGGATTTATCGAGGTTTCGGGGATTCAGTTAGTTGAAGCACTGGGCGAGGTCGATTTAACCAGTCCCATGGGACAGCCCGGCTTATGGTATATCGATCCAATCGATATCAATATAGAAGTTGCAGGGAGCGACAATACTTTTTCGGGCGGAAATTGGGACCCCAACGGTACGACTGGCACAGCGACGATTGATCGCGATAGCCTGGAGACCGCGTTGCAAAGTGGTGATGTGACAATTAATACCAATACGGGTACCGGTGGAACAGGCAACATCAATATTAATGCTGGCATTGATTTGAACGGGACGCCCAGTAATGTCGTGTTGTCGCTAATTGCCGATAACGACATCAATGTTGCGAGTGGTGTGCAGTTCACCGATAGTGCTCCTGGAAGCAACGAGCAAGTCGATATAAATTTTAATGCCGGAAACGATATTAATTTTGCTGCGAATTCAGGTGCGGATACCAGCGGTGGAGTAATCGATATTTCACTTGTTGCAGGTAACGATATCAATCTTGCTGATTCGGTAAGCATTGATGCGTTCAACGGCCAGATTGCGTTAAACGCGGGCAATAATGCCAATATTACTGGATTGATTGCCGATTTTAATGATTCGCAAGCAAACCCTGCGGTATCGATTATAGCGGGAAACAAAATTACCGATTCTGGAGATACTGCAACTTATGATATTGATTTGGGTAGTGCCGACGCAAAATATATTCGCTTGCAGGCAGCGAATGGAATAGAGGGATTAGAGACGGATGGTATTAGATTTTTAATTAAAAATACAAATTCTGGTATTGTTGAAATTAATGAAGAAGATGGTGTAAGGATCTTTGAACTTGATGTTGTAGGTACAGCAATTATTAATGCCGGAAATCTTGTCACTTCGAATATCAATATTGAACCCGATGCAGTCGCCACTTTTAATGCTGATAATTTGACTCTCAATACACCGAATGCTCCTGTGAATATAGCCGATGGTTTTACGCTTAATGTCAGTGGCACTGTAAATATAACAGCCGACAGCATTAATTATGATACTGACCCAAGTAACACCTTTAATATAAATGCCACAACTTTATCGGTGACCGGTGCTTTTACCAATGGCAATACAACATTCAATACAACGGTTGATAATTTTAATTTAGTTAATACCGGTACAAACAATATTATTGTCAATGAGGCGGATGCACTCAATTTAACTGGCATCGATACCAATGGCGGCGATGTCAATTTTTCCACAAGCGCAGGCAATAATTTAACGGTTTCGGGTGATATCGATTTAGCAGGTGTTGCTAACGCGACGTTAAATTCAGGAAATGATTTAATAATTAATGCGAATATTCGCGACGTGGGTGGAGCTAATTCAACGAATCTAGATTTAATTGCTTCAAATGATGTGACTATTGGAGATGGCTATATCATTGATGCCGGGACAGGCGATATTGAAGTAACGGCGACCAGTGGAAGCGCGACGATTACCGGTTTAGTGGCTAGTGGTGCAGGGACTCTAGCAACTATTGTTGCAGGTGATCAAATTATTGATGGAGGCGATAGCGCTAGAGACATTGATTTTGGTAGTACTGGCACATTGGTGTTATCTGCTGCAAACGGTATCCTTGGTCTCGAAACAGTAATTAACGTACTTGATATTACTAATACGACAAGTGGAAATGTCGAGATAAATGAGCAGGGTTTTACTGTCGTACAGACGCTCAATGTTGCGGGTGATGCTACCATTACTTCAGATTCTGCCCGAATTCGGATACTGGAAACAGCTCCAACAGTCAATAATCTCACGCTAAGTACGCCGACTTCCGGAATTGAATTACCGGATGCAGGATTAACCATTCCAGGTAATTTATCGCTTACAGCGGATTGGATTCACAATATTTCTTTAGCCAATACAATTACAGTCAATGCGAATCGCCTAACGCTCGATAGCCCATTTTCCATGGGCGACCTGACCGTCACGTCGCAAATAAATGAACTGGATGCAACTAACAGCGGTACGAATACGTTAATTTTAAACGATGCGGATTCATTTAATATTGTTAATTTTCAAAATACCAATATGGGAGGAATGACTTTTGGCACGGCCGCAGGGCAAGACTTGACAATTAGTTCTGCAGTTGAACTTGATGGGCAGCTAGGCAATATACAATTTAATTCCGGCAACGATTTATTTGTCAATGCAAATATTAGCGATACTGTGGGTGGGAACGACGCAGATGCGATAATTACGTTAACTGCGGCAAACAATTTTACCATTGCCGATGGCGTAACGGTTGATGCTGGCATCGGCGAGTTAAATATTGTCGCGACGTCGGGTGACGCAACTATTACCGGAATTCGCGCCAATGACGCTGGCTCAGTGGTTAACGTTACAGCGGGTGACCAAATTCTCGATGGTGGGGATTCAAACCTTGATGTGGATTACGAGGGTTTACTCACCTTAATAGCACAAAATGGTGTGCTGGCAATTGAGACAGATGTCAGTGATCTTTCAATTACTAATGGTACGAGTGGAAATGTCGAAGTTGTAGACGATAACGATATTAGCCTTCAGACGCTTAACGTTGTCGGTGACGCCACCATTAGTTCAACTGGAGGTCGTATTCGAGTTTTAGAATCTGCGCCGATGGTTAACAACCTAACATTAAACTCGCTGCAAAGGACGCAAATTCCCGCCGCCGGTTTAACCATTGCAAATAATTTAACAATTAATTCGGGGTCGCTTGTTGATTTAACTGGCGCGGGCAATGTAAACATCACCGCAAATCAATTTGATTTAAATACAGCGCAAGCGGCAAATGATGTTGTTATTAATGCGAGTGTTAATTCGCTAAATTTAACCAATAGTGGCGATAATCGCATTGATTTTATTGACACTGACTTTTTTACCTTGCTGGGTGTACAAAATACCGGTAACGGTACAAGCTCTCTTCAATCTGTAGGTGCTAACGACATTACCATTAGTTCGGCTATCGATTTAGACGGCCAAAGTGGAACCGTCGAAATTATTTCTGGCAACGACTTAAATATAAATGCAGCTATTCAGGATGCAACAGGTGCGCGAGATAGTACGGCCAATCTTGTATTAACTGCTGGGGCTAATTTGACCATTGCCGATAATACGGTTGTCGATGCCAATACCGGCAGCATAACGGTTACTGCAACAACTGGCTCAGCGCGTGTCACTGGCTTGCGTTCCTCTGGAAACTCCGCTGCTATATCAATTACTGCGGCAAATCAAATTTTAGGCAACGGAAATAGTTTGGTTGATATTCAGACGGATAATGCTTCAGGTATGGGTGTACTGACACTCAATGCGCAAAATGGCATTAGTGATTTGCAAACCGACGTCGATATTTTAAATTTAACCAACGCCACTAGTAGTGACGTGACGCTTTCCAATAATAAAGCGCTCGAACTGGCAACATTTAGTGTCCCAAATCTTGCGACTTTAAATGTGAATGGTGATTTAACGGTTACCGCCGCCAATTTGACAGGTAATGATATTGATTTGATTAGTACTGGCGATTTTATTGCGCTGGATGCTGGCATCGTGGCATCGAATAATTTATCGATTACTGCAAATGATTTTAATAATCAGTCCGCAACCGGTGCGCTCAGCATTGGTGCAAACCAGCTCACTTTAAATAGTGGCGCGTCCAATGGCGACCGAACGATTACCGCTCCGATTGCGAGCATTGATGTGACTCACAGCGGTACAAGTCGCTTGGCTATTTTAGACAGTGATTTTTATAGTTTACTTAATTATCAAAATACCGGAACTGGAATTCTTGCGTTGGGCACGACCGCTGGCAATAACTTAACCATAAGCCAGGCTGTCGATCTCGATTCACAAACAGGGACAATTGAATTTGTTGCAGGCGCAGATTTGACTCTTGATAACAGTATTGCCGATACAACCGGTGCGGATGATACAACGGCGAGTGTAATCCTGCGCGGTGCTAACAATACGCGCATTACTGATGGTCGATTTGTCAGAACACCAACGGGAACTATTAGCGTTATTGCGGGCACTGGTGATGCTACGATCACCGGTTTGCAGTCTGGAGCCAATGCTAATGCGGTGAGTGTTACTGCCGGAGGATCAATACTTGATAGCGGTGATGCTGCAACCGATATCGTTGCAGGTGACGGCGTTAGCACGGGCGAGGTTATTCTCAGTGCTGCGACTGGGATGAATGGCTTAGAAATTTCGGCGGCTGCCTATTCAATAACAAATACAACCAGCGGAGATGTGAGCTTTACTGACAATTCCGATATAACTATTACCGGGTTAAACGTTGCCGAGGGCGCTACATTTGATGCTGCGGGTAACTTGAGTATGCTTGCCTCACCTGTTGCCGTTGATGACTTAACATTAATTAGCGTCGGCACCATGACATTACCGGATAGTGGTGTGAGTGCGACGGGAGAATTAAATTTAACAGCCGCTTCGATCATTGATCAAGCAGCCACGGGTGTTTTAGCGCTTGGGGCAGATCAATTAACCTTAAATACAGCGCAAACGGGTGGTGATCTGCTAATTAATTCTACGATTAATACTTTGCTTGTTAATCATTCGGGTGCTAATGAATTATCCATTTTAGATGCCGATCAATTTAATATTATGGATATTCAAAATTCTGGTAACGGAACATTAGTACTGGGTTCTCAAGCTAATCAGAATTTTGTCTTGGGTGCAGATTTAGATTTGGACGCGTTGACTGGAATTATAGAAATACGCGGTGGCGGTGATTTGACTGTAAATGCAAATATCGCTGATCTAACTGGGGCGGCTGATAGCTCAGCAAATTTAATTTTGTCGGCCAGGGATAACTTGCTTATTAACGGTCTTCAAACGGTAGACGTCGGTGCTGGAACTTTGCATGTTGTAACCACTAATGGCGACGCCACGATCGCCGGCCTTACATCGACCGCGGATGCCAACGCAATTTCCGTTATTTCTGGAGGCTCGATACTGGATGGTGGTAACCAAGTTGCGGATATCCGCGCTGGTAGTGGTGCGGGCACAGGTCAAGTAACACTGAACGCACAAACGGGTATTAATCAAATTAATGTGGCTGCTTCGAGCTTGGATATTACCAACGCAGTGAGTGGCAATGTTGTTGTTATTGCTGATAATGACTCAACCGTGCAAACTCTTGATGCTGCGAGTAACGTTGAAATTCAAGGGGCAGGAAATTTAACGCTTGCTAATTTACCCGTTAACGTGGCGGACTTAAATCTTAATAGCGCGGGAACCTTAACTTTGCCGGATGCCACATTAACTGTGGGAGCTAATGATCTGACGTTAATCGCCGATCATATTACCAACCAATCAGCCTCAGGTAGTATTTCTGTTAGCGCAAATCAACTTAATATTAATACTGCGCAATCGGGCGGCGATTTAACCGTTAATACAAGTATTGCCAATCTTGACGCAGTTCATAATGGTAGTAATACGCTTACAATTCTCGATGCTGATTTCTTTACACTGGCAAACTTTCAAAATACGAATACCGGTACGTTGCGCTTAGGTACAAGTGCCGGTCAAGACTTAACGCTTGCAAGTAATGTTGATTTGGATGGGCAACAAGGCTCGATTGAATTTCAAGCAGGGCGCGATTTAATTGTAAATGCGAGCATTCAGGACTCCGTTGGTGCAAACGATAGTACAGCGAATCTAATACTGCGTGGCACGAACAATGTAACCATTGCAAATGGTGAGCAAGTTGTTAGTGGTGATGGAAGTTTGGAGATTGTTGCTACTAACGGAAATGCGACGATAAGCGGCTTGCAATCCAATAGCAATGCAATTCGTATTACTGCAGGCGGCCAAGTTTTGGGATACGGTAGTGGCGACTATCTAACGTCTGCGGGTTTAGATATTTCGGCCCAGACGGGCATCGTTAATTTATCAGGTAGCGCGGGTCGCTATTCAATCATCAACAGTGTCAGTGGCGATATTGCAATTACCGATAGCGGTTCGATGATTGTAGATGCGCTAACGAGTGCCGGACTTGCGCAGTTAACGGCGGTTTCAGATATTCAATTTAATTTTGCCAACTATAGCGCAAATAGTTTGGATCTTGTTGCCGGCAATTTAATTAATATTGGTGATTTAAATCTTCAGGTTGACCAAGACCTTACGATTGACGCTGTTAATATTCAATCTAATAACGCGTCAATTGGCCTTATCGCAAATAATGCTGATATTACTTTGAGCGATGCGATAAACAACCTATCTTTGGCAACAACAGTCAACCAGATTGATCTCGATGTTCAGGCACCTTCGACAGTAGTCAATGCCACCGCAGGTTTAAGTGTGGGCACTTTGAACAGTGCTGGTGCTATCGAGTTAACATCAAACGGCGATATTCAATTTATGCAAAATGCAGTCAACACAATGGGCTTGTTGACGTTAAATACTAACGGTGCTGATATCGTCGTTCCCGAAGTCGGCGGGTTGGTTTCGCTAAGTGCTCTGAATATTACTGCGGCGGAGATTCGTGATTCTGACGGAGCGGTTGCGTTGAGTGCTCCGGTCGCAACGCTCAATTTAACTGGTAGCAGCCAACAGGTAGATTTGAATGTTTCGTTCGATCAGTTGGCGTTAAATTATGGCGGGACACACAATATTAATATTGTTAACGATAAGTCCTTGGCTATTACCGCGTTTGCTGCGCCTAACACCACTTCGATTGGAATCGATGCCTCTGGGTTACTGGACTTTGTTGGCACTGCTGTGACGACCACAGGGCGATTAAATGTCACTGCAGAATCGTTGCAACACAACTTGGTTGGTAGTTTGTTTACCGCCGATCAATTAAATTTATCATTAACTAATGCAACTAACGCCGCTGGCTTTGATACGACTGTAAACGAATTAGATGCTTCCATTGTTGGGCATGACTTATCTATTGATAATCAGGGGCAATTACAGATTGTCGATTTAAATAACGACGGCAACGGCGCAAGTGTTACTGATGGCAATTTAAGTCTATCTAATACAAGTGGGAATATTGTCGTTAATAGCGATATTACGGGAACTGATTCTACAAACAATCAAATACAAACGGGGCGCTTGAGTTTAATCGCAGATGCGGGTGATATACTCATCGGTTCGCAAGGTAACACCGTAAATGTGAATTCGACGAGCAGTGATTCGCTCGCACCGAATATCGAGATTCGACTAAACGATAATTCGCAAACATCTCGCCAAATCATTGTGGCTGATGGTTCATCAGTCAACGCGATCGGCGGTGATATTTTAATTGATACACTTGCGGGCTTGTCGAGTGATCCAGATTCCGGGGATTTTGAACGTACGATAGAGCTGCTCGGAACCGCAAAAATCAATGCCTATAACAGTCTTAATGATGGAATTACAGGCACGGTATTTTTAAATGGCGAGCCCGTTACTGATTTTAGCGGCGTTGATGCTTTTGCTGGCCGGACTATTTCGCTACTGGCGACTAACCCCCCGGAAGAAATTATTACAGTTCCAAATGATGCGATTCACGATAATACTGACCTTTCATTGGTGCAACCTGTAGAAACTGCATCCCCCGGTGAAGATGCTAGTACGCAATTTGATTTGGCATTTGGAAAATGTGTTGCGGCTGGAGATGAAGATGATCAAAGCTGCCGCATTCACAGTGCAGTGAAAAAGTTTTTATCGCGATGGCTGATCGGAGGTGAAATGCCACCCAAAATAGAGAGACCGTAAATGCACGCATTAAAAAAAATTACATGCATATTGTTTGTCTTGGTGTCGACAGTTTTTTTGGCTGTTGTTGCTAATGCTAATCAGCAAGATGCAGAACGAGCTGTTCGTGCTCAATTCGTTTACAATTTTGCCAACTTTGTTGAATGGCCGCAAAATGCATTTGCTTCGGAAAGCGATCCAATTAAAGTTTGTTTGTTCGGCAAAGTTTTTTTTGCGCCATTTTTATATGCTTACGAGGGTACCTTAATTGGTTCTCGCAAACTTCAGGTAATGCAAACAGATACTTTTCAGGAAATTCGGTCTGGCTGCCATATCTTATATGTTGGCGAAGATCAGCGTGTTCGTCTGCCAACGTTCTGGAAGCAAATTAAATATATTTATGTTTTGAGTATAGGTGAGCGTCAGGGTTTTGCTGATAAGGGTGGAATTATCAATATTATGCGCACGAGCGATCGCTTGCAATTTGATGTCAATATCGAAAATGCTATTTCAAACGGTCTATTTTTAGATTCCGATTTGTTAGCTATTGCACGTGTAATTAAGCGCAATACACAAGAATCAAAACAAAATGAAGCACCTTAATATTTTTAGAGTTTGCAACCTCTCGCGCCTGAAGAGGTAGGTTCGTGCAAATTCAGTTTCGTGATCTGCCGATCCAGAAAAAAATATCGCTTGTCATTATAGTGGGAATGACAAGCGCAACAATTATTGCTCTGGCAAACTTTATTACTCTCGATCGCATGAGTGTTAAACGCAATTTGTCGGAGGAAATGCGCGTACTAGCACAAATTACAGCGGCGCGCAGCGCCGTTGCAGTTTCATTTGACGATGTTTCCAATGCTACAGAAAATTTAGCGACTTTGTCTCTTCGTTCTACTATACAATATGCCTGCATTTACGCGGATAACCGAAAACTATTTGCTCATTATCAACGCGAAGAAAATATAGGTGTCAACTGCGAAAAGGAATTCAAAGAACCAGCGCAACCTTATGTTTTTAGTAAAAAATATCTTCATGTTTACGAGCCGATAACCCGGCGAGGTTCGGTGCTGGGTTTTTTGACTGTGACTTCTGACCTTTCGCCAATTGTTAAACGCATGCAGCAATGGGTGTATACCGGGATAATTGTTGTTATTGCTGCAGTATTAGTGGCGTTTTTATTTACACGCCGCATGCAGAAAGCTATCGTAACGCCAATCGTTAATTTGGCAGAACTGATGGACAGGGTAAAGCGAGAAAACGATTTAACCTTGAAAGCGACACTTATTGGAAAAGATGAGGTCGGTCATTTAGTTGAAACGTTTAATGAAATGCTTGCAATTATTTATAACAATAATAAGGATCTTCAAATTCTCTATCGTGAACTGGTCGAAAAAAGTGCCGAAGCAGAAAAAACTGCAGCTTCACTTGAGGTTAGTAATAAACACATAAAAGATCTTTTTGGTAGTGCCGCCCATGATTTACGTCAGCCGTTGCAGGCCATTTCCATTTTTGCCGATACTTTATTACGACAAGTTGATAGCGAAAGTCAGCGTGATGTCATTCATAAACTGAAACAATCGCTACAGAATTTGGGTGATTTGTTTAACGAGATACTCGATGTATCGCGCTACGATTTTGATTTAAGTGTTGTTGGTACCAAACCTATGCCAATTAAGCCGCTTATTTTGAAAGTCTCGACGGAATTTGAAGCTATGGCGCAAGACAAAGGTTTGCGACTTAAATTTCATACCGTGGACTATACCGTTGTTGCTCACGCTGCTTTATTAGAGAGAATTATTCGCAATTTGCTAAGTAATGCTATCCGTTATACTGACAGTGGCGGAATACTTTTAGGGTGTCGTCGGCGCGGTGAAGAATTAGCGATCGAAGTGTGGGATACAGGTTGCGGCATCCCTGATCAAAAAATCGATACGATATTTAGTAAATTCGTACAAGCGAATGATCGAGAAATAGGGCATAGAGGCGGATATGGCCTTGGGCTGGCAATTGTCAAACAGTTTGTTGATTCGTTAGGTTATAAGATATCTGTGATATCTCGCGTTGGACATGGTACCGTTTTTCGTCTGCTGGTGCCTTTGGTTGATGTTAGCGAAGATCAGCGCAGCGATACACAATCATTTAAGGCTATCGAGGAAGGCCAAGCGCCTAAAGGAATTAACAAAGAAATAGATCAAAGCGACCCCGGTTCTAGCTTGCCGACGATGACAGGTGATTCGCTAATTGGAACGCTTAAGACACAGCGCTCGGCGATATTGCTTGACGATGACCAGGAAGTTACTGATGCACTTAGTTTATTACTGCAAAACATTGGTATGGAAACTCATGCCTTCGTTTCTTTTGATGAGTTAAAAACCTATGTAGATAGCGAGGATTTCGACCCTCCTGACATCGTTATTTGTGATTATCAACTGGGCGACCAATTTAATGGCGGAGAAGTCATTGAACAAATACGTCAGGTTGTCAACGAAGATTTAGCGGCCTTTATTATTTCTGGTGCGTCCGACGACGAAGTTTGGAAAGAAATCCAAGACACGGGAATTCCTTATTTGCGCAAGCCTGTAAAGCCCGCCCGTCTAAGAGCAATGATTAATCATGTGCTGGGTTAATAAAGGAATACAAATTTTGGCGGCGATCTAGAGTAGAAGTTTTCGCAAATAAGTAGATAATTTATTGGGTGCGCGTTCTTAGGTTACCAAAATATTACGTATAAAATAGCGACGATTAGCGATAAGCCGAGAGCTATCAGATTAAATGCGGGGAAGGTGGTCGTGTGTTTCCCTGGAGCGGAAAATAAAAGTTTAGATCTCAATTGAGTTAAAAGTATCGTTGTGGCTATTGCAAAAACGTATGCAATGGCGATTCGATTTAAAAAAGGAACTTCAGGGAAAGCAAAGTAAAGCAATATTGAAACAACTGTAGCAAGAATAAATATGTAGAGCGCGTGCTTTGTATAAGTGTTTTTTGTCAGCAAGCCCAGAGTAAAAACTGCACAGATACCTGGAATAAAAAAGCTGGCAAAATCCCAAATATAGCTTAGCGCTATATTATTTTTATTTATTGCAAAAGTTGCCGTCAGGGCGACTATTAATATAAAGGCGTTTATGACTCTGCCGAGCTTCAATAGATGATGTTCGTTATTATGTTGAGATATTGTAGAATACAAATCAATAATGCTGAGCGTTGTTGTGGATAAACAAATTCCTGCAATTGTCGAGATGACGCTAACAAATAGAGCGAGTATCATCAGTGCTTGAGCGGCAATAGGTAGAGAAAAGAAGAGCGCTGTAAAATATCCGTGCTGTTCTATATCAGACCCTAAATACAAATGCGACAAAACGCCTGGGAGAATAAATAAAATGGGGATAAAAAATTTGAGACATGCCGCAAACACTATTCCTTTTTGACCCTCCGCAATGCTTTTGGCGGATAACGCACGCTGAATAATTGCTTGATTGAAGCCCCAATACCAAATATTGATTATCCAGATTCCGCCCAGTAGAGTAAATATTCCGGGTAAGCGATCGTAGTGCGGATTGTCAGGTTCCAATATAAGATGCAGCTTAGATTTTACAATCGTAAGTCTGTTGTCAAGAGTTTGCTCAGGGATATTGCCTGCGAGGCTTAAGTAGATTACGCATGCTAATAAAGCTAATCCAGCAGTATAAATAATAGTGACATTTATCTTATCTATTTTCGCGATGCTCGATAATCCGCCTTGAAAAGAATAAACATAGGTAAATAGCAGCAGTGCTAAACAGCTAAAAATTTTTTCGATACCCAGCAGAGTTTCTAGGATATCCGTTGAAATCCATAATAAATAGGGTAATGTGAAAAGTAACGAATAAATGATTGAAAATGACGAGAAAAACCATCGAAACCGAATATCAAAGCGCTGTTGCAAGTACTGCCCTAAGGTGTAATTACCCCGAGTATAAAATACCGGAAAAATATACTTCGCAATTATTAGCATTGCAGGAATAGCAAGCCATTCAAATGCGGCAATAGCAAGACCAATGCGATAACCGTCTGTCGACATGAAAACGATGTGTTCTAACGAAATATTGATTGCAACGAGAGACAATCCAACACTCCACCAGGACTGGTTACGCCCGGCGATGAAAAACTGCTTAAATGCTTTTGTCTCTTCTATCGCAGCAGGTTTACTGTCAGTTTTGTTAATTGACAGTACAAGGTAGCCTATAAATAAGCAGTAGAAAACGATTAACAGAATGGCAAAAGTTAACAAGATGGTAAAGTGTGGCCAAGCAAGATATCATCGGAGACTTATTATAGTCTTTCTATCGCAAGAAGAAACTAGCCTCTTACCACCACGTCCAATAGATTGCTGCGAGTAAACTACTTAATACAAGCGCACCAAAATTGAAGATATAGGAGGTCGAATAAGAGATAGCACCGAGCGTAATGGTTGGAGTTGGTGGAGAATCAATAACGGATTGCCTGTTATCCCACATGCTTTTCAATATCGCAAAAGCCAAACAACTTATAAATACTACAACCATTCTATCCATAAATGGGAATTCGGGAAAAATGACGGTAAGACAAAGGGACAAGGCCAGTGAGCAGACTGTCGCACCAAAAGCGGCCTTTTCTGTTGTTTTTTTCCAAAACATTCCAAGCAAAAAGATCACTGTTATTCCGGGGCTAAAAAAGCCAACTGCGTCCTGAATATATTGAAATGCCTGGTCGAAATTACCAACGAGTGGCTGAGCGATGACAGCAGCGACAGTTATCGATATTGTGCTGACAATACGCCCGACCTTTACCAGGTGCGTTGACGAAACATTCTTATTTTTTATCCATGATGCATACAAGTCCATCGTGAATATCGTTGAAAGGCTATTCATCATCGATGCGATGGTTGAGACAACAGCAGCGAGCAAAGCGGCAAAGACAAGTCCTTTAAACCCGATAGGTAAAAGTTTCATCATTTCTGGGTAAGCTTGGTCGGCGACTTGGCCAGAGACTGTCAGATTCGGAACCAAATAGGCGGCGCAAATACCGGGGAGAACGCAGATTACTGGCATCAACAATTTCAGCGCGCCAGCGAATAGCATGCCCTTTTGTGCTTCATCAAGACTTTTGGCTGCGAGTGCACGTTGGATAATGTATTGGTTTAAACCCCAATAGAAAAGGTTGACGATCCACATGCCTCCAACCAGAACTGAAATTCCGGGGACATAACGATAAAATTCATTATCCTTGCTTAAAATCAAATCAAACTTCTCTGGCATTGTTTCTGCCATTATTTTTAAACCGGCATACACGCCTGAATTGTCGCTGATTTGGTTTAATGCGATATAGAGTGTAACGAAACCGCCGGCAATAAGTAGCACTACCTGGATAATGTCTGTAAACGCCACTGCCTTAAGCCCGCCATACAGCGAATATGCGGTAGCGAAGCCTGCAAGCAGTACAATTGCAGTCGTGTTGCTAATGCCGGTCATAGTGGTTATCGCAAGCGACCCAAGCCATAAAATGGATGTCAGATAAATGAAAACATAAGCGCACACCCAAAAACCTGCGACGAGGTTTTTAACGGATGTTCCGTAGCGCATCTCCAAGAATTGCGGCATTGAGTAAATTCCATTTTTCAGAAAAATAGGTAAGAAATATTTGCCAACAATCAAAATGGCAATGGCAGACATCCACTCGTAGGAGGCAATGGCAATTCCAATTGCGTAGGCTGATCCTGCAGTGCCGATAATTTGTTCTGTCGAAATATTTGCAGCAATTAAAGAACCGCCGACAGCCCACCAGGGCAGCGCTTTGCTTGCGAGGAAATAGTCTTTTGTATCTTTAGCGTGGTTTTTCTCGCGCGAAACCCACTGCGCAAGAATGAAGATTGCAAACGCGTACAAACCAATAATAAGTAAATCGACGCCAGCAAGATGCATAGCAATCCCCTTGGGTTGAAAGATTAGTTTGTGTATTTTCTAGAAAATTTGCTGGCTTATGTAATAAAGTGCTGGAAGGTAAATAGACGTGCTGAATGCATTGTGTGCTTGGCTGAGTGGCGTTATAGGCTTAGAAGCTTTTTTAGTAATATTGATTGGCGCCGCGAAACCTCGACGTGTAGTCCTGGCGACAAGGTCAAAATAAAACCACTTGTGTGACTGCCACTAATCCTTTGAATGTGCGATAAGTTCACAATATGGTTCCGGCTCGCGCGAAAAAATAGCTCTTCAGGTAAACGTGCTTCGACATGTGAGAGTGCTCGATGTACAAAGGGCTTGCAGCCGTTGAAATAAAGGCGAGTATGGTTTTTACAACTTTCAAATAATTGAATTTCTTTTAAGCTAATCATGTGATGAGCTTCGCCGTCTTTTATATATATTTTACTTTCAGGAAGTAGCTTTGTTTTGAGTTCTGTATCAGTATCGCTTGAGCTTTCCGCTACGGACTGGCTGTTGAGTTTGCTAATCGCAACACGCAAGCGTTCATCCGTTATCGGTTTTAGCAAATAGTCAATTGTATTGTGGTCAAAAGCTTGCAATGCATATTCTGAATAAGCTGTCGTGAAAATTAATTTTGGTGCGTAAGTTAATTTCTTTAGTAAATCAAATGCGGATTCACCAGGAAGGTGAATATCAAGAAAAATAAGCTCAGGTTGATGCAGTTGAATGAGCTTATGCGCCTCGTCAACAGTAGCTGCTTGACCGATAAGTTTAATGTCTTGGTAGCTCGATAGCATGCTGACAAGACCTTCGCGCGCAATTTCAATATCTTCAACAACAAGCGTTTTCATTTTGGGTTCTGATCAATAGGAAGAAAGAGGCGAATTATAATAACTGTGGAATCAAAAAAATCAATATAAGCACCAGAGTTGTAAGCCTTTTCTAAGCGAACGCGAAAGTTGAATAAACGTTCGCTATTTATTCTTTTTTCTAGGTTTTCTAAGAGGTTTGTTGTTTGTTTGTCGCTCTCGTTGCCGCTTATACAGAATGTCGTCGTAAATTGATTCTCTTCTGCTTCACACCGGATTGCCAGTTTGACAGCAGGGCACATTGGTTGATCGGTTGAGGTGATGCCATCGAGTACAAGAGATACGAGGGAAAATATCGACATTGGCAATAAAGATACGCTATCCATTTTATTCTGCGCATCTATTTCAATAGTGAGATTTTTTAGCGTGTTTATTTCGCAGTAAAGCTGAGTGTAGGCAGCTACTATTCTAATTTCGTCTGTTATTGCGATACGTTTGAGTTGACTTGTTTCGACCGCGTAACGCATGAGTGTTGCAAGTTGTTCAACGATGCTTTTCGCTAACAATTTGTTTGTAACGGCTTCTTTGGCAATTTTATTCAAGCACTGATCAATAAAGTTACTGCCGATAAAGCCCGCTTGAATACGAAACAACGCATTATCGAGCTCTTGCGAAAGCCCCAGTGTTTTCAAATAGTTGTTGTAGGTGGCTTGGACTTTTTCCAAACTAAAAAAAATGCCTATCCATGCAATTTGAATGAGGATGATTTGAGCTGTGTGCCATGCGGCAAATGAATTTGAAATTTGATTAGGTTTTAATAAAACTAAAGCATGTTCTAGATTAAGTAGATGGCCAAGTTGAGTTGTAATCCATACGTTTAATACTGTGAATGCCGGTGATAAACCAACAATTAATACTGCTATTATTAGCTTAAGACTTTTTAAATGATTCCTAGATGAAAATAAATAATAAAAATATGTGAATAAACATGTGACCAAAATACCGTCTACGCTGAGGCTAGCCAAACTTAATATGTAGGTGCTTGCCATTGAAGATTGGGGATTGGCGAACGCCAGGATGATAGCACACCAACCTCCGAGCCACAGTGCGGCATAGATTTTAAGCTTTGTGTTAGTGAAGGAAATGTTCGCCATTGGTTTTTTTCGGGAAAATAATGAGTGTTGAAACTGTTTTAAAATGCTCTTTAAAACGGAAGCGAGCTTCGTTGCCATAGGCGAGAGTCAGCCGTTCTTCGATATTACGCATACCGAATTTTAGCGATTGCGCATCATCGGATGTAAAATTTAGTCTTGATGATGTAACGCGATAAACGATCTTATTTTTTTTGTCTGCTATATGCACGCATAACTTTCCTGATGTTAAATGTTGCAAATTGTGCTTGATACTATTTTCACAGAGTAATTGAAGTAGCATGGGCAGCACATAGGTTTTTTTTGCGTGTGAAGAATCTAGAATGTTGATATTAAACTTGTTTCCCAGGTGCAATTGAATAAGGCGCAAGTAACGCGCTAAAAATTCGACTTCGGTTTTTAAATTGATGAAGTTTTTATCGCTGAACGAATTTAATTCAGAAAATATTCCTGCAATGTCCCTGGCCATAACAGAGGCTTTTTGTGCGTCCATGTCTAACATAAAGCGTAAATTATTCAACGCATTAAATAAAAAGTGGGGGCTTAGCTGCTGCGACAAGACACGTATCTGAGCGTTGGCCGTCAACTGGCTAAGTTGATGTTGTTCTTTTTGCACTTTATTGGAGGAGTATAACAACAGTGCAACGATCGTAACGAGAAACCATGCGACTGTGATAATCAGAGCCTGGGTGGTGGTGTCGCTTGCAAGGTCAACCCCGTGATCGGCTAACGCAAATACACTAAAGGTTATTAGACTTGCTGTGATAAACAAACGAAGTATGGAGCTGCCCCGATGGTAGTCGACCCATAAATATGTCCCCATTAGCGCGACGCAAGTAAAGCTCAGAAGTGTTGATGCTAAGGTCTTATCTAGTGAGGTTGAGACCTTAGACGAGGATAAAATGTGAGAAAAAACGATTGTTGCAGCCAAGACCAGGAAATAAACCAGAATCGCCGTTATTAAGGAATAAGCCAACGGCAGTTTCCGTGGGCGCGATAGTGGGTGGGGGGTATTCTTGGTCATTTATTTCGCTGGTGTGGCCTCTAAGGCATTGATTGTTGAGCTTGGTTCAAGTAGAATCGCGCGCCCTTGTGTCTGCCAGGTTGCTCGAATTCGTCTATACTCGGGGTCGTCTGTCTCCTGAGTTCGTCAGTCTATCGCAGGCATATTCTCCTTGTTTCACCGCTCGGCGGGAAACTATTAACCCATAAGGAGCTACAATGCGTCATTATGAAATCGTGTTTTTGGTCCACCCTGACCAAAGCGAACAAGTGTCCGGCATGGTCGAACGCTATTCCAATACTATCACTGGCAACGGTGGTACTGTTCATCGTTTGGAAGATTGGGGTCGACGCCAGCTGGCCTACCCGATCAACAAAATCCACAAAGCCCACTATATCTTGATGAATATTGAGTGCGGTGATGAGACTCTAGAAGAAATTACCACAAACTTTCGCTACAACGATGCGGTGTTGCGTAATATGGTGATTCGCTGTGACGAGGCCGTCACAGAAGAGTCTCCAATCATGAAAGCGGAAAAAGAGAGCCGCGAGCGCAAACAACGCAGTGAGTCTCGCCCCGAGCAAGACGACGAGGCAGTGGTTGAAGCCAGCGATGATGTTGTCGATGTCGAGGAAGATTTACCTGAAGACATTGACGAAGAAGTAGAAGCAGAAGGTGAGGAGGACTAGATCATGGCCCGTTTTTTTAGACGTCGTAAATTTTGTCGTTTTTCCGCAGAAGGTGTTAAGCAGATCGATTACAAAGATCTCGACACATTAAAAGCTTATATCTCCGAGACCGGCAAAATTGTGCCGAGTCGGATTACTGGTACGAAAGCGAAATACCAGCGCCAATTGTCCTCGGCAATTAAACGCGCACGTTATCTTGCCTTACTACCCTACACCGATGCGCATAAGTAAGGAGTGAATGATGGAAGTTATTCTACTTGAAAAAGTTGGTCGTCTTGGCACTGTCGGCGATAAAGTCACAGTAAAAGCTGGTTTTGGACGCAACTACTTATTACCGCAGGGTAAGGCCGTAACGGCTACTGCTGAAAATATTGCCGAGTTTGAGGCGCGTCGTGCTGAGCTTGAAAAAGCGGCGAATGAAAAGCGTTTATTCGCCGAGTCGCGTGCCAAACAGCTCGACGAGTTGATTGTTACGATAAAAGCGAATGCGGGTGACGAAGGAAAGTTATTTGGCTCTGTTGGCGCACGTGATATTGCAGCGGCAGTGACCGATGCGGGCGTTGAAGTGTCGAAAGCGGAAGTTAAATTGCCAGAGGGCACTCTGCGCGAGGTCGGTGAATACGATGTGGACTTGCAGTTGCATGTCGATGTTACCCAGTCTGTGAAAGTTGTCATTGAGGCCGAATAAGCCAGCATCCGACACACGTCAGGCTTATACACTTTTAAAAAAAAGCGCGAGGGATATAATTCCTTGTGCTTTTTTTTTCATATCTCTAAACCATTATGAGTGATTATTCGGACGAAGTTCCCGAAGAAGTATCGGCTGCCACGCCCCTAGAAGGCCCGCGTGAAAACCTCCGTGAAGATCAACCTCACTTGCGGGGTGAGCCCTATGTCGAGCCTCCGGTCTCACTTAGTCAAACAGAACAAACACCGCCCCATTCAATCGAAGCTGAGCAATCGGTTATCGGTGGTCTGATGCTCGACGCAGGTCGCTTCGACGGTGTAAGCGAAGTTATTACCAGCGAAGATTTTTACAGCGCCGCTCACGCACTTGTCTTTCAGGTGATGGTGGATTTGGTCGAGCATGAGCAGCCCTTGGATATTATTACCGTGGCCGAGGAGCTACATAGGCGGGAGCAGCTTGACGATGTTGGAGGGCATGCCTACCTAAGTGAAATGGCTGAGGGAGTGGCAAGTAGTGCAAACCTGGTTGCCTACGCGAAAATCGTGCGTGAGCGCTCGACATTGCGACAGCTGATTCGCGCCACTGCCGAGATCAGTCGCGCAAGCTACAGCCCTGGTGAGCTAAGCTCCGATGAGCTGCTGCAGTTGGCCGAGCAGCGAGTACTTAAAATCTCTGAGGAAAGGCCCAAAACCGGCGGTTTTGAAGGCGTCAATTCACTGCTGAAAAAAACCGTTGCTAAAATTGATGAGCTTTTTCGTTCGGATAGCGACATTACCGGGCTCGCTTCTGGGCTGACAGATTTGGATGCGAAAACCTCTGGCTGGCAAAATGGTGAGCTTATTGTGCTCGCCGCACGCCCCTCAATGGGCAAGACTGCGCTGGCGCTTAATTTTGTCGAGGCGGGGCTAATGACGCAGGACAAACCGGTTTTGGTTTTCAGTCTTGAGATGCCGTCAGACTCGCTGATAATGAGAATGCTCTCGTCAATTGGTCGTATCGATCAGACGCGCTTGCGCAACGGCCAGTTAACGGAAGAAGACTGGCCCAAATTGGAAGCAGCGGCAAGACGCATGAAGGATAAACTACTCTTTATCGATGATACGCCAGGGCTTTCGCCTGCCGATGTTCGGGCGCGCGTGCGTCGCATTGCGCGCGAACACGGCGATCCGGCACTGATTATGGTGGACTACCTGCAGCTAATGCAGATTGCCGGTCACAAAGAGGGCCGCACACAGGAAATATCTGAAATTTCGCGTTCGATGAAGGCGCTGGCGAAGGAATACAATTGCCCGGTCATTGCGCTATCCCAGCTCAACCGAGGTGTAGAGGCGCGCCCCAACAAACGCCCTATGAATTCTGATTTGCGTGAGTCCGGCGCGATTGAGCAGGATGCGGATGTGATTTTGTTTATTTATCGCGATGAATACTACAACGAAGAGAGCCCAGATAAAGGCATTGCCGAGCTTATTCTGGGTAAGCAGCGCAACGGTGAGATTGGCACTGTGAGAGCGGCGTTTGTCGGCAAACATACACGCTTTGAAAACCTCGCTCCGGAATATATGCAGGAGCATTAGCCTATGCAGTCCTTTTGCCACTCCTCCAATTTAAAAAGCGCACTTGCACAGGTTCGTGTAGAGGGCAAAACAGTAGGCTTTGTGCCGACAATGGGAAATTTGCACGATGCGCATCTGGCGTTGGTTCAACTTGCACAAACGCATTGCGATGTCGTGGTTACCAGTATTTTTGTCAACCGTCTGCAATTTGGCCTAAATGAAGACTGGGACAAATACCCGCGCACGTTGCAACAAGATAGCGAAAAATTGCGCAGCATTGGCTGCGATTATTTATTTTGCCCCGAAGATCAAGAGATGTACCCCAATGGTATGGACGAGCAAACGCGCGTTATCGTGCCCTCGATGTCGGATATATTGTGCGGTGCGAGTAGGCCTGGGCATTTTGAGGGCGTTACTACCGTTGTGACCAAATTGTTTGGCCTGGTGCAACCCGATGCCGCGGTATTTGGGACCAAGGACTATCAGCAATTAGCTATTATTACCCGTATGGTTGAGGACCTCTGTATGCCGGTAAAGATTATTCGCGGTGACATAGTGCGCGAAAATGACGGCTTAGCTATGAGTTCGCGCAATACATTTATTACCGCGGAAGAGCGGCCGCGTGCTAACCAGCTCAATCGCAGTTTGAATTGGGCCGCAGAACAAATAAGGGAAGGTAAGCGCGAATACAGCGAAGTTGAAGCCACGGCTAAAATGCAAATAGAAAAGGCAGGTTTCAAGCCAGATTATTTTGTTGTCTGTGATGGCCAGAGCTTGGCACCGGCCGTGCACGATACCGAAAATGTAGTTGTGTTAGGCGCCATGTACACACAGGGGGCGAGGTTGATTGATAATGTGGTTGTGTAGATTTTTCTTTGTAGGTAGGCCGCTCTTTGGGGTGGGAGGTAAGTGTTTGCAGTGAATAGCGCCAGGATAGGCGAGGGACCGTGCCATGGGTGGCACATTTGAACGTAAAACACTTACCTCCCACCCCAAAGGGCTTCGTACCACATTCTCTATAGTTTCTTCGTTGCCAGCTTGAGCTATTCGGCATAGCTAAGCTGGCTTTTGTGGCATAATAGCCAGGATTTTTTGTTAGGTAGATTTTGATGATCAGAACACTGTTAAAAGGTAAATTGCATATGGCGCGGGTTACCCAAGCAGAGCTTTGGTACGACGGCTCGTGTGCGATTGACGGTGAACTTGTGCGCCTTGCCGGTTTGCGCGAATTCGAACAAATTGATATCTACAACGTCGACAATGGCGAGCGTTTTTCGACTTATGTGATTTTAGCTGAGGCGGGTTCGCGGACTATTTCAATGAACGGTGCCGCCGCGCGAAAAGTGCAAGTTGGTGATCGCGTGATTATTGCTGCTTACGGACAATTTGACGAAGCTGAAGCCGATAAACATAAACCGAAATTGGTTTATTTAGGCGAAGGCAACCAAATTGAACGGACAACAAATACGATACCGGTGCAGGTGGCGTAATTCAAATACGGTATTGAACGATAATGCCGTACACTGTTTCCCACGCGATTATTTCTCTCCCGGTTTGTTCTTTTACTCGCAATAAAATTCCGCTGTTTTCCGTTATTGTCGGGAGCATATCGCCTGACTTTCCCTATTTGCTCGTACTCTCACCAACGCACGCTCCCGGTCATTCTGTTCTCGGAGTATTAATTTATTGCCTCGTTCCCTCACTTATAGTTTTATTTTTTTGGTATCGTTGGTTTGAAATACCCACACTAAATTTATTTCATTTGCCCAAGCGACAGAGACGTTTTACCGCTAACTCGTATTTTTTAATCATTATCGGCGTATTGATTGGTGCTTACTCTCACGTGCTTTGGGATGCTACTAGTCATTCTTACGGTGCAATTGTTGTAGCCAATGATTTTATGCATAGAGAGATATTTTCTTTGCCTTTGTATAAATGGAATCAATATGCTAGTGGAGTATTAGGCTTAATTTTATTAGCGCTGTGGTACGTTTATTCAGTATTTAAAAATAGACAAAATGCCTATCAGGGGCATTTTGTTATAGGTGCAGGCATTTATGCCGTTAGTATTTTATCGTTTGTTGTCTTGGCAAATGTTATTCATGGGTCGCAAGCGCTTTCCGAATATGCAGTGCACTCGGCAGTAGGTGTGCTAAGTGGCGGTATGGTGGGTGCGATTATTTATTCATTAATCGCACACTTGCCATTCATATTAAGGGCAAATTAAATTACATTGCATAGCACAATAGAAATAGAAAAATGCTACTAGCAAAAACTAACTAACTGTCTTCAATCTCTCATATTTTAGTAATATTTCTTTATTAACTTAGATTTATCATCAATGAAATTTGCGACACGATGCGACGTCGATATTAAATCTGAACCGATGCTAAATCCAAACCAATGCCAAGAAGCTGACAATAGTCAACGCGAAAACCAACAATTCAAAATACTTGTGGTCTTATGCTTGATCAACGCGACGATGTTTTTTGTCGAGGTGTTTGCTGCTTTTGCTGCACAATCGACAGCCTTGTTAGCGGACTCGTTAGATATGCTGGGCGATGCGTTGGCTTTCGCATTTAGTTTATTTGTTGTCTATCGTGGTCAGCATTGGAAATCGCTGGCGGCTTTAGTAAAAGCCTGTTTAATGCTAGTTTTAGGTTTAGCCGTACTTATCCAGGCGATCACTCGAATCAATAACCCGGTTTTACCGGAATATGATCTTGTCGGCCTGATCGCGCTACTCGCTTTAGTTGCCAATACGATCTGTTTCACCTTGCTGCTTAAACACCGCAGTGACGACATCAATATGCGCTCGGTGTGGCTCTGCGCACGCAATGATGTGCTGGTTAACATATCGGTAATACTCAGTGCGCTGTTAGTTTGGTTTAGTCAATCTCATTGGCCTGACGTCATCATTGGCGCAGCAATAGCGTTACTAGTGCTTAGTTCAGCGACAAAAATAATGCGCGAGGCCTTGCCGAGTATTTCTTCATGGCGCAATCGCAACAAAACGCTGGCGAGTGAGTCGCAGGTCCTATAAGTTCCGCTTCTGGTTTTCACTGTCACTGATCAGTAACAAAGGCTGATTAGCATCCAGTTTGTTTAATAAAAGCAGCGGAATTTAGTATGTGTAAATCAAACTTAACTCAAAAATTGGCTTGCGCTGTGCTCGCATGCGCTTTAGCTAGTTTGATGTCCTGTAGCAGTCAACAATCGAATCCCAAGGCGAGTGCAGAGAACTCCGAAAAGGAAAAAACACCGTTACACGAAAAATTAGTAAGCAAATTGCGGCGCTACGACGGTGTTAAGGGTAACCTGATTGAAGGCGTTCATCCCGTTCATACTGTAGCAAATCAAGAAGCGATCATCCCGCCGATGTGTTACACACGCATAGAGGGAAAATTTAATCCCTGTTATGTCTGCCATCAGAATCACGACGAAGGTCGCGAAAACACGATGAATGATGCGGAGTTGCAAACGGCCTATAGCTTCAGTGATTTGGGTATGACGAACCACTGGTCCAATCTTTTCAAAGATCGCAGTGCCGAAGTCGCAGCAATTAGTGACGAGGAAATACGCACGTGGGTCGATACAGATAACTACAGTAATTTGGCTCCTCGCTTAAAAGAAAGTGGCTTTAAGGGCTGGATTCCTGACCTTGAAAATTTGCAGCTCGCCGCCGGCGCATTTGACGCCAATGGTTTTGCCCGCGATGGTAGCGGTTGGGTAGCCTTCAATTACAAACCGCTGCCCAGCACATTTTGGCCCACTAATGGCTCGACCGATGACGTGATGATTCGTTTACCCATAATTTTTCGCACGAACTTGCAAGGCGAAGCGTCCGATGATTTTTATCGTGCAAATTTAGCTATCGTTGAAGCGAACCTGAAAGGCTACAGTGAAATCAGCAGTCTACCGATCAATGAAAAAATAATTGGAAAAGATTTAAATAAAGATGGAAGGCTCAGCATTATTGAAAAAATATCTAACGTAGATCGTTATGTAGGGCCTGCAGAAAAGGAGTATATCGATACTTTTTTATATCCGGAAGGCACGGAATTTTTGCATACAGTGCGCTATTTAGGTTTTACACCTAAAGGAGAAGTAACCCTTTCAAAACGCATGAAAGAAGTGCGCTACATGCGTAAATGGGCGGCCTATCGCAAAGAAGTATATGAACGAAATTACGAATTGGAAGGCTTTGAAAAAGAAGCCGGTAATTTGCCGAGTTATCAGTTTTTGAAGGATTATGGTCTCGATAATGGTTTTGGCTGGTCAGTGCAAGGGTTTATTGAAAACGTGCAGGGAGATTTGAGGGTCGCGACTTATGAAGAAAATTTGTTTTGCATGGGCTGCCATACTTCCATCGGTGCAACGATAGACAAGACTATCAGCTTTCCACGTAAAGTCGATGGCGCTGCGGGTTGGGGTTACATTAACTTGAAAACTATGCTCGACGCGCCCAACCGAGGTGAAAGTAAAGGTGAGTACGCCACTTATTTACAACGCGTTGGTGGTGGCGGAGAATTTCGAAGTAACCCCGAGATGCAAGAGCGCTGGTTTAACAAGGATGGTTCACTCAAAGAAAATAAAATTGAGGCTATCAATAGTATCTATGAGCTTATCGTACCATCGACTGAACGTGCACTAGAATTAAATAAAGCCTATCGCGTTATCGTCGCTGAACAAAGTTTTATCCATGGTCGCGATGCAACTGTTACGCCGCCGGTTAACGTCCATGATTTTATTGATAACGAGACGGCAACGACTTTACCGGATCATTTGATGTTCGATTGGGATATTCGTCTTGACTGGAATTACAAAAAGAATGATTCAGCAAACGCTGTTACATTAAAATAAAAAACAATTGTCATGCATTTTTATCGCAAAAAAAATTAAATAAATAAAAAATAAAAATAAATGTATAGAAGTGACTTTTGGTTTATTTAGAAGTCACTTCTTCGTCATATATAAGTCACTTCTCCTTCACATTTCTCTGTAACTATAGTGCCGTTCCAAAACTAAACTTGGTTCAGTTTTCTTTTAGTTACATATTTTATTTTAAAATATTTATCTCGGTGGAGAATGTTACAATGAAAAAAGCTAAATTAGTGGTCGCTCTTGTTGCGGCTGTTACAGCAGCCCCGGCGGCCCTTGCCGGCACAGCGCCTTATTTCAACCCTTTGACTCAATCTAGTGCGGTGGCCTCACCCAACCACATCAACGAATTGAATTCACCTTGGCAAGCACCTGCTGGCATCAGCCAAGTTAATTTGATGAGCATGAATGAAGTTGAAGCTGATGTTAATCAATCTATTCAACGCGTTGCAGCTGGTCGAAACTCTTCAATGTTTGACATGCTCGCCTACGATCCGACTGGTCGTTACATTTTTATTCCTCACGAAACTCCTATCGGTGCCGGTGTTTCCCGTTACGATACTCAAAACGACTTCAACGAATTGCTTTTCGCAGGTGACCAGGGCGGCGCCAACGGTGATTGGGATGATGACTTCGCGGCATTTGACCCTGCGCGTTACACTCCAAACGGTACTGTAATTGCTGCTGAAGAGTGGTCTGGTTTAGGTCGAGTTGTTGAGATACTTGATCCCTTAGGCCCAGCGCCAGTAGATCCGACTGCGACTGCTTTGGTTGAAGGAACTGACTACCGCGTATTAAATAGCATCGCTAAAGTTGCTCACGAAGGTATCAACTTTTCTGAGAAGCACCCTAACGAAGTTATTTATTTCATCGACGAATGGCGTTCAGGTTCTATCTACAAATTAGTTTTAGCAACTCCTGGCGACTACGTTGCAGGTGGAACTACTTACGTTCTCTCGGTAGATGCTTTTGCTAACGCCGCAGAAGGCAATAATCCTGCTGATTACTACAACGAAGTGACTGCGCCTCGATTTGGCCCTGCGACTTGGGTGCCTATCACTGACGCTAACGGCAATGCACTACCTGGCATTACCGATCCGTTCCTTGATGGACCAACCAACGATCCTCGCACTAACACTAATACGCGTGGAGGCCGTGTTGCTGCTGATGATGTAGGTGGCACTCCTTATGGTCGCCCAGAAGATATGGAAGTTGCAATTTTGCCAAACGGTAACGAGATGCTTTATATAACCACCACTTCCGAGAATGCTGTAATTTCAGTCGAAAACACCGGCGCTAACACTGCAATCGTTCGCCAATTTGCATCTCAAGCGACGCCTAAAAATGCTGGTTTCCCTGGAACTACTGGAGTGTTTAACTCTCCCGACAACCTCGCTCAAGACGCATTAGGAAACATCTACATTATCGAAGATAGCCCTAACAGCGGTGACGTGGGTGGCGACATTTGGTTCGCACGTGACACTGACGCTGACGGAGTTGCTGAATCACTCGATCACTTCATGAGCTTGCAAGTCAATGGTTCTGAATCAACAGGTATGATCTTCCACCCAACTGATCCAACTAAGTTTGTTGTTGCTGTTCAGCATCCTGAGAGCACAAACTTGGCTAACGTTCCCGGCGGGTTCGGAGATGCTGTTTGGGAATTTGATGTTAGCGAAGTTAACCCTCCTGCATGCCAAAGCAATGGTGGCTCACGCATTTGGAACTGGATTGCTAATCGCTTTGTTAAATCTTGCTCACGCAAAAACGACTTTACTTTCGTTCGTTTGTTAGAGCGCCAAGCGAACTGAGTTCGCAGTAGTGCTTGAGTCGCTTGACGTAAAGTCTGGCGACTCAATTTGCAACCACGGTGAAGTGTAAGAAATAGGGAAGCGACTCAAGGATGTACCTCGTGGCCAAGGGAAGGACACCGGCTTACTCTTTACCCTAAAAAAGAGTGTAATAAATCATGAAAAAAAGAGTTTTATTAAGTGCAGCAAGTGCTGTTCTTTTTTCCTTTCAGGCCCATGCCGCCATTGTTGATGCCGATGCGAAAATGACCGGTTTTAGTGTTAGCACCACTGGTTCAGCGACTTTTGATTTTACCTTTGGCGTTAGTGATTGGTTTACTGCTGAAGCACTTGCCAACGACTTTACAGTTTGGTCTGTTGCAGACTCCGATGCAGGATCATCCTATGCGGAAGCGGCTGCCCTATCTTTACCTGCGGATGGTACTACGGCTGAATCGTTAGCTGTTTCAGATGCTTTGGATATCGGGGCATCTTCAGCAGCCTCTGCTTTGGATGCCGGAGACGCTGCGGCTACCACTACCGGTGAAATGGGTTATGAAGTTAGCGGCACTGGACTTGTCACACTAACTTTTGATGTTGAATTGTTTAACAGCATCACCGGAGCGACTGGAAGCGAATTTGCCTCTTCAGCCGTAACGGTTTCCGACTCCTTCAGTGGCGAGTTCTCTGAGTTGGCAATCGATAGCGATGGCTTTGGCGGTGATATATTCGACGACTTGTTTGACTCCATCAGCTTCAGCTTTGATGTCGACGGTTTTGATGAAGGTTTCCTCTATGTTGAAACTTTTGCACTTGCAGACACAGGTGTTGCGCCCGTACCAGTACCAGCTGCTGCTTGGTTATTCGGCACAGGCTTAATGGCCCTCGGTGCCATTGCGCGACGACGTCGTAAAAGTTAAGCGCCTCGAAGAACTGGTGTGGGATTGTTTCCCGCTCCAGTTTATTGAAAACTTAAAATTGTATTTCCTTTTATTCAAGTTTCTTGCAGTACAGGTGTGCTCTACCAATTCTTTTCTGGAAACTGCGGTTCCGTTGTTCCTGCATTGTTTAGCTCAGCAAATACTCAGTTTGTTCTTGTGGGTGTGTCTTTTATCTGGCGACTTTTTAACAATTTTTAAGTGAGCCTTATTAATTTTTGAGAGATGATTCTACCCAAAACGACTGATTTTTGATCTAATAGTCATCCTTTGCGCCTGTGCATTTATGAGCTTTTAGTTACCATCGGAAGGGCTTAATACCCATATAAATGCGCGGTGAATTATTTTCGATTTTAGGAGTTATGTATGTGTATAAAGGGGCAATTCTTGTTTTATAGTACGTACGGCGCAGCTATTCGATATTTTGTCGTTGCGTGTCTGCTTAGCTTGTGCGCATGTGTTGCGGAAGATGGTGAGGGAAGTAACTCGCCTTCATCGACAAGTTCTTCGTCGTCCAGCTCTTCCTCTACAAGTAGTTCGTCATCGAGTACGTCTTCCTCAAGTTCTTCTTCCTCTAGCTCCTCTTCATCAAGTTCGACTTCGAGCTCTTCTTCCTCGAGTTCTTCTTCGTCTAGCTCCTCATCCTCGACTAGCGCTTCTTCGAGTTCGTCCAGTTCATCTTCCAGTTCGGGCGTTGTTGAATTAGATCCGGTGATTAAACTATTAATTGCCGGTGACGGAGTATTCACAACAGAATTCGATACTCGCACCATGAGCTTTGGTAACAATAAAAAACACAATGATGACAGATCCAGTTATGCGCTTGTGAGCGATAAAGACTTTGTCTACACGTCCTGGAAAACAGAGCTTAAAGCTTATAACTGGGAAAGCGGAAACTTGAGTTTATTAAATTCGCGTATGACCGGTGGAGATGTAGCGACGCACATGTCCTTTGACCCTGATCAATCGCACTTAGCGGTAGCAAACTTTGGCACGGGGGATTTTGTTGTTTATAGCCTAGACCCGGAGACAGGTGAAATTAATAACGATGCTCAACGGCGGACGCGCAACGCCAATGCTAATGCACACTGGGTCGGTTGGGATAAAACTGGAGATAAGGTTTATGTCGTTTATCGCGGTGGAAACGATGTAAGACGTTACGATTTTGATAAGCAAAGTGGCACACTTGCAGAAAACTTTACCGTTGCGTTTTCGGGTCAAAATGGCGATGGTTTACGTCATATGGCTTTTCACCCAACTTCTGACAAAGCTTATATACTGACCGAAACTTCGAGCGCTTTGATTGCAACGCGAGTCTTGCCAAATGGAAATTTGGAACAAATACAACGCTTTTCCACTTTGCCGAATAATTTCAATAGAGAAAATAAAGCTGCGCATATTCTCATTAATAAAGAAGGTACTGTACTTTATATTTCGAATCGTGGTCATGACAGCATCGTAGCTTATAGTATTGATGACGAAGGAAAATTAACGCTTATCGAAAGGGAAACACAAAATGTAGCAACACCGCGTGTGATTTATTTAATGAACGGACATGGTATTTTATTTTCGGCCAATCAAACCGCGAATAGCGTTAGCGCTTTTGGTGTTGGACTTGCCGGGGAATTAGATTTTAAAGCGAGAAGCAAATCGATAACAAATGCAAAATTTGTGATGCCGCTTCCTTGAGGGATAAAAAAGCGGGCAGAGCACCCATTTACAAGTTTATAACTTAAGTATTTTTCGTTTTAGCTTTTATAACGTGGGTGTCTTGTTACTCATGTTGTTACTCGTCGCATGGCCAACGGGCGTGCCATTCTTAAAAGGAAATTTCGAGAACCTATAAGCGCTCCTTTTTTGACGTACTTATCAAAGTCAAGTCTGTAGGCTGGATTGATGCAGACTTTGTCTCACTTCATGAAATCAAAAATACATTTTTACCTACATTTAGTGATAGTTTGATCGGATGTGTGCTTGCGCCCTTGCCGTTGGTGTCTCGACTCTGGGCTTCGTTTTAGCTTTGTTTCTTCCATTTTAGCTTCGGTGCTACAGGTAAAACGGCATGTCTATATTAAGACGCTGTATAATAATAACAGTCTATTTTTTTATATCTTATTCACTTATCGCTTGCGTTGCTGATTCGGGGAGCAATGCAACCAAGTCGCTCGAAATTACCATTGTCGGTGCCGGCGCCATAGACACAGACGGCGGGCCTCGCTGTGCTGCTTCTTGTAAGCAAAATATCACTCATGAAATGTCCTCGTTAAAATTGACTGCAATACCCGATGACGGTTCTGTTTTCAAAGAGTGGCGCGGAGCGTGTTCTGGTGTGTCAACGACCTGTGAGCTTAGCGCAGAAGTAGATATAAAGGTTGAAGCAATATTTGAAGAAAAACCGAGTGTGCTGACGCTTAATAAACTTGTTGTTTATAACACGGAGACAAATAAACCAATAGCTGAGCTGCAAGAGTTATTTGATGGTGCAATTATCAATCTTGATGAATTGGGGCAAAATTTAACACTTGTCGCTGAAGCTTCTGATGATGTTGGCAGTGTTGTTTTTTCTGTAGATGGCGAACCGGTCATAACCGAAAGTTCAGTGCCCTTTGCGCTTGCTAGTGATAACGCAGGCGACCTGAATACCTGGGACTTGAGCCGGGGCAATTACACGGTCAGTGCACAAACATATAGTGAAGACGGTGGGCGGGGAGAAGCGGGTGAAAGCCTGACATTTACAATATCGCTAGTCTCTTTAGAGTGGGCGCTTGATCAAAACGAATTGCTTTTTAATGCGGAAGTGGGCAGTCAAGCTGAAACGCATTCTTTGGTTTTGTCGAATCGAGGTAATATCGAAGGGGAATTTTCTTTTTCAGAAATCCCTGACTGGCTATCGATAATGCCAGAGGCGGGAACGCTACAAGCCGGTGAATCGATCACGCTTAATTTGTCCACTGAAAAATGCTCGGAGACAATCCGGCAGACTCACACTTTAACACCCTCAAATCGCAGCCAAATAAAGGTTGAAACTGCGTTAGTCCGCAATTGTATTTCGCAAGCAAAAGGTGATATCGATTTTGCGATAGATCGGTTTTACATTAACCAAAGTGTACCTGCGCTGGATTCGAAGCAAGACCTTAATGACCAGGTTGAATTAGTACTCAATCGACCGGGTATGGCTCGAGCTTTTGTTAGTATCGATAAAAACGATCAGCAAGTAGAAATTCCCGAGGTGAGAATTTATTGGCAGGATGGTGATGGAAGCTCGGGCTTTGTCAGTTTGGAAAAGGCAAAAGAAAATAAAATGCAACTGAATGAAGGTATTTTAAACGATACTCATAACTATTTATTGCCGCGTTCTTTCTTTAAAGCTGGTAGGCGTTTTTATGTTGAAGTTGATCCAGAAAATCGCATTGCTGAAAGCAACGAAGATAATAATATTTACCCGCCACTTAACTCATCAAAGGCCGATAAAGAGGGGTTTTTACGCTATTCGATCAGAGATGTTCCGGTACTTAAATTGACAATTATCCCGCTCGTGATAAAAGGAGAGGCCCCGAACTTAACCCAGGAAAGGTTGGATGGTTTGTTAGACTACACTTTTGTTCGTCATCCTCTGAACCAATTAGATGTAGAAGTTAGGGAACCTTTTACCTATGTCAGAAATAAAAACGCAAAAGGGGATGCTTGGGATGACATTATGGATCAAATGGAGCTGATTGCGAAAGAAGGTGATCGTTCAAGACACTATGCGGCATTACTTGATCAAGCTCCAGATAAAGGCAGTACTATTGGCATTGCCAACACCCCCGGTAGGGTGCTTGCTTCACGCATTATAAAAACATCTTTTTCACACGAGCTAGGGCATAATTTTGGTTTAGATCATTCACCCTGCGGCAAACCCTCTGGTATAGATAAAAATTATCCTTATGCAAAAGCCGCTATCGGTATTTGGGGCTACGATGTTATTGCCGAGCGATTGCGCAATAAAGATCTTCCGGATTTTATGAGTTACTGTGACCCGGAGTGGGTCAGTGACTATACGTTTAAGAAAACCTTGAGGCGACGCGGCGGTAAACTATTAAACGACAACTCTCGCAGATTGCAGAAATCCTCGCCAATTAAACTGGCTAAAAATCAAAACGTTATAATTGTCAGTGGACAGGTTGAAAACGAAATACTGTCTTTGACTCGAATAACCAATACACGAGCAGCTCTAGAAAATACGCCAGGCAGCACGTATTTACTTGAGGGTAAGGATAAGTCTGGCAATACTATATTTTCAATACCGTTCGACACTATAAATCTTGATCATTCCCGTATCGATCAATTTAGTATCGTTGCTCCCCTTCCTCAAGGGGTGGTGTTGAAGCGATTGCTTATTAGTAAGGCCGGTAAGGTTCTGTTAGAAAAAAAGAGCCCGGATATGGCAGTGATGCTGCGTAAACCTGAGGCCGGCGAAATTAATGCGACTCGATTAAACCTGTCCACCGTTGAGTTAAAGATTACTAAACCTCACGAAACAGCCATCGTGCGTAATTCTGATACTGAAGCGATAATTGCGATTCTGGATAGTGATACGACCACAGTGAATTTGTATACTGAAGCGAATAATTTAACAGTTGAAATTGTTAATGGGTTTAGTGCTTTTAAGCATGATGTCGCGATCGAATAGTGGGTTTTAACTCCATTATTTTTTAACTGCAAATGCAAAGTTAAAAAGTTAAAAAGTTAAAAAACAGTTAAAAAAGACACCCATTATAAAGTTTTATAGCGTTGGCTTTTTTTCGTTTTGGCTTTTTTAAAGTGGGTAGGTGTCGTATTAATCTTTTTTAATCTTATGATTGTTTGTGCTATTTTTGGGTTAATACGCTACTTCTTTGGTCCCATAAACCACCACAGAATAACTCCGATAAGTGGTAAAAGTAGAATAAGTACGACCCAAAGCACTTTTATCCCAGTTGTTGAGCTGCTTTGGACTATTTTAATAATCGCCCATACGTTGATGATTAACAGTATTAGGCCAAAAATGCCGTTGATCTCAATGCCCATAGTTATATCTCCCGAATAAAATTGATTTTGGCGTTGCCCATGTTACTCCAATTTTAGGGCTTTTGTTAACAACAGCCAAAGTTAGGCACTCACTCCAAAAGAAGACAATTAATTGCAAGAAGAAATACTTTTCACCCAATCCTCAATTAATTTCACTCCATCGTCATCAATTTTAAAGCTTCCCATCGGTGGCATAGCGTTCGCGTCATCGCGCAGTTTCATGCGCTGCACAATAACGGATTGTTCCGGTTTGCCCGGTAATAGTCGCTTGGCATTGGCAATATTTAAATCGCCACTTTTCGGGTCCTCGTTACAAATATTCATTTCGCTCAGCGCGAGTTCATAGCGAAAATCAATATTCACGTTTGCAGGACCATTTTCGCGGTGACACTGTGAGCAATTAGTTTGCAGATAAGCGCGAGCGCGTTTGTCGAGTGTTTCATTTGCATCGAAGGGGTCGACGAGTGTCGCGGAATTTGGCATATCTTTTACAACGCCGATATGGATTAAGGTATTTAATTGCGCGGCGGTGCGATCGGTGCTTGGGTAAAGCGTCGATTTATTAAGTTGTGCAGTGGTTAGCCCTAGCGCGCGTCCGCCCGCTTCAGTATGGCACTGTAAGCATTGTGCTTCACGCGGATAAATCCAAGACGGTTCGTTAAATGCGCCGATAGCACCACCGTTAACTAAGTCAGCATCACTTTGATTTTCTCGCCAGGCGTAGGTGTAACCCGCCCAGTTGCCATCGCTATGGCGTTTCATTAAGCGTGTTTCAATTAACTTGTTATCAATTTTAAAGTCTTTAACCAGTACGCTGCCAACTGGGAATACCCATTGGCCTTCGTTATTGACGCTGATTTGTTTGTCGTTAGGCAGGGCAAAGTAGCGCGATTTAACCGCGTCGTCTGACCAGAAAGGCGCAGAAATAGAATAGGGAATTAAACCGCTTGCGGGCTCGGTGGGTTTTTCGCCGTTAACGCAGCCGGTTTGTGAGAGCAAGGTTGGGACCGCTTGCGCGGCATCGTTATTATCCGGGTCAATACGATAAATTCTGCCGGCACTGTAATTTAAAAAATATACTTCGTTATCTTGGTCTTCAGCAAAATGCGCAACGTTCATTCCCGAATTAGCAATTTCAACTGTGTCCAGCTCACCGTCTTCCCCGTCAAATAAAGCCCAAAATACACCGGTGCGATAATCGGCAAAAATATAGCGGCCAATTAACGACGCAATTTTGCTGCCGCGATATACAACACCGCCGGTAACCGATTCCCCGTTGGGATGGCGAATTTCTGCAACCGGATCAATTAAACCAACAGTTTGGCAACTATTGCCCGTGCGGCAATTAGCACCTTCGCGGATTTTCCAGCCGTAGTTTCCGCCCTTTTCGATAATATCAATTTCTTCCCATCTATCTTGACCGACATCGCCCAGCCACAAGGTGTCGGTTTCGCGGTCAAACGAAAAACGCCAACCGTTGCGTAGACCCCAGGCGTAAATTTCAGGGCAATCGCTTGTTCTGCCGTCGCCTGCTTGCGCGTTGTTGTTACAGAGCGGGTTATTGGCAAACGGGTTATCTGCCGGAATATCGTAGTAAGGCGCGGTGTTAACGTTAATATTGAGGCGCAATATCGTGCCGTAAATATTTTTGGTATTTTGCGCGCGGTTACCCGGATCATTGCCGCTTCCGCCGTCGCCAATCGTCAGAAATAAGTACCCGTCCTTGTCGAAAGCTAGTTCTCCGCCGTAGTGGTTGCGATAAGGAGGGTCAAAGCGCAGCAGTACCGTCTTCGAATTTTTATCGAGGGTTTTGCCTCCGTCGCTGCTGGTATAGCGGGTTAATATGCTTTCTTGGGGACCGTTGTCACGGGTTTGATAAAACAAAAAAACATGGCCGTTCTGGTCGAACTCTGGGTGAAACGCCATGGCCAGCAAGCCCGATTCATTTGCGGATGCATCCACGTCGTCGCGAATATCCAAAAAGTTATCGAATGTGTCTGCATTGGCGGTGTTCTCAAAAGATCGAATCCGTCCCGCTTTCTCCACCAAATACCAGCGCGAATTGTCATCGGGTGCTTGCTTTAAAGAGACGGGGTCGGTGATGCGAGGCAGGCTAGTAAAAACGCGTGTGAGCTTAATATTGGCTCTGTTGGGCGGAGGGTCACCCGCGAGGCAGGTGGTGTTGCTTGGCCGCGCGTCTAGACCAAACTCGGGCTGGCTAACCGCCGGGTTTACCGTTACCGCAACAGTATCTTGTGCTTGCCCACCATCGTTATCTGTAACTGTAACGGTAAAGCTCAATGTGGTGACACTTTCGACATCTGGAGCAGTAAACGATGGCGACGATGAGTCGCTAGCGCTCAGTGTTACGTCGGGGCCCTCGGTTTGTGTCCAAGCGTAGCTCGAAATACTGCCATCGCTATCGGAGCTGGCCCCTGCGTCCAATGTAACTTCGGTCAATTCTGTCACTTCAGCGTCGCCGCCCGCATTCGCAACGGGGAGCACATTTGGTGGTTCATTTTGCCCGTTGCCATTTTTGTCGCCGCCTCCGCCGCCGCAGGCGAGCAGAATAAGCGGAAGTAAGGCAATAATGCAGATTGCACGGAACGCGGAAGAGCTTGGATAAGATCTTAGAAGAGTTGCCACGGCACAGGCACCTCCGTGAAAGTTGGAGAAGAACGGACCATTCTATTCGCAATAATGACTCTAAGGCGTTGCTTAGTTAACAAATTTACAAGGGCGTTGCGTTTGGTGTATGTCCGTTGGTGTTTCAGGGATGAAAGGTTATGATGCCCGCAAACAAATGTGCGGCAAACCAATACGCAGCAAACCAAAGCTACACGAATCTGAAAAGAGGTGTCTATGTCTGAGAGCAAAGTCTACGAAGTACCCGCAGCATTCGCCGATTCGGCCCATATTGACAAGGCCGAGTACGATAGGCTCTACCAACAATCAATACAAGACCCAGAGGGTTTTTGGGCTGAGCAGGCAGAGAAATTTCTGAGCTGGTCCAAGCCGTGGCAGAAAGTGCGTGAATTCGACTTCGATACAGGCCGCGCCAGCTGGTTTAGTGGTGGTACGCTGAATGTCACGGTCAATTGCATCGACCGACATTTGCCGGAACGCGCGGACCAAGTCGCCATCATTTGGGAAGGTGACGATCCCACGCAGGATCAAAAAGTGACGTACCAGCAGCTTTCGGACGCGGTTAATCGCTTTGCCAATGTACTTAAACACCACGGCGTTAAAAAGGGCGATCGTGTATGCATCTATATGCCGATGATTTTGGAAGCTGCCTACGCGATGCTGGCTTGCGCCCGAATTGGCGCTGTGCACTCGGTTGTCTTTGGCGGTTTTTCGCCTGAGAGCCTGAAAGACCGTATTCTCGATTCCGATTGCCGCACGGTGATCACCGCTGACGAGGGGGTTCGCGGTGGCAAGACCATACCTTTAAAAGCCAATACCGATAAGGCTGTGGCGCAGTGTCCTAACGTCTCGACAGTGATTGTGGTGGAGCGCACCGGCGGGGATGTCGACTGGGACGACGAGCGCGATGTTTGGTATCACTACGAACTTGATATCGTTGACTCAAACTGTGAGCCGGAAGAGATGGATGCGGAAGATCCTCTCTTTATTCTCTATACATCTGGCTCGACCGGGAAACCCAAGGGTGTGTTGCACACAACCGGCGGCTATTTATTAATGGCGGCAATGACACATAAATACGTGTTCGATTATCGCGATGATGAGGTTTATTGGTGTACCGCCGATGTCGGCTGGATAACGGGACATACCTATATTGTTTATGGTCCGCTGGCCAACGGAGCCACCACGCTTATGTTCGAAGGGGTTCCGACTTATCCGAGTGCAGCGCGATGTTGGGAAATCTGCGACAAACACAATGTCACGATTTTTTATACGGCTCCCACAGCAATTCGTGCGCTGATGAGCCAGGGCGATGATCCGGTCCTGTCTACTTCTCGTTCAAGCCTGCGCTTGCTAGGCACCGTCGGTGAGCCGATCAACCCCGAGGCGTGGGAGTGGTACTACAAAGTCGTGGGCGACGAGCGTTGTCCCATTGTTGATACCTGGTGGCAGACTGAAACCGGCGCGCATTTGATAACGCCGTTACCCGGTGCGACACCGCTAAAACCGGGTTCTGCCACCTTGCCTTTTTTTGGTGTAGAGCCGGTTCTGATGGATACGGAAGGCAACGAAATTGAAGGCCCGGGCGAAGGAAGCCTGGCGATTCGCTCTTCTTGGCCGAGCCAAATTCGCACCGTTTTTGGTGATCATGAGCGCATGGTTCAAACGTATTTTTCCACTTATCAGGGTTACTACTTCACCGGTGACGGTGCGCGGCGGGATGATGATGGTTACTACTGGATTACCGGTCGTGTGGATGATGTGTTGAATGTGAGTGGTCACAGACTTGGCACTGCCGAAATTGAGAGTGCTATGGTGTTGCACGAATCTGTAGCCGAAGCCGCTGTCGTTGGTTATCCCCACGCGATAAAGGGGCAGGGCATTTACGTTTATGTGACGGTAATGAAAGGTGTTGAGCCGTCGGAAGAGCTGAGAAAAGCCTTGGTGGATTTGTGTGCTTCGGAAATTGGCCCAATTGCCAAGCCCGATGTTATCCAGTGGGCACCGGGACTACCGAAAACGCGTTCAGGAAAAATTATGCGCCGTATTTTGCGTAAGATAGCCGCGGATGAAATTGACAGTCTGGGTGATACATCGACGCTTGCCGACCCTTCAGTCGTTGAAAGCCTTATTGAAAATCGTCAAAACCGCTCGTAGACCTTATCGTGCAGAGTTCGGTCCAAATGGCTGTGGCTCTGCGTATGATCGAGCAGCTCACGTCATAATTTAGCGCAATAATGCGAATTAAATCAGCTGCCCTAACCCAACTCGTTAGGGCCAACGAGGTACTATTTTGAAAATTGCAGATAACTGTGTGGTTTCCATTCACTATACTTTAGTCGATAGCGATGGAAACCAGATTGATTCATCCATTGGTGCTGCACCGCTAAATTATATACACGGTGCGTCAAATATAATTCCAGGTTTGGAAAATGCATTGGAGGGCTTAGAGATAGGTGCGAAATTAAATGTCACCGTTCAGCCGGAAGAAGGCTATGGAAAAGTTGAGCCCGGATTAATTCAAAAATTACCACTTGATGCGTTTGATGGTTTTGATGACATTGAAGTAGGCACACGTTTTCAAGTTCAGGGTGAATATGGAAATGTTATCGAGGCCACCGTTGTAAAAATTGAAGACGACGGCATTACAATTGATGGAAATAACGAACTTGCAGGAAAAGTATTACATTTCGCTGTAAGTATTGAGGCGGTTCGCGAAGCGACTGCGGATGAAATTGCTCACGGACTAGTGCATTGATAGTTCGACAAGGTGCTCGTTAGCTTTTTTTGCATCGAGTTTTGCTCATGTTCTTCGAAGATTGTTTTCGATTTATTGAGACGGGAGCAAAGTTTTAGTTTATTTCACAGTAATAAAAATTTTTAGGGGATTAAGAGTAAGAATGGACGTTATAAAAACGGCAAAAATAACACCAGAAAATAGTTTAAATGTTCTATCACAGTTGGAGGCGAGCCGCTTAGCAGGTACGCGAGATATAGAAAATTACGAAACTTTCCGTCGCTGTGCGCTCGCTGTTCTAAACACGGGTGAGGATTCGGATGATACACAGGCAATTCTCGATGCTTATCGCGACTTCGCGATAAAAGTTATCGAGCAAGAGCGCGGTATAAAACTAGAAATAAAAAATGCGCCTGCGGCTGCGTTTGTCGACGGTGAAATGCTCAATGGAATTAAAGAGCATGTTTTTTCCGTGTTGAGAGATTTGGTTTATATCAACAATGAGTTAGCCGAAAATCGTGACATACAATTTGATAATGGCGCCGGTATTACCAATGGTGTGTTTCATATTCTGCGCAACGCAGGGTTATTTAGATCCGACGACATAGCCAAGATTAATTTAGTTGTGTGTTGGGGCGGCCACTCCATTGAAGAGCCCGAGTACCAATACACTAAGAACGTCGGTTACCAAATGGGCTTAAGGGGCTTGGATATTGCAACTGGTTGTGGTCCTGGTGCAATGAAAGGGCCGATGAAAGGAGCGGCAATTGCCCATGCTAAACAACGTTTTGATGGGCGTTATATCGGAATTTCTGAGCCTGGAATTATCGCCGCCGAATCGCCCAATCCAATTGTTAACAAGCTAATTATATTGCCGGATATTGAAAAACGTTTAGAAGCTTTTGTGCGCAGCTGCCATGGTATTGTGGTATTTCCAGGTGGTGTCGGTACGGCGGAAGAAATATTGTATATCCTCGGACTGTTGATGGACCCTGTAAATCACGATATGCCGTTTCCTTTGGTTTTTACAGGGCCAAAATCATCAGAGGAATACTTTAAACAAATTAATGACTTTATCGGCGTCACGCTGGGAAAAAAAGCTCAGTCGCTTTATAAAATTATTATTGACGATCCCGTCGAAGTTGCACGTAGCATGCGAGCGGGGATGGATACTGTGCAGAGCTATCGCCGCAGTACTCAAGATGCTTACTACTTTAATTGGCGTTTAAAAGTTGATTTTGACTTTCAACAGCCGTTTAAACCAACGCATGATAATATGCGTGCATTAAATCTTAGTTCTACGCAAAAAGATCATGAAATGGCGGTAAATTTACGCAAGGCTTTTTCTGGCATTGTCGATGGCAACGTGAAAGCTGACGGAATTAAAGCGGTAAAAGAAAAGGGGCCGTATGAGATATGCGGTGACCCGGCGATAATTGCACCGCTGGAAAAGCTTCTGCGCGCTTTTGTTGAACAAAAGCGGATGAAGATTCCGACCCAAGACTACGTCCCCTGTTATCGGATTGTAAGTTAAGCAGAAATTATTGCATGCGCCGGTCTCGAAACGTGGGTATCAATTTGGCACTTGAGCCTTAACTATTTTTAATATAATCATTCCCTATTTAACGCGTTATAACCGCCGGCAAACAATATAGTTTTCGAGTATCACTGTGACTAGCAACGATGAAAAGAGCAATTTTGGCGATTTGTTTGGCGAGGAAGTCGAACCGTTAAAAGCATCTGCTAAGGTGAAACTTGCCAAAGATAAAGACGATAGCGCTAGCCTTGAAGCGCGGCGTGAGGCGGCTTCTGACTTCGCAGAAAAAAACACTGAGCCAGAAGTCAGCGACCCGATGGAGATGCTTGACCCCCTTGATATTCTGAGTTTTCAGCGGCCCGGTGTACAACATGGCGTTTTTCGCAATCTGCGGTTGGGTAAGTACGCGCTTGATGCACGCTTGGATTTACACCGCATGAAGGTTGAGCAAGCCCGCCGTGAAGTGCAGCAATTTGTTAAGGATTGCCTTGCAAACGACGTGCGATGTGCGTTGATAACGCATGGCAAGGGTGAGGGTAGGGAGCGCCAAGCCGTATTAAAAAGTTGTATTGCACATTGGTTGCCACAACTGGAACCCATCCTAGCGTTCCATACTGCGCAAAAACAGCATGGCGGATACGGTGCAACTTACATTCTCGTTAAAAAAAGCGAAACAAAAAAAGAAGAAACTCGACGGAATATTCTAAATAAGGTTTAGTGCCGCTTCAAATTACAAATGGATTGAAAATTGCACAGGGATTATAATCCAATTCTCCTTGATTTGGTTCTTGTTAGCCCGGCATTGATTATTGTCGAGTAACGGGTGGTGTATGGATAAGTCACCATTGTCAGGATGGCAACGCGATTCATAGTTATAGGATTCATAGCTATAGGATTCATAGTTATAGGATTGATGGTTATAGGATTGATGGTTATAGGATTCACAACTATAGAGTTCATAGCTATTGGACTCAAAGCGATAGGATTCGTTGTTGTAGAAAGCATCTTGGGGGTGTTACTGCGAGACCTAAATATCTATTAATAGAATATGAGTGATAGCAGTAAAATAATTTTATTAGACAGTCATTAGTGAGTTATAGAGAGTTAAAAATGTTTGAAGAAGAAACGTCAACACTAAACACTTATATCAATCAGGCGCCCGATTTAATCGTTACTTATGGAACAAAAATATTACTGGCACTCTTAGTATTTATTATTGGTAAATATCTGGTCAAGGTTATGACCAATTTGATGGCGAGTGCACTAGAAAAGAACAAAGTGGATGTCACCATTTGCCGCTTTGTGAAAAATATTAGTTATTACGCACTACTGACATTGGTCGTAATCGCGGCATTAGGGCAACTAGGTGTGCAAACAGCCTCGTTTGTAGCCGTTATCGGTGCTGCAGGTTTGGCAGTGGGTTTCGCTCTGCAAGGTTCGTTGAGTAACTTTGCTTCCGGCGTGCTACTGATTTTGTTTCGGCCCTTCAAAGCAGGGGACTATATCGAAGCGGGAGGTGCATCGGGCTCGGTAGAGGAAATCTCGATTTTTAATACCGTGCTAAAAACACCTGACAACAAAATTGTCATTATTGCCAACTCAGCTGTTATGGGCGGCAATATTGTCAATTATTCTGCTGAGGAGACGCGTCGCGTGGATTTGTTGGTAGGTGTTAGCTATGATGCCGATATAAAACAGACTAGGGCAGCTCTAGAAGAAATTGCCAATAATGAACCGCTAATTCTGAAAGATAAAGAAATCACAATAGCTGTTTCTGAGCTGGCAGATTCTTCGGTAAATTTTGTGTTTCGTGTTTGGGTTAATACGCCGGATTATTGGACAGTTTATTTTAACCTGCATGAAGCTGTTAAATTGCGCTTAGATGATTTGGGAATTGGTATTCCTTATCCGCAAATGGATTTACATGTTGTCAATATGCCTGGAAATTAAAGATTTATTTGTTCGGCGGTGAGAGGCTAACACGGCTTGACTAGATCGTCGGATAGATAAATCAAAGATATTAACGTTTAAAGGTATAAAGAATAAAGTTTGGAATAGGACCTGTCTCAAGTTATGGATAAGTGCTTTGCAATGAAGATTAAGTGCTTTGGAATTATAAGTACTTTGGAATTAATAAGTACTTTGGAATTTTAGAATAAGTGATCAACGTTGGTTTTGAGACAGGCTCAATTTAAATTGGATTAATATATGCTGATATCAATACGAAGGAACTTACTGAGTTTAGCTTTTTCAGTTTTTACACTCCCTTTTTCCACATTATTAACCGTTACTATATTGGCGGTTCTTTTCTCGACGTCCGTAGTTGCGGCACCACAACCGGAAAGCTTAAAAGATACAGTTAGCGCTTGCTTAAAAAAGTCAGTTGATTATTGCACGGACTTAGGGGTTGCTTATCGTGATGGAGAAGGGAATTTCGAGCAAGACTTTCCCACAGCACTACAATATTTTGAATTAAGCTGTAAACGCGAAGATGTACTAGGCTGCAATGCCTTGGGCAGAATGTTGCAGTTTGGGCAAGGGACAGAGAAGAATTATACAAGAGCCGAAGAAGCGTTTAAAAAGTCCTGTGCAAAAAAGGATGCTCAAAGTTGTACTTATCTTGCCTACTTATATTTGGATTTTAAGGTCAACATAGATCTGGCAATTAATTTATTTAAAGAATCTTGCGAGGCCGATATCGGCTGGGCTTGTTCAAATGCTGGATATATTTACGATGAAGCTTTGCTTGATGGTGAGAAGCGTGATACCGCACCCGCTTATGCGTTTTATGAGCGTGCCTGTGAATTAGGTCGCTGGGTTGCATGCGATAATTTAGCTTATGCTTATGAATATAGTGATGGCGTTGAACTCGATTACACAAAAGCACGCCACTATTATAAATTGGCGTGTGAACTAGAGTACGGCGAAGCGTGTAACGATTTGGGTGTGCTAGTTGCGACAGGCAAAGGTGGCGAACCTGATTACTCGCTTGCTCGAAGTTTATATGAAAAAGCCTGTGACTATGGAAACAACAGAGCTTGCGTTAATTTTGCACTTTATTTACAAGATGGTACCGGCGGAGAAAAAAATCTTGCGAAAGCTATACAGTATTTTGAGTCTCTGTGCGAAGTCGATTATTTTCCAGCGTGTCGCAACTTGGGCGAATCCTATGAAGAAGGACTTGGTGTAAAAAAAGATTTAAAAAAGGCCGCGTCGTTATTTGAGTATGGTTGCAAAAATGACCATGGAATATCCTGTAATAGCTTGGGAATTTTGTACTATGAAGGAATGGGTGTGAAAAAAAATATTGAGCAAGCGTTTGCGTACTATGAAAAAGCATGCGACAACGGCAGTTCATATGGTTGTGTTAATTTAGGTAGTCTCTACCACGACGGCGAGGGTACAAAGGTGAATTACCGCAAGGCTTTTAGCCTTTATGCCCAAGAATGTAAAAGAGATAACCCATCCGGTTGCAATAATCTCGGTATCTTGTACGAAGAAGGCCTGGGTGTGCGCAAAAACATTGACAAGGCGAAGGAGCATTACAGGAGAAGTTGTGAGCTAGGTAATGACATTGCGTGTGACAATTTGCAACTTGTTTCAAAAACCGATTCATTCGATGCGGTAAAACAATTTATCAAGTCGCTGTTTGAATAAGGGGGCAACCTGCCGGCGCTGTTTGCCGCATATGTTAGTGCCTAGGCATAAATGATTTTCGATGCCAAACAGGGGCACATCTGGTCGAATTTTGTCTTTGCCGTTTATTTAGTGTGGTTTATAGGCTTGCGAGCAAAAAGGGTGCAGCGACGGGCGTTTGGGGCCATTGTGATCCACCTCTTGTCGGTGGTTTTTACGTCTTAATGCCCGGGGTGTCGTCTAATACATCCTATGCCTTTGAATACTCATGGTTTTTTGTTGCTGGAACAGCAATTGCTTAAAAAGTGTTCGGGTTGATCGAATAACAACCCGCGTTGTTAACAATAATGAACGAACCAAAGCACAGATGAAAAGGTATTGTGATGTTGCCAGAAGCTAAAGACAAAAGCGGTAAGACCTTAGCACGCGATAATCTGCCCGTTATCGACGTTCAAGAGGGGTCAGTAATTGAATGGGAATCGGCGCTTAAGTCCCAGCGCAGAGAAATGCCTGAAGATAGAGCGCAAACAAAACCGGCGCGCGTGAGCGCATAGCTCGAGATAGTAGCTATTACGCCTCTTTTACATCGCGATCACGAAAGCCCATCAGATAAAGAATCGCATCCAAACCCAGTGTAGAGATGGACTGCTTGGCGGATGCTTTTACTAAGGGCTTTGCCCTAAAAGCTATGCCCAGGCCGGCAATTTTGAGCATTGGTAAGTCATTAGCACCGTCTCCGACAGCGATAACCTGTTCAAGCGATATATTCTCTTTTTCCGCGAGTTCGCGCAGCAGCTCTGCTTTGCGCACGCCGTCGACAATGGTTCCAACGACGTTCCCGGTAACGCGCCCGTCAATGATTTCCAATTCGTTGGCGTAGACATAGTCGATGTTGAGTTTATTTTGCAAATATCGACCAAAATAATTAAAGCCACCCGATAAAATGGCTGTCTTGTAACCGAGTTTACGCAGAGTGGAAATCAGATGCTCGGCGCCTTCAGTAATCGCCAGGTTTTCCGCAATTCCACTGAGCACATCTTCGCTTAGCCCCTTTAACAAGCTAAGGCGCTTGGCAAAGCTCTCATTGAAATTGAGCTCCCCATTCATAGCGGCTTCCGTGACTGCGGCAACGGCTTCACCTACCCCAGCAGCCTTTGCCAGTTCATCAATCACTTCTGCTTCAATTAAGGTTGAATCCATATCAAAACAAACGAGGCGGCGGGTGCGGCGGTACATGTTGTCTTCTTGGAAAGCGATATCGACGTCTAATTCTGCTGAAATTGCGGTAAATGTCTCTCGCAGTGCAGTCAAATCTCGCGGTTTCCCGCGGGCGGAAAACTCTACGCAGGCCTTGCTTTGTGCTTGATCCTCGGCCGGTCGGTGCGCTAAATCGATAGGCACTCTTCCTGACAAACGGCCGATATTGTCAATATTTAGGGATTGTTCGGCCAAGGTTGTCGTAACGCGTGCAATTTGCTCTGCGGTGATTTGCCGAGCTAGCAGTGTGATGATATGGCGCTCCTTACCTTGGTGTCCGACCCAAGTTGAATAGCTTTCGTGCGTGATGGGCTGAAACTTTACCCGCATACCGAGTTCGTCCATGCAATAAAGAATTTCTTTAACGGCGTGTGAGGATTGATCGGCGTTGGCAAACTCAACCAAAAGACCGAGCGAGAGCGAATCGTGGATAACAGCCTGCCCGATATCGAGGACATTGGCTTGGTGTTTGGCAAGTATCTCGCTAATTGCTGATGTTACGGCGGGGCGGTCGTGGCCCGATACCGTTGCTAATATGAGCTCGCGCACAAATACATTTTCTCCTCAATGGTTTGCGCGCATTATCCTTGATTAAGTGTTGAGGCGCAAAATCTGCACATAGAAGCGCGTTATTAAAATTCCCCAACGAGATCGCTTTTGACTACAATAACTTATTTTACTGCCGCAATTCGTATCAGACCGGGAAATAATTTTAGCACTTTCAATATGTCAAAAAATGTAGTCGCGATCTTGGGGATAACTCTTGGAATCGTTTTTGGTGCGGTCGCAAGTTCTGCTGTTTGGCAAGCGCGAGTTGCCAAACAGGAAAAATATTGGATGGAAATTCACAGCAACACCTTAGCTTCGCTTTCGGCTCAGCGTGCGGTGGATGCGATGTTAAATCATGATCGTGTCGCGTTACACGTTATCTTGCAGGATTTGACAGCACCGTCGCATATATTGGCCGCCTCGATATTCGATGGGGAAGGCGAGTTAGCCGTTCGCTCTGGATTGACAAATTCGCAGCTTACCTCCTATGAGACAAAGCGTTACCGAACGCCCATTGCGATCAGTGAGACCATAGCGGGCTCGCTTGAAATTATCGTGCTCGATACAGAGCGGTCTGAACGCAGCGCACTTATTTTTTTGACTTTGGTCGCTGCGATATCAGCAACGTTGATTTTTTACTTTATTTTTGTCTCTTTAGAGCTCGGTAAAGCGCTGAAAAATAAACTACCAGATCCAAGACCCGAAAATAACGATGAAGCTAATAGCAAAACAATAGACGATGAAAGTGAGCTTGCACCCGAGAGCATCGACGCGAAAGCTGCAGTCGAGTTGGAACTAAATTTCCTTAATTGCCACGAGCTGAAACACCAACTGACGAATCAAATCTATGTTCAAACCTTTTTCCGGCTAGAGGAATTAATAAAAAAACTGAGTCACTTTTATCGCGGGCAATGCTTGGCTTTTCCCCGAGATCAAAATGACGGCAGAGTTTGTTATCGCGTGCGCTTCCCTTCATGCGACAGTGTGGACGAGGCTAGATTTCGCGCTATCTGCTTTTTGACCTTGCTGCGGAGATTAAAGAGACCAGAAAAATTTCCCCTTGTGTTTAATGGACTGATTTTTTGCGAAGAAGATAGGAAAATAAACCAGCTAAACAGTAGTGTAGAAATTGCTATTGTCGAGGGTGAAAACGAGATAGGAGCGCAGCTAACTTCGCGTATTCGATATCGGGTTGACTCCGAAGGTTTGGCTGAAATCACTGAGTTATTGCCACCTGCTTTGGAATTGCTTGAGCTGCATCAGCAGCAGTTGCTCGAAGAAGAAGCCTGCGTGTAAATTATTGGCTACCTTTCACCTCACATCTGTTCTGATTCATTGCATTGTAAGCTAATCAATCGATCCGACGCGGCTTTGCGCCGGGCTTCGATAGTGCAATACTTTTGCCGCAAAAATGTCACAGAAGCTTCAAATTACAATCGTATTCTAGCGAGAACTTGGGAAATTCCTCAAATTGGATACTGAATATGATTGATATTGAAGAGGTAGTGACCAGTAAATTCCCTGGCTTTTCAAATCAACCGGCGCTGATCAGAAAACCAACAATCAGTTTGTTGCGCAAACTCACTAATGAAGCGCAAGTTAACGATTTTCTCAACTCCAGTCGTGGCACGGATGGCTTTGATTTCATTGACGAAGTGTTCGATTACTTCAATTTCACTTATACCGTTTCCGCACGTGACCGAGCCAACATTCCCGCGCAGGGCCGTGTAGTTATTGTCGCAAATCAGCCCATCGGTTCACTCGATGGCTTGGCGGTACTTAAGCTTGTCGGAGAAGTGCGCAGGGATGTAAAAATCTTAGCGAACAAACTGTTGCAGATGATGAGCGGCGTAGACTCGCTATTTTTCCCGGTAGAAACCGATTCGGATGTCGATATGGAAACGCGGGTCAAGCAGGCGCTTGAGAATGAACAGGCTGTGATAATTTTTCCCTCTGAATATGTTTCTCGTGCTGGCCCCACCGGAGTGAAGGATGGGCGTTGGCGGCCGAGCTTTCTTAAATTTGCGCGCAACACGCAAAGTCCATTGCTGCCAATTCATGTTGGTGCGAAAAACTCTCTTCTATTTTACGGAGCATCGCTTCTATATAAGCCAATGGGAACTGCATTGTTAGCGCGCGAGATGATGAATAAACGCTCGCATACGATTCGGTTCCGCATTGGCGAAGCGATACCACCAAAATCCCTCGTTTCGCAGGAAATTCGCGATAAAACCTTGGTTAAGCGCCTTCGCAAACACCTGTATAAGGTTGGCAAGAAGCGAAACCCCATATTTGAAACTGAAAAAACCGTTGCGCACCCTGAAGATCGCAGAGCGTTACAAACCGAGTTAAAAAATGCGGAGTTACTTGGTCAAACCCGCGACGGTAATAGAATTTATTTAGTCGATTATGTGCCCGATTCAGCCGTTATGCGCGAGCTAGGTCGCTTGCGGGAGGTGGCCTTTCGCAAAGTGGGTGAAGGAACGGGTTCTAAACGTGATTTGGATGTTTATGATCAGCATTACCGACATTTGATCCTTTGGGACAGCGAAAATCTAGTCATTGCAGGTGCATATCGCATTGGTGAAGGTAAGCGGATTTTGGATAAATATGGCATTGAAGGACTCTATACGCGATCGTTATATCAGTTCGAACCTGCATTCGAAGAGTATTTACGCAATGGCATAGAGCTGGGTCGCAGTTTTGTTAACCCAGATTACTGGGGTAAAGCAAGCTTGGATTATTTGTGGCAAGGTTTAGGCGCTTACCTATCGAAGCACCCTGCGCGCTACGTGTTTGGTCCCGTCAGCATGAGCGCTGACTACCCAAAAGTGCTGATGGATAATTTGGTGTATTTCTATTCTCGCTATTATGCTTGCGCCGAACAGCTCGCTTTGGCGATTGAACCCTATAACTTGGATTCTGAGGTAAAAGCACAGCTCGATTGTGAATACGGCGAGCTTGATGCCGAAAGGGCTTTCGAATACATGCAGAAAGCTTTTCAAGAAATGGGTTACAAATTACCTGTACTGTTCAAGCAGTATATGGCGCTCTATGAGCCAGGCGGTTTTCACTCCATTGTCTTTAGCGTCGATCCGGATTTTGGTGATTGTCTTGACGGTATGTGTATGGGAGATATCACAAAACTCAAAGCGAGTAAGCGTCGACGCTATATTCCGACTGACTGTTAACCCGGCGACTCAATAGATCTCGCTATCCATTGAGTCGCGCGCCGCTGAAATACGGGCAAAAATGTGCGAATTTTCTTGTATTTCAGCGGCTTGCATTGCCATTTTGGCAATGACGTCGCGTCCATATGTCGTCTAATAACCCGGCAATAATTATTGCCGGGTTATTATTAGGAAAGTCTAGTTTTCGCTGAGAACTGCAACAGTCTCTAATTCTTCTTCGTTTTCCACAGTGCACCTATTTCGCAAAATTGGGTTTATTACTCTGTCAGGTCCTGGTTAAAGTGGCTTCAACAAAGAGTGCAAAGTCGCGCACAACTCCATGTTATCGCACAGTATAGACCCGCCAAGCTGAATGATCCGTGAATATATTCAAGTGGGCTTGCTGTAAGCCGTCTTTCATCTGGTCAGCGGTAATGACGTAGTCTATCTTTATGGCTTGACGAAATAGATTTGCCCGCCTAATAACAGAGAGAAATATGATTACCGAAGACTTTGCTAGCAGCTTGTCTGATGAGCATTCTAGTATCGAGGATTTGCGCGACGATAATGTCATTGTTTCAACTGCAGACTGGAAAATAACTTCTCCCGCCGCATTTAAATATAATTTACGTCAAATGTTTACGGATAAAACATTTGCAGACAAGCTCTTTGTGCAAATTATGGCCGGTGGAGCTAATTTCGATACGATGACGGTATCTGAACTCATAATTGAGCTCAAAAAAATCTTTCGTAATAGTATTAATTGGGATGAGCATTTTACTCAGGCAACCTTAAACAACCTCAACGACATTATCGCATTCGAACAAAATATCATTAAAACTGCCAGTGCTTATACTAAAGAAGGAAAGCCCAGGCCAGACGGAATCTGGTGGCCGATTCCAACACACGAAAAATATCCCCGCACAAAATATGATACGCAACCCTACGTCAAAAAATTCCCGATATTAAATCGTCAGACGCCGGTTGGCTCCGCGGGATCGTGTTTTGCTTCGGAGATTGCTAAGTATTTACAGCAGCGCAACTACAACTATGTCGTCACTGAGTTTGCGGATAAGCCTGAGAGCGAAGCCTTGGTAGAAGGCTATGAGGTGGGCAGTGGTAAGGCGCTGTTTTCTGCAAATTTTGGCATTTTATTTAATACGCCTAGCTTGCGCCAATTGGCCGAAAAAGCGTTTGGGTTGCGCCAGTTTACTCAGCACCTGTTGTTGGCTGAAGAGGGGTTCTATGTTGATCCTTATCGTGAAAACGTTTGTTTTAAATCGAAACAAGCTTACCTACGTGATTACCCAAAGCATATTACTGCAATTAAACGCGTATTATTGGAAAGTGAAGTTTTTATTTTTACTGCCGGTTTAAATGAATGCTGGGAGCTGCGGGATGGAACAGTTATTTCACGCAATCCCCGTCCTGGGTTTCATCACTTTCTCCAGCATAAAACGCTTAGTGTGCAGGAAAATATTGACAACATCGTCGAATTTTATCGGCAGGTTAAGCAGCGCAACCCCAAGTTTAAATTGATTTTGACCTTGTCGCCGGTGCCATTTCTAGCAACTGCCAGGGCTAACACGCATCATGTAGTTGAGGCTAACACCCATTCAAAAGCTGTACTACGCGTTGCGCTTGATGAGGTTGTTCAGCGTTATGAAGATATTTATTATTTGCCTAGCTATGAAATTGTGACGGAATGTATTGAGCAACCCTGGCAGGCAGATCACCGTCATGTTACAGAGGAAACCGTAATGAAAGTGATGGACCTTTTTGAGGAGATGTTTGTAAAAAACGATTGTTAGTCAAACTTTGTCTCACATTGGTAACAATAAGTAACGTTAAAATAAGTAACATGCAAATAAATTGTTACACCTAAAAATTTCACGTAATTCCATTCAACAGGATAGTTTCTAAACGCTGTTTTCTGAGACAACGTTCTCAAAAACAATTTGGGAAAATGCCCAGTCGCACAGATCTTCGCTAACGCATGCTTTAAACGATAAAATGATGAGAACCAGTTTGCTTAACGGATATTTAGCCTCGATTTGCCCTTTTGATTCTTGACCAACCCAGTATGATTTTGGATGACTGTAGCCAGTGTAGCCATCGTTTGCGGTGAATGGCTGTCGCATCTTTGCTGTAGAAAACAAGAAAAATGAGAAAACAAGTTACTATCGGTTCACTTCGATTAAATTGTTATCGATTATAAGGTTTGATGGAGCAGTTTGCGCGAAGAATATAAATCCTAAAGATTAACCGCTGTACTGCGACAATATTTAAAACGCGTGAGATGAAAAACTTGGCCAAGAAGCACCTGAATACGCTAGGTGCTTTGTTAATTAACTTAATTTTTTGTGCTAATTTTGCGCTTGCTCAGCCGCATGTGATCGAATATACGCCAAAAATACTCGAACCTGCATCTAAGTCTTGGTATTGGACGGAAATAGAGGAGTTAAACGACAAGGGTTTTCGGGCTATGGCGAATGGCCCGGATGGAACCATGTTATTTGGAACGGAAAAAGGAATCTATTTTTATGACGGATATTCTCTCGCACACCATGGACAAGATCGCGGTCTTGATGACTCCACGATCGCCTCATTATATCGCACTAAATCTGGCCGTACCTACGCGACAACTCGTAAAGCGATGTACATACTGGAGAATGATTATTGGAATAAGATATACGACGGAAGTTATCTTGACTCGTATTATGCGAGCTTTGCTGAAGATGCCGCTGGGATAGTATGGGCACGGAGTGACAATGGCGTTCTAAGGATTGATAAAAAAGATGTAGAGCTTATATTTCCCAGTGAAGCTGATGTGACTGGAGTAACTATTGACCGTCGAGAAAGAATATGGGTTACGTTACGTGATCATAACTACATCTACGAATGTAAACCTACTGCGCAAAAAACAAGGCTTAAATCCCATTGTATTTTTCACAGCCCGATGTCAGAGGGGCAGCAGGAGTATCAAAAGTTTATTCCACTAGCGTCTTTCGATGATGAGCTGTGGCTCGTTGAAAAAGGACCTGACACTGGAGTTTTTCGATTTAATTTTTTAACGCGTGAGTGGAAATATGAAAATGTTATTGGTTTTCATTCGTCTCTATATCAAACACGAGATGGTTCTATATTTTTTAATGGAGGAAATAAAATTGATATTTATAAAGATGAAAAGTGGAGTAGCATTCAGGTCGATCAATTAGGCCTCACAGTCAAAAATTCCATGGCGCTTGAATCGCCGGATGGAAAATTGTGGTTTGGTAGCTTCTCGGGTAAGGTATATTTTATTGATCGTTCGCGTAATGTAACTACAGAATATTTACAGCTGACCTATCAAGACGAAGGCGAAAATGGACTGAAATGGTTTCTCGGTGCAGATGATAATGGCGATGTGATCGTGTCGTTTGATGAGTTAAACCATCGTTGGAGTCAATATCGTGATAACGAAAATATTATTGATACGCCTATTTCGCTTTTAGTTACTAGGAAGCAGTATATTTTGCTTGTTGGCAGTGATGGCGAAGATACTGCGATATCGATTTACGATGGTAAAACTTGGGCAAAAAAAATCTTTCCCGACTTTTCCCCGACCTCACATTTTCGCGGTCCCTTCCAATCAAACGACGGTACCATTTACATTACACCAGGTCCAGTTGTAAGAAATTCACAGGGTTACAAAGGTGGACTCATTCGGTTTAAGTTGGAGGGTTCGGAGATTGTAGATTTCCAGCATCTCGCGCCGCCACATGTTCCACGTTATATTCAAGATGTGCAACAATTGGCAGATGGGTCTATCTGGCTAAGCAGTAAAACTTTATATCGCTTGGTAGATAATGAAGCGATTCAAATAGATGAGCACCCTCGATTTAAGTCGGGCCGTTCGCTGCATTTAAATTCGGACGGTAAAAACCAACTTTGGCTCTCAAGATTTAGCTACGGTTTATTTTCCTACAGTGGAAATAGTTGGACACATTATCCTACAGATGAAACTGTTGGTGTAAATTCAATAAGTTATATCTTTCCTTCCGATGAAGGTAAGGTTTACGCTTCAACTTATAATGGAATTGCCTATTTTGATGGAGAGTCGTGGCATCGCAATTTCTTACCTCCGGAATTTACAATATTACGCAGTGGCGGAACGATAAAACACGATCGCGAGAAATCACTGTGGCTTAATTATTCTATAAGCTTTTGGTATAAGAGGGCCGCGCACGTCTTAAATAGAAAGAATGTCAATATGGGTGAGTTGAGAAGTGTGCGTTATCGGCCTGATTCCTTTGGTCCAAAAGTTGAAATTCTCCGATATGCCGATAGGCTTGCCCACGACGGTCGTCAGAATATTATGTGGAAGGGTAATGACCGATGGAATCGTACTCCAGCTCGAAATTTATTGTATTCGTATCGATTAAATGGAGGCGCTTGGTCGCCTTACCTGAACGAGTCTGATGTTAGTCTATGGGACCTCCGAGATGGGAAACATACTTTTGAACTGCGGGCAAAAGATTCCGATGGAAATATTAGCCAAGAAAATTCTCAATTATCTTTTTATGTACAGCCGCCCATTTGGAAACAGTTTTGGTTTTTGTTATTAATCGGTTTTTTGGTTGCATCGATATTTGGTTTGATTATCTTGATTGTTCGCGAGCGTGAAAAACATATTCATGCAATGGAACAGCTTCGTTTAAATTATTATACCAATATTACCCATGAACTCAGAACGCCACTGACAGTAATATTGGGGCCACTCGAAAAGTTGCGCAGCCAAACCTTTTTGCCGGAGCAGTCAAAATTAATTCAGCTGGCGTATAAAAGTAGTAAACGTCTCTTGCAGTTAGTCGATCAGGTGCTTGAAATACGCCGCATGGAAACGGGTAATGAACGTTTAAAACTTGAACAGGGAGATCCCATTGCATTTATTCGTGAGTCGCTTGCTTATTATCTGCCTTTGATTGATGAAAATATGTTGACTTTAAAGCAGGAACTTGATCGGGGAACGCATTTTTATTCGTTTGATAAAGACAAAATTCGAAAAATTGTTGATAACTTGATTGGTAACGCAATTAAATATACTCCTGCAGGCGGTACCGTCACCGTAAAAGCATTTATTAAATTTGCTGCAGGTGATGAACTTGAATCAGCTGATTTAATGCTCAGTTTTGAGGACACAGGATGTGGTATAACACCCGATAAACAGCAAGCAATATATCAGCAGTTCAGTCGCGGTGAACATTACGGTGACTTAAATGGCTTTGGTATTGGTTTGGCTTACGTGAACCAGCTCGTCAATATATTGGGTGCAGAAATTTCTCTAACTAGCCCCACAGATGAAATTCTAAAGTCGGGCACGCGTTTTGATATTTTTATTCCTATGAAGGAAGTTCTTGGCCTTGCGCCAAAAGTCGAAGCTGAGAATTTAAGCTCGGAGTTGGATGTTGTTGAGTGTGTGAATTTGCATGAAGATAAACCAATACTACTTATCGTTGATGACAATAAGGATATCCGTGAGTTTTTGAGTATGGAGCTGCAAAATGAATTTACTATTGTGCAAGCGGGTGATGGATTACAGGGTTTGGATATGGCAAAAGCAATGGTGCCAGATATTGTGCTATCAGATGTGATAATGCCAGAGTTGGATGGCTTAGAGTTTTGTCGCCTTTTAAAAGATAATATTGTAACAAGTCATATCCCGGTTCTATTGTTGACGGCTCGCCGCTCAAATGAACAAGAAATAAAAGGTTTGCAAGTAGGGGCTGATGATTACGTATCCAAACCTGTTGATGTGGGTTTGTTGCGTATGCGTTTACATAATTTGCTGCAGCAGCGTGTAAAAATGCGCGAACATTTTGAGTCTGGGCCTTCGAAACTCCAGCTAGAAAAAATAGCTGAGAATAATGCTGATAAAGAATTTCTTACAAAAATTACAAGCTATTTGGACGATAAACTATCGAATGCGGAATTGGATATTAATGATTTTGCGCGTGAACTTGCGTTTTCTCGTACTACATTGTATCGGAAAATAAAAGCTGTTACCGGACAGTCTCCCAGCGCTTTTATTCGCACGTATCGCTTGCATAAAGCGGCTACTTTATTGCATCAAGAGAGTTGCTCAGTTACCCAAGCAATGCACGCAGTAGGTTTTCGAGACTCGAGTTATTTCAGTCGCAGCTTTAAACAGCTTTTCGGTGTGTCGCCCTCAAAATTTACGGAAGAAGCTGTAGATTAAGACACCACTGAATAATGCCAAGGCACCTCACGTATTATTTAGAGACGCCTGAGATTTTATCCCTCGCTTTCAAAGTCATAATCCATCGCATCAGTAGGTGCTTGTAAATAATGACCTTGTATATAGTGAACACCGGATTGCCAAAGCTTTGACAGGACACTGGCGCTTTCAACGAATGGCACGATGGTAATTTTTTCTAATTCGTGGAGCTGTTTTACGATATCGCTTAACGAAGAAGGTTCTCCACTGTTCATTTGTAATTCTTGGGTAAATGAACCATCAATTTTTATATAGTTGGCTGCGACATGTTGCAGCGCTTTAAATGGGTCGAGATGGCATCCAAATCGGTTGATGCAACACCCTGCACCGAGCTCGCGAAGATTCTTAGTAAATTCTTTTGCGATATTTAAATGATCGTTTACATGATTTTCTTGGATTTGGAAAATGACTGAATCGGGCGGTAACTTCGCGGCCTTGAAAGCCACGTTGAGCCAGGCGCACAGCGATGTATCAACAAGAGAATCTTTCGTTAAGTTGATAACTAAAGTTGTATTGTGCCCAGAGGTTCGGTGTTTGGCTAACATCTTAAGCGATTCGAGTATAACCCAACGATCAATTTTTGTAGAAAGACCATATTGTTGCGCTACAGATAGAAAATTATCGGGAGCGATGTTGCCAATTTTTTTATCCGACAAGCGCATAAACACTTCGTAGTGCTCTTTTTCCGAGCCGCGCAAGCTCAGGATTGGCTGAAATAATAAATGGAATTTACCCTGGTCTATCGTCTTTTGTAGTAATTTTGCAAGCTCATCCTGAGTCATACCGGTGGGGTTTTCAGCGGATACATCTGGCTCCGGTTCATAAACTAAGGTGTGTTTTTCGGCTTGATCCGGTTGGTTTAATATTTCCAATGCCTTCAGCGCGTGGGAGATGGGTGTGTCTGATTTGGTGGTCATTTCACTGAACAAGCCCACTCCTATCTTGTAGCTAAACTGCAGCGTTGCTCCGTCAACGTCCACAATGTGTTCAGCTAAATGCCGGGCAAACTCATCTGCTCGAGTTTCCGCATCATCTGGGCTGATTTGGGGAACGATCAACATAAAGCTTTCTTCGCCAAAACGACACAAGACTTCTTTTTCGTTAACTTGATCTTTTGCATACCGGGCAATAACTGCCAGCACTTTCTCGACAGACGATAAGCCGAGTTTGCTCTGTACACGTTCGAGGTAATTTTGAATGCTAATGTACATGACTGCCCCAGTATGATCGTGAGTCATTGCGGCATCTACGGCTTTTTCTAGGGCACGGATAAAATAAGCTTTGGAGTATAAATCAGTAACTGGGTCGATATTGGTGTCGACGGCCGGAGCGACTTTGGGCGTATTGGTCGCTGGGATGTTGCGCGAGGAAAAGCTTGTGCCGGGGACTAAAAGTTGCAGGCAGGCTTCATCGTCATAATTTGCTTTAGTAACCTCGGCAGATACTTGCTTAATTTCCTCATTCGCAGTTAAAAATTTTACTGACAATTGGCGCGAATCAATTTCGCTACCTTTAACGACAAAGTCTTTTAAAAAAACTTTCACCTCGTTTTGGTCGGACTCTTCCACAACGTCGATAACGGGCATGCATTCAAGCTCGTCGCGCGAGTCATATTCGAGTAGTTCAGCAAACGATTCGTTGGCGTAAATAAACATGCCGTCTTGCACGAAAGATATAGCGTCACGTGAACTATCGAGCAGTTGCTGGTTCCGGCGCTCGATTTCTTTGAAGCGGCGCTCGGCAAAGCGTGCCTGACTGCGAGAGGTTCTGTTGTCGAGTTCCCGGGTAATGACATGCAACAGGTGTTGATCTTCGTCGAGCCGGATCACATCACTCGCTCCCAGTTTCATGCCCTCGATTATCGGGCGTGAACCTTCTTCGTCGGTCAAGAGAATTACTGGGAGGTCTTTGTTATTGCGACGAATTTGCTTTATAGCTTCGTCCGGTGTGATGTTGGATGTAGTGTCGAGGCCAATGAGCAAATCCCAGCTTTGCGATTGTAGTAATTTAGCGAGAGCCTCCTCGCTTTCGACGTGTTGTGCTCGCGTTTGTCGGCCAGCATTTTTTAACATACTGATGAGTCGTTCAGCTTCGCTGGAAGAGTCGTTCAGAATGAGTAGTCGAATGGTCGGGTTGTTCATACTGCGCAATTTGTCTTGAGGATAAAATTTTAGCTTTGCTTCGGCCGGATAATAACAGGGCTAAAGCCATTACTCATTATTAAGAATTGTAGCCGATGAGCAAGTGACGTAAATGACAGAGGGTATGCCGGATATTAAGGTTCTAGTTGGCTGGCCTCGGCCGCGGTCAGTGTACTCAATTGCGCAGCTCAGGCCTAGGCGTCAGATCATAATTTTGTTGCATAACAAGGATTTTGCTTCGCGCGACTCTCTATTCTACCTTTGGCCTGCTACAACGGCATAGTATTTGATGGTTTGGCGTTTATTGATAATTGGGATTTTCAACAGGTTCGAGGTTTTTGGGGTTGATTTCAAATTGCGACATTTTTGCGGTGGTCAACAACTTGAAACCCAAATGCGTTTTGAAAATACGCTCATCCTGTTTTAGCCGTACCTTAGCGTTTTCCTTAAAAGGCACCGGTGCAGTAATTATCGAATAGGGTTTGTCCGAGCGATGGTTGCTGGGAAGATAGAAGGCGCGCATATAATCAGAGTAGCCCCCCACGTCATAAAACATTGAAATCCCATAGGGCTCTGGTTTTGCCGACAGCAATTGCACTCCGATCAGTGAGTGCTCGCGCAAACGACGAATCCAGCGCACTACACCCAGCTTCCAACGGCGGCGACCTTTTTCCCTGATAGTGATTAAATCGCCAGACTCGATCTTTTGCCCATAGTATTCCTCAAGGCTTAAACAATAGCCCTCTTCACCCTCGTTGCGTACTTTGACGGGTGCTATAGGGTCGCCCTTATCGTTAAAATTCTGCGAGGAATCCGATATTTTGGGCGCGTAGTAGTTTTCGTCAGCCGGCATTGGGTCGGCAACAAAAGTCGAAAAATCGATGTTGCCGCATAACTGCACATGGCAATTAATGAAACCGATACAGATTTCCGCTTCGCGTTCCGATTCCTGTCTTTTGTTCTCTCGTTTACCAATTTGGCGCCAGGCGGTAACGAGGTGCTTAACCACGGCGTCCGGCATTTCCGTTGGCACTTTAAAGCTAGCGTTACTGCCGATTAAGTCCGATTCGCCTTCGGCTGCCTGTTCCAACAATTGACACAAGGGGTCAAAGTTTACCCCGATAAGTTCATTCTCAGCGTTAAAACGATGGCGTTTTTTGGTGGTAGGTGGTTTGTCCTGCTCGAGATCTGCCACGTGAATGCTGCCTAGCTTTTCCGGGAGTTCGTGCATTAGTTCAATATGTTCAGACCAGGATTCTAAGGCGCTAAAAATAGAAAAAACGTCGTTTTGGGTTAACTGGTTTAAGCGCGAGCAGGCCATGGTCATAACACGTGCGTAAGCATCGCGAATAAAGCTTCGTTTGTGCGTGAATAGTTCGTCGTGGACGCGCGATTTGAGCAGGTTGTTAAACGCAGCCACACGATAGAGTGTGTGTGCCCGCAACCAAACGCCATTTGGGACCGGGATATACAGCTGATAGCTGCGCAAAGACAATAGACCTATGCCCGTCAACGCACGGTGCAAAGAGATACAAGCTTTTTCTTGATTAGCTTGTTTAATAACACCTTTTTTTGTCCAGTCACGCAGACAAATGGTGTAGCCATCGACCATATTCTTTTGCAGAGCCTGCGCAATGATTGCCATTTTTTGCGCTTGTTCTGGCAGAAGTAGGGGCTGGTTGAGAAAGCTTTTGGTCAAACCGCTAATGCAGTGATGTATCGCTGGGCGAATCAATTCTAATATTTCGAAACGGTTTTTGGCCGAAGTGCGCAAACGCACGATTTGCGGAATTGCTTGGTAAAGAAGCGCACTCGTTTGCTGAATTTGCGTCAGTTTGAGCGAAGCGATCCACTCAGCAACCACCGTTACGCGGTTGCTCATGCTAAATGCAAGTAATTCGATATCCTGCTCGGGCAGCGTCAGTTGCTCAAGCACGTTACCGGGGTTTACGGAAAGATTCATGCCAAACCTTGATTACACCTTGTTTCCTAGAATAGCGGAAGACACCGTCCATATCTGTGAAAAATTGTTATGATTTTTGGCGTCGAATTCCGCACAATCTGCTTGCAGAGCATTATAACCTCACTTCGTCGTACAAAAACACTGGCACCTTACACAATGCATTGGCTTTTTCACGTACCAACTTCGGCACTAGATAGCCAGACAGGCTTTGCATCATTTGCTGATAAATATTTTTTGCGTGATTTTCGGATACCTCAAAATGCGCTGCACCTGCGACTCGGTCTAGTAAATGCAGGTAGTACGGAATGACTCCGATCTCAAAAAGGCGTTCGCTCAATTGCACTAGGGTTTCGGACGTATCGTTTACACCTTTTAGCAGAACACTTTGATTCAGTGTAGCGATGTTGGCGTTACGCAGCCGATTAATTGCCTCTTCTACTTGCTCGTCTACTTCTTGTGCGTGGTTGCAATGAATGACCATGACAGGCTTTAAGCGTGTGTCAGTTAAGACTTGTAACAGTGATGGCGTCACGCGTGCGGGCAAAACAATCGGCATGCGCGTGTGAATGCGTAGGCGCCTGACGTGTGCAATAGCAGCCACTTTTTCGACCAGCCAGCTCAATTGCTTATCTGCGAGGGCGAGCGGATCGCCGCCGCTTAGAATCACCTCGTGAATCGATGCGTCTCGACGAATGTAGTCCAATGCCTCGTCCCACTGATCGCGATTGACTTGATGTTCGGTGTACGGAAAATGGCGGCGAAAACAATAGCGGCAGTTGATTGCACATTGCGTAGCGGCTACGAGAAGTACACGGCCTCTATATTTGTGAATTATTCCTTTGCGCGGGCTTGCGTGTTTTTCTGCAAGTGGGTCAGCGGTAAAGCCGGTTACCTTGTTGAGCTCAGCTCCGATCGGCAGTACCTGCCGCAGCAGCGGATCGTTGCTGTCGCCTTTTTTTATGCGGCTGGCATATGAAGGCGTGACACGCAACTGGAAGTCACGATTGGCAAGTAACGCGTTATCCAGCAAGGAACGGTCGAGACCGAGCATGCTGAGCAGTTGCTCAGGGTCGTTGATGAGCATGGAAAGTTCTTTTTGCCAGTCTTGCGCCTGCAAACTTTTGTCAGTGTGAGGTATCATGTGCGAATTTTTAATCAACCTTATGTAGTCGTCTGTGAAAAAGTCTTTTTCGACTGTGACTTCGTTGGCCTCGGACTCCTGGTGCTCATTTAGTCCAACTAAAATCTGCTCCAGCTTCCAAAGCCGCCTTGTCACAGGCAAAAAATATCATTTTCACAAACAACAGGGTTAATTTTCTTTTGCAAGAAAATTAACCCTAGTTATAAATTAACCTTAGTTATTTAGTCACTTGAGAATTAGTATTTGAGGAAAAAATGGCCAGTTATTCTACCAATGAATTCCGCAGCGGTCTGAAAGTCATGCTCGAAGGAGACCCTTGTTCGGTTGTTGATAACGAATTTGTAAAACCGGGCAAAGGTCAGGCGTTTAACCGGGTGAAGCTTAAAAATTTGCGCACCGGCAGGGTTTGGGAGCGCACTTTTAAGTCGGGCGAATCCTTGGAGGCTGCAGATGTAATGGATACAGATATGCAATACCTCTATAACGATGGCGAGTTTTGGCACTTTATGGAACCCAAAACCTACGAGCAAGTGCAAGCCGACAAAAATGCTGTAGGTGACGCGTCGCTTTGGTTGGTAGAGCAAGATACTGTAACAGTTACCTTATATAACGGCGCACCCTTAGCCGTTATGCCTCCCAATCACGTAGAGCTAGAAATCATAGAAACAGACCCCGGTATTCGCGGAGATACCGCGCAGGGCGGCAACAAGCCGGCGACTCTTTCAACCGGTGCCGTGGTAAAAGTACCGTTGTTTCTATCGACAGGTGAGGTGGTTAAGGTCGACACGCGCACCGGCGAATATCTGGGGCGCGCTGGTAAATAAATACCTTGGCATCGTTCGTGCCGAGCGCTTCGCTCTCTCTATTAAAAAAACGCGCGCAGTTGTTGCAGCAACTGCGCGCGTTTTTTTATGCCCGAAACATAATTGAAGTGGATGTTCCTGCACTCGGCCGAGCGAGTGTGACGGACATTCATTTGCAGTCCATCAAGGCCACCAGCCAGGGGCAGAAACTTTATTTGCAAACCTCACCCGAATTTTATATGAAGCGGCTTTTGGCGGCGGGTATGGAGTCGATATTTTATTTGGGTAAAAGCTATCGCGATGAGGAAATTGGCACATTACATTTGCGCGAGTTTACCTTATTAGAGTGGTATCGCCACGGTTTCGATGAGCATCAACTCATGCAAGAATTGGCTGAGCTTTTTCAGTATTTGAACGACAATATAAAAATCCAAAAGCTCAGCTACAAAGAAGTTTTTCTTAAAGCGACACAAATCAACCCCCACCTTGCAACCGAGGAACAGCTGCGAACTTTCGCAAAGTCGTGTTTAGATATCACATGGTGTGACGAGGAAAAATCGATCTGGTTAGATTTAATTTTTACGCACTTGGTAGAACCGATGCTGCCAAAAGGTATTTGTTTTATATATAACTATCCCAGTTGCCAATCCGCGTTGGCACGCACAAGTATCGATGACGAAGGTGACCCTGTTGCACGTCGCTTTGAGGCTTATTGGGACGGTATCGAATTAGCCAACGGTTATTGGGAGCTAAAAGATGTCGAAGAGCAACGAACCCGGTTTGAGCACGATTTGCAAATGCGTAAAAAAAAGGCTCTAGAGGCAGTGCCAATCGACGAAGAATTGCTTGCGGCTTTGGCGGAGGGTTTGCCAGACTGCGCTGGAGTTGCATTGGGTGTCGACCGATTATTAATGTGCTTAACAGGTGAAACAAATATCAAAAATGTTGTGCCATTTTCATAGCGCGGTCAAACAACAAAGCGTGCGAAAGTTGTTAAAATAAACGCCGTTGTGATAAAAGTAGCAAATTAATCTAAACAGTCATCTCTGTCGCAACTAATTTCGTGATTCATATCTAGGGCCGGATTGACACTGCGTGTTCTACCGACGACGGTTGCCGGAACCCCAGCGACAGTCGTGTGGGGCGCAACGCATTTTAATACGACACTGCCGGCACCAACTTTGGCGCCTTCGCCAATTTCAATATTGCCAAGTACTTTAGCCCCGGCGCTCAGCAATACCCCAGCGCGGATCTTTGGATGGCGATCGCCGCTTTGCTTTCCTGAACCACCCATGAGGCCCTTCTATGCGCA
>JANQJB010000058.1 GCA_028281865.1 Marinagarivorans sp.
GTTTGCATATATGTCGCTAACATCGCAAAACCTACTCCGGCATTTACGATAATCAGCAGCAGAGAGAGCCTGTCAGAGGAGTGCCATCCATATAGCGCAGCTTTGTCAGCCAAGATGAGTGTCGCAGCCCAGGCAATTGACCAGCTTATATAGCGGATAGTGTGTTTTTTAACGCGTGACGTGTAATTCTCGGCCGCAGGCTTATTCATAAGTAATGACCCCTTGTCTTTATGTAAAGATATATTGACTTTATGTAGGCTAATCCAATGCTTCTGTGGTGTCAAGTTTTCTTTACATTAGCTGTGGGAGGTTTGAGATTATGTGCTCCTCTGACTAAGCACTGTAGTTGCAATACAAATCGAAGCGAGCGAGAGGGCGGAGTAAACCTAAGCTTGGTTTTCAATGAGTCGCGGTGACGGTCAACAACCTTATAAAACAGACATAAAGTCACATCATCCATAATTTGTTGCTTTTATGAAGAAAGTCTAAGCCAAAACTAAGAACTGCTACGTTATTTGAGCGTATCTATTAGCCATAGGTTGAGCTATTATCTCTCTGAAATTAATAGGAATTTGCAGTACCTGGCCGATTTTAAAAATAGACTGTAACACCGGCATTAAAGCAAAAATAATAAATGCTGAACCTTTGAGTAGTTTTACCTTTGAGTAGTTTAAGTTTTGGATATCGCGATTTGATTTCCGCCAAATAGAAATGTCGATGGTCTATAGGTCGATGGTTTATAGAAAGCTTCGAGCAACTTAAGCACTAAAACTAAAGCGTCTAAATTGCAAAAGCTAATAATCAGCGCTAAGCAGTAAAACCGACAATAACCAATAACAACAAAACCAATAGAAAAGTCGAAAAAGTCAGTCTAAATAAAAGTGTAAAACTGTAAGACGAGTATATAGAAATGATTAAAAAATTCGTTGTAATTATAGTAACTACGTCATTGTTAGCGTGCGGCGGTACGACCGACGAGAACCCGTCTAGCAGCAGTTCTTCTAGCTCGAGTTCCAGTTCCTCTAGTTCTAGTTCAGGCTCGACCACAGCGCCAGTCGACACAAGTCCCTTCGCTTATAAAAAAGTGTCTGGAACCTCAATTGAAGCGCCAGAAAACTCGTGTGACAACTTACTGGCTTCGCCCGAATCAATTTTGACACGCAACCAAGTTAAATACGCGATACACGATATTTTTGCTCCGGTTGTTATTCCCAACCTGGACGAGCTTATTAAAGAGTTGCCGGTCACAGGTCGCGATTCCACATTAAGCGACATCTTTATCAGCGGTATGTTAAACATCAGCGATGCAGTTGCTGATCATGTCGCCGACCAGGTTGCTGAACTCAACCTAAACTGCACGGGTAACACAGCAAATAAAAACCGCGATTGCGCGGCAGCATTTGTAGAAAAATATGTGAGTCGCGCAATAGGTAAAAAAGTAAGCCAAGAAGAAAAAGAAGAAATGCTGGCGGAGTTGTTTGATCCGGAAAGTAGTTTTGAAGACGGGTTAAAACAACTGGTTCGCGGTACCTTGCTTAAAGGAGATTTTATTTACGTATCGGAAGAGGGTGTTGCCGGAGACAACGGCATTATTGTTCTATCCAATTACGATAAAGCCAGAAAGCTTGCCAATATTTTATGGAGCAGTGTTCCTGACGACGCATTAATAAACGCGGTCGAGCAAGGTGAGTTAGATTCTGAAGCGGGATTTAAAGCGCAAGTAGAACGCATGCTAGCGGATGAAAAATTTACCCGCAGTCTCGACGAATTTCATCTGGATTGGATCCATCTCCATCATAAGGAGGGCAGTGTCGCATCCGGTCTGATTGAACAATCATTATTGATTAACGCGGCATTTAGAAATGGAGAAACGCTGCCTGATTTATTCCTCACGCCGAGGGCATTTGTTAATAAAGAGCTTGCCGAAGTTTACGGCGTACAAAAAAGCCAAGGCGACGATGTATTTGAAGAAGTGAATATTTCTGATCGTCCCGGCATCTTAACCCGAATATCATTATTGGTTGGAACCTCACAAGGGCAAACATCGCCTACGCGTCGCGGTGAAATTATTTCTTCATCGATGCTGTGCGATGTTGTAGAAGACGCGCCGCCAGAAGTGCAAGATTTATTTCCAACCTTGCCAGCGGCGAATGGCCGCAGTACACGCCAAGTTGTGGAAGAAACGATTGTTGGCGGGACGTGTTTTGCCTGCCATAGATTAATGGATCCGCTTGGGTTTGCGCTTGAACACTTTGATCCCGAAGGCCGCTATCGCGAAACAGAACCCGGCAATATCGCTATCGATGTCGTTGTCGGTGAATCAACAGTGGGGCCAATAGATGGTGCCAGCGGCTTAGCACAAGCCGTTGCAGACTCGCCCAAAATATATTCCTGTTATGCCGGCAAGTGGTTTGAATATGCCTTCTTAAGAGATCAAACCGAAAACTCCTGTATCGCGAACACCTTGAGTGAGCGTTTTGAAGCGACTGGTGGTGACTTAATTGCGCTTATTCACGACCTAGTGAATAGTCCAGCGATGCACTACCGCAAAGTTAAGTAACCGGGGGGATAAACGACATGTTAATTAAGAAAAAACTAACCCGACGCGACATACTAGCAAGACTTGGCGGTTCGACAGCTTTCTTCACGTTAATGCCGTTAGTACCCCGTATAGAAGCTGCGGAGGCGGACGCAGGCACAATTCGTCGCTTTACCTATTGGCACGAATTTACAATGCCGAGAGACAATGTCGTAGATGCAGGTTATCAAGCTTCCCCTGGCCCGCTTGAGTTTAAAGCGCACAATACTCCGTTAAATGAAATTGCCCACAAATTGATTTTCTTGCGCAGAATGTCTCGCCAGCAAGGTAAAACGCGTACAGCAGGCGGTCCCCATCCGTCTGGGGCTCACGCGATTTCCGGTTGGCAAGGTACAACGCCGGGTGACCGGGTATATCTAAAAGCCGCAACCTCGCTGGACCAGTTTATATCCAGGCAACTCGCTGGAAAAACGCCGATAACCGATTTGCGGGCCGGTTTAAAGCAGGCGCGAAGTGATGTTGATCGTGGGACATCGGTATATAAAGGCGTGGTTCAACCGCGCTATCAATCGCCGTTAAAAATGTACGATGATGTGTTTAAGGGCTTGAATGCTGGTGGCGGTCAGTCTGGCCCGAGCGAAAGCAATTTAGATAAGCTTAGACAAAGAAAGAGCATCTTAGATTATTGGCGTAAAGATATCGCCAACGTTAAAAAGCGTGTTAGCCATTTTGATAAAGCGCGTATTGATGCTCATACAGAATCGATTCGTTCAACAGAGCAAAAACTTGAGTTCTTGCTCGGTAGCAGTGGCTCCAACGAAGGGTGTTCAGTAGCAGCAGAAGGCAATCGCGTTGAAACGCGAGAAGACATTGTTTATCCCGCATACTCTGAACTCCTCTCTCAAGCACTGACATGTGATTTAACGCGTGTCGCGGGAATGTGTTTGGGAGAAACAAACTGCACTTTGACTTACTCCTTTTTACCCAGTTATAAAAATGGTAATTTCCATCAGTCCACCCATGGTAAAGGCAGTGGTCAGGCTTACGAGCGCGACGTACTGAACTTTCGCGCAAAATCCGTTACCCACTATCTCAAAAAGCTTGATGCAGTTGTCGAACCCGATGGCAATACCTTATTGGATAATGCCATGTTTGCTTGGCTTAATGATGTTTCTAGAAATCACGACGGCACTAACGATATTTTCTGTATTCTTGCTGGCGGAACCGGTCGCTTTAAAAATCATGGCCAAATGGTCAATGTTGGAAACGGCGATACTTACAACCAACTGCAAACATCGATGGCGCACTATATGGGTTATGAAGTGGAAGTGCATGGTGACCCTAAATTTGGCGGCACCGGCGTTTTGAGTAATAATTTATTTAGTTGATATTATTTTTAATTAGCTGATAAAAAGCTTGGCCGTCGTTAACAGGAAGACTTTTAACGAAACCTGTTGACTACGGCCTCAAACATTAGACCCGGCGCATACCTTTGTCAGAAAATAAGTTCCCTCTTCGTAATATCAATACTAAAGCCGGCGAATCATACGAAAAAATTGCTTTTGCTTGTCGAATAATTTCTTCGTCATCCTATACCTACGCTTAATTGCGCTACTAATTTTGCCTTGCATTTACATCTAGTGCTATAGCCATTCCAGTTATGGCAAATAAAATTCGAGCTCGTCAAATTGAGTTTGTGAGGCGCCATAATTATTAAAACAAAATACTTCAATATATTGTTTTTTGATAATTGGAGTTTCGAGCGTAATAAATTCATCAGTCACGCGTTGTAATTTTAGTGTTTCATGAACAACATATTCCACCCCGTCGTCCGAGGTAAGCACTGCAATATCCTGACAGCGGCGACCTTGATCGGTTATATCTTGATTTGTCCAGGCTCTAAACCCTCCAATACATACATTCTGGCCAAAATTAACCCGTATCCACTGGTCGCTCGCTTCGTTAGTATCGGTTACCCAAACTCCACGCCTTACCCGATTTTGCGCGTCGTCATTTAATTGAATACCGGTACGCTCGTGAGCAAAACCATCAAATGCTCCGCTGGCAATGTCGATAATTCTGAATTCTGAGCTCGCAGTAAAGCTCGTCTGCACTAATCCATTTGTACCAACCAGCGCGATGTTTCCGAATTCGCCTGTTTGCGTTAGATTTAGATTGTCGCAAAATGTTGTATCGGGCCCGTTGACCACCTCGGGAATTTCAGAACAGGCCCAACTTCCATTTACCATACGTAAGCCTTGTCCTTCTTGACAATCCAAATCTGCAAGAAATGCATCACCCGTCGGCCCCTTTATATTCGTTAAGTAAACCCAGCTGGCTTCTTTCTGAAAGATATCACCGCTTACGATATTGAGGTACAAATCTTTACTCTTACCAATTTCATTAGAGGGGGCACCAATACCCGTTAGCCAAGAAGCTCCGTCCTTGCCATCCAATCCCTGCATTCCAGCGGAGCCCC
>JANQJB010000070.1 GCA_028281865.1 Marinagarivorans sp.
CTGTCTATACACAGCTCAATTATTTTATCATTTTTTATAGGAATTAAATTTTTAAGGTCGATATTTATACATTCTTTTGAGTCTGCAATCGTAATCGACTTAGTCGACAGCGCTTTATCAAAAGAAATATTCTCAGTGCTTGTTGCATCCCGATCTTGCACAAACATACCATATTGATCATTGATATCAGAAATACTCAAAAATATTTTTGTTAAAATCGTATTACTTACATAAGTATCTTCTACACAACGAAAATAAGTATCTTGCTCAAGCTTTGCTATAAAATTAGCGTCTTTTGGAATTAAAGTACCGTTTATTGAATTAGTTTCTATAATAACATTTGCTTTTTGCGGTAACGCGCCGAGTGCTTTTTGTCGCAGCACTGCTTGAGCGTAAAACTCAAAAAAACTTCTTTTAGTATTATTAAATTTTTCATCTAAGATATTGATCTGCTCTAGAAATGCAAATATCAGGTGCTGATGAGGGTCTAAATTCCATTGTCCTACTACCTCTCTCAACTCGTGTTTAGAGGCACATGTTTCAACTTGAGTAATTAATTTTTCAGGAATAAGATCTGACCAATCTCCTACAAACCGTCCGTCGGAATCAACAAAAGGCATAAAATAGGTTAACGCACGCATCTGCGCCAACCAATAAGCAACCCTCTTTCCATAGGTATGATTATCGTCGCCGTTGTGCTCACACTTTAATGCAGATTCGCGGTAAGCCAATATGCCTTTATTCCTTGAAATAACCTTACTGCAGTGCACTTTGGATTGGTCCATCATACTCTATATCTTTTTAATCTTATTAAAAGTTTGCTTCTTCAAGATATAGCGGAAAAACTAAGTTATATCTTGTGTTAGTATTTCGAATTTTGTAATCGATGTAGATCTGTATTTGTCCAGAGTTTTCGTTCTCTGATACCGTATCTACGGTCATCACATCAATTCTCGGTTCGTAAGTTAAAAGCGCCATCTCGACTCGTGAGATAATATTTCTTCGAACACCTGTAGTTTTATTGTAAAAAATCACTTCATTAAGATCGCAGCCAAACTCTGGGTTTGCTATTCGTTCGGAGAAGGCGGTAGAAAGAATCATTCGGATTGATGATTCAATAAGTGTCTCTTGTCGATAGGTTTTAAGCCTTCCTCCGCATTTATCAAAAATTGGAGGAAAGGTCCAACCCACACCAATGTAATCGTTTTCGTTTCGTTTAAAGTTCTGCATCGCTTGCCTCGATCTTTCGTTATTATCCAATAAGGACCTTGCAAGGTAGGGCTTTAATCATCCCCATTGGTAAATCTGTTGGAAAATTACACGTCATCGCTATATCGCCGTCGCGCATGGCGGGTTTTCCATTAATTAGTACAGTTGGGCTGCCTATAAAACATTTTGCTTCATCTTTTGGCTGACCGTCGAAACCTAAACCCGTTGGAATATGGCCGGTTTTGTGTTGCGCCTTCGAACCCATAATTGCTGCGCCCTTACCTTCGATCTCGACATCCTCGCTCACATCTGCCTCGATCTCGCCGGAAAAAGGGTTCGGCAGAGGAACGGGGGTTGGTGCCGGCATTGGTATTTTAACTAAATGAATATCGACACCTACGATCTGATCCCCTTTTTTTGCTGCAATTTTTCCCACCTTCAATTACCTATTTCTACTTAATTAAGTTTTATTAGTGAGCCCTTAGCTTCAAGCGTCGCGGAAGACTTTAACTTTAAGGAAGCCTTAGCTTCCGCTTGTAACGCTGCGTCAGATTTAACATCGAGACCACTTGCTGCTTTAAGCTCCATTTTCGCTTTACTTTCTGCACTTATTTTGTCTTTTCCTTCAACGGATATCGCACCTTGCGCGGCAATTGATAATTTATCTTTTATTGTTGACTTCGCCGCGCCGTCGATAGCGGATACTACATCCTTTTCGACTTTGAAATCTAAACCTGCTTTTTTATCCAATTTCATTTGTGTTTTGTCATCAATTACAAGGTCAAAGGAATCCTCTGTATCGTCGAATTTGTAACTTAGTTTTTTCTTAGTAAATAAACCCCGAATATTATTTTTTTCGCTTGGTTCAAAACCTTCGGGAACTTTATTAGCATCAGACGCGCTGAATAAACTTCCCATAATAACAGGCGTTCTGAGTTCCTCGCCGATAAATCCTACGATAACTTCATCTCCTTTTTCCGGCCAGAATACCATCCCTCTTCCACCGCCAGCTTCGACCATGCTCACACGTGCCCAGATAGGTTTTGCGTCTTTAGGAAAGTGATTGAGCAATACCGGAACACGAAAATTATTTTCTTTATCTTTCTCAAATTTTTGTACTACGCCTAAATAAAGCTGTGAGTAGGTATCGTTGTCAGAGCGCTCGCTTGTGCGATAAAAACTATTTAACGAGCGATTTGGGACATCATCGATATGTACCCCGAGTCTATAAGTTGTTACCCACCCGGCCGAGTTTATATCGTGAGACACACCTGAGATAAGAAAAGGCCCTTTAAACTCGTCGCTGAGTTTATCAATTTCGATAGAGTCGCCAATAGCATGCTCTGTTTGTCCTCGAACCTGCAATTCACCAAAATATGAAAGATAGGCATTTAGATGCAGATTGGCTTCTGCAAGCGCCGCCGCTTCTTTTTCGGCCAACCCTGATTCATAGAATCTGCTCGCCTCTAGTTTATCAAAAGCAATATCGGCAGCAGAGATTGTTTTGCCATATATCTTGGCTTTTACTACGTCGATTTTTTTCTGTTCTGCAGCAGGAATTTCTTGTTTTTTTAAGTCCCACGTAGAGATATTAGATGCTGTGTACTGATGCTCATTACAATAATCTAGCGAAAAGCGAAGTATATTTGCGTCGCCAATATCGATGCTAGCAGTTTTATTCAGTTTATCTGACGAGATAAATTGTACTTTGACACCCGATTCTGACGGTTCGGTATAAGCGATACAGCCATTATTAAAGGCTAATTGGTTAATAAGTCCCCAAGTTGATACGTTTTCAAAGAACCGTTGTTCGTGTTTTATCGACGACTTAAAGGGTTCGATTTCGATTGTCGACTGATCTTTAACAAGCGCACTAATGATGTCCTTATCGGTTTTTTCGTTAAACATCCAACTTTTAGTTTCTCTGACAAGAGTTAAATTGTGTTCCTTTAAACTCAATTTAAATTGATAATAACCTGCAACTGTTGCTATGCCTGCTTTCGTAATAACGCCGCTAAATATAAGTTTTTGCTCCTCGTTGCCATCCGTACCGGGAGCAGCTTTTATCAGTATCGATGTGCCCAGCTTTAGCGGTGCTTTGCTGATTTCAACATCCATTTTTTCAGCCGCCAGACTGGGGCCGATAAACTCCAATGTTGCTCTGCCGACTTTATTAATTTGACGTTGAATGGTCAGACGTTTTAGCGCGAGCTTCAGACTTTGTTCATCGCCTCCGCTCGAAGCCAGCTTGTTGCCTCCATCATCCGTTATTGTGTAGAGGTAATTACCGGGCATAACTGATTAGCTTCTCGAGCGGCGGAATAAATATTTTTTTCCCCAGCGGTATCCAACGAAGATCAAAGGCTTCGTTATAACGCGCAAGAACGGCCGCGTACTTGGTCGTTTTATAAAAATCGAAGGAGTATTTTTGCCAGGTATCACCCTCTTCGGTGATTCTTTGATGGGTTAAATCCGGTGAGCTTTTCTTATCACTTTTAGCCCTTTTTTCGTCACTCATATCTCCGACGAAATCAATGGATATTTCGGCGCTTTTTAACTGCTCTCCATTTAATATCGACTTGTGTTCTATCTTTTTCGACTTAAAACGCGCGACATAGGACTCATCTCCCCAGGTTATTCTAACGCAGGGCGGCTCGTGAATATCGCCGTCATAGGCCAAAAGTTTTTTAATACTTTTTACTTCTTTATCAACGTCCTGGTCGGCGAGCAGTCCTGTGCCATCGATCACTTGTACCAAATTCAAAGACGCAGGTTTCTGTACCTTGTAATTGGTGCGTCCGCCCGAAGCATTGACGGGCTCATCGCAGGCATAGTCGGTTGACTCTTCGACAGAAAACTTACGGGGAGGTACAGCGAAGGTATAGCTATCAATCTTCTTCGATGCACTCTCGTCTTCGCAACCCTTGGTATCTTTATAAGTCGTGAGTGTAACTGTTTTCGCTGTATTACTATCGTTCATTCTTCCACTCCATTTCATTTTCTATAGCATCCAAACAACGAGTAACAATTTCTCTGATTAGCGCATCATCGTATTCCTTATGAGCACCTCCGGCTCCACTAGCACAGGAATCTTCCCCACCGCAAGAATCGTGATCCCTTTGTGTCCCAGAAAATTGCGCTTGGATGGTAAAATTTCGAATACTAATTCCTTCACTACTCACAGCGAAATAACCTCATATTTAGAATATTGAATAGTAAAAGTTTCGACGAGATAGGAGCTCGAAGAAGCATCCAAGGTGGACATTGACCATTCGCTGGGTACTGCATCGTAAAAAAGCCAACATGCACAGGGTATGGGCCATTGTTTACACAGCGCTAACAATATATTGACCTTAGTAAATTTCAGTTGATTGGCCTGCATCTCAAGCATAGCCGCCAGACTGACAGCCTTGCCGAGCTTTCCGAGTGCCTGTCCCGTGACTAAAGGGCGACCCCGCTCTAGAGTTAACGATTTGAAATTCGTAGTAGGATGAAAAATGGCTTTATCCAGCGCCCCAAGCGAGCTTTCACTATTTTCGAAATCAAATGAAATTCCGAAGCCGCTAACCTTCTCAAAAAGAAAATCAGTCACAAATGGAATTTTAGTCTTGGGGTCATAAATAAAGACAAAGAATTTATAACCGGGAAGTGGCTCGGCAAGCTTTGATATCAGTGCGCTCCCTTTACTAGCTGCCTTTCCTAAACCGCTTTTAATCAACATACCGACCATAAAATGACAACCTTAGGTAAAGATAGCGAAATAAAAATTAATTACCTTCTACAGTCAAATGTTGTAGCCTTAAGTAATTTCTCGCCCTGCACATCTCTGATGCAGGGGCGAGAACTTTTTTATCAATGGTATTCGACGGTAAGCTTATCAGCCATCAGCTCAAGTGTTTCTACTGATGCGTCACTGTTTGCAGCATTGAAACCACCTGTTTCCATTTTCTTGGGAAAAGCATTAATCACCAACCATGTAACGACAGGATTATATTCGTCATCAAGCAAGCTTATTTTTATATCTTTTTTATCGTTTGCATTTAACGATGTATTGGTAATCCAGGTGTAAAGCGCTTTATCGCCACGGAAAACACCTTTTTTAAGGGTTAAATTAATTTCTTTGGTTTGCGCGGGCATATGGATAGCGCCGGTTTTAAAGCTCATTCCATGCTTATAAGTAATGGTGTCCATTTCCACGGTTAAGCCACTAACCTCTTGAAAATTCATTTGACCATCATCACCGATATCGACACTGTATTGATAGGCCGGTAACGGATAATTAGTACGTATCGCTGCTTTATCATCAGCCATGCTGTTTCTCCCTTAAGAAGAGTCGGACTAAAATTAAGATTCTTGTAGAATTTGTGTAAATGTTAAAACAATAAACTCGGCGGGCCGCGACGGACAAATCCCGATTTCAACAAGCATGCGGCCTTCTAAAATATCGGTCGGAGTCATCGTTTCACCTAGACCAACTTTTACGTAATAAGCCTGGTCGGGGCTAGCACCAACCAAAGCACCCTCGTTGTAAAGCGAATTAAAATAGCTTTGAATCATCGCTTTTACTTTTACCCACGTCACTGCGGTATTGGGTTCAAATACCATGAACTCAGTAGCTTTTTTGCAGTTTTCCTCTACAGCTAAAAACAGTCTGCGTACGTTGATATAACGCCAGTTATTATCATTCCCGGCCAGTGTACGCGCACCCCATACCAGGATACCTTTACCGGGGAAGCTGCGAATACAATTAATTGACTTTCCAGAAACACCGCAAACATTCAAATTCTGTTGAATCAACTTGTCCACCTTTCTCATAGGCGCTAGGGTTGACTGGACACCGATATTAGCTGGAGCGTTCCAAATGCCGCGACTGTTATCTGTGCGAACATAACAACCTGCAATTGCGGAAGACGGAGGAAGTATCACGGTTCTCTCGCGGAGACGATCTTGTATCATGTTGTAGACTTTTGAGTTGGAAGCATTGTTAACAAACTCAATCGCTGCATTAGCCAAAACTGCATCTGTCAGACGCCCCAGCTGCACCGAAAACCCCTTTCGATCCTTTGGCATAAGCGCTAACCAAGCAGCCTTAAACTGATCAATTGTTAAACCCGTTTTCCATTTTAAAGTTGCTGTGTCTTCAGTCGTCTCAATTACAATACCTTCAACATCGCCAGGAGCAGCCACAACATTGGGTAATTCACCTGCGTATTGAATAATCGTTGCATTTCCCTCGCGGTAAGATTTTGACCCTGCCGGAGCGCCGAATTCTTCCAGTGTTTTAGAAGCTTGCCCTTCCTCTGCACCATCTTTTACTACTTCAACTTCTACATCATTAAAAATATAAGAAAGTGATGTATGCAAATACGGATAATAAGCAGCACCTCTATCGAGCGCGTCCGAGGTAACGTTGTTTCTAAAATCCATCGAATCCTCTTCTATGGAATTTGCGAATACATTTTTTTCGCCCACACGCTTAGCTTTTTCTTGATTAGCCGCTGTATCCAAGACGTCAATTATGGCGAAGCGGTCCTGAGTCGTCTGACAGCTTGCCAACATTTTTGAAACGAGGCTGTAATAATCTTTTTTTGCTAAATGTGTTGCTTCCGGAAGAAGATACATTGTTATCTCATCTTCCGAATCAGCGACTTCGATACCGCGTTCGAAATCTGCTTTCTTCATACCGTTCTTTTTGTCTGGGAACTGCCCTATAGAAATAACATAGCAGGGCCCGCCTCCATTTTCGAAATAATATTTCAAGTTATAGTAAAGTGTATAATTTAGAGCATCCTTAGTCTCTGCAATCGAAATAATCTGCGGGTTTTGCTCATCAGCACTCACGTGTACGGTAAAACCCATATGCTTGGGTTCACCAAATATTTGATGGTATTCAAGAATATTCTTAATTTTGATAGGAGCGCAGGCATTGCCAGCAACTGTTTCTAAGCTTCTACCGTGTTTGTCAATTCTTTTTTGGGTGTACCCTATAAAGACAGGTATTGCAGTTTCAATTTGAGTTACTGATGCTCCAAAAGCGTCTTTTTCTTCTACGTAAACGCCAGGAGTTTTATAATTTGCCATTTTAACCATCCTATGAATTGTTAAGCAATGAACTTGAAGTAATAACAAATATAGAAAGGTGATCATTATTTGATAATCACTATGAGAATGTTCGCATTCATTTTGCGCCAGCCATATAATCAAGTAATATTATTATGGTTTTAAGATATGTTTGGTGTTATATAGCAGCTGGTAAAGCTTTGCACTATAAAAGTGCTATAGGAGATGAAAAGCAATGAAGTTAATGTAAGAATGCAAGCTATGATCAGCTATGCACAAAGGATTTTAGAGAAAGAATAATAAGCTCCCATCCTTATTCTAGAAATATCGAATTAAATTGATAAGATAATAGTTTATTTTAAATTATTGCATCAACTAGCCTTGGCTAAAGGTGAGTGCCCCCACCAACGTTTATATGCGCGAATAAAGTTGCTGGTTGCTGTATAGCCGAGCTTAAGGCCTGTTTGAGTAACCGAGTAATGATCTTCTGTTAAATACTTCTCTGATAAGTCTTTTCTCACTTGATCGAGTAATTCTCGATAACTCGTTCCCTGATCCTTTAAACATTTTTGCAACTTCCTTTCACTCATGCCCAGTTCTTGGGCAACCCAGACATGATTAAATTTCGGGTTTTCGATATTTTGATAAGCGAGCCATAAAACTTTATCCGATATAGATTTACTCAATATATAGCGATCATCTCTGACCATCATTGCCCATAGCTTTTCATATATGTCTGACTTTTCGATAACGTCTAATGAATTATTAACGCGCCTAAGATGCAATTCTATAGAGTGTCCTTTTCGGTAACTCTCCTTCACAATCGAGTCTTTCCAATTGTTATTAGAACAATAACTAATGCCGTCATAGGAAATACGATCAACTTCGAAGTGCCCACAGTTCTCAGATATACGATTGGCGGCATACATCAAGAAATGCAACATTATGTAACAAATTGAAAAATCAGCTCCAGTGGGAGGCGTATACTGAATAGATAAACTATTGGTACTCTCTGTTTTTTTAACCTCGAGCCCATGCATGATATACCTACGAAGAAATTCAGTATTATAAAGAAGTTCATATGAATTCACATGGCTACTTAATAACAACCCTATCATGTAATAGTCTGTGATTTTTCCATATCTTACGCTTTCCGATAGAATTCTTTCAATCGGATATTTTTCGTTTGCTAAGTAAATAAACTGAGAGCACTGTGCTTCCGTCAACCCTCTCACACCGTCGGAAGAGTTTACATTCACAATTCTGTCTAAGTCGGAACATACTAGCCCTTTAGATTTTAGAAGTCGAAAAACAGATTTTACCCAAAAACGATTAACTTCATATTTCATTTTTTTCCCCAGCGTTAACTGCTTGTATAACACCCCAAAATTTATAAGTAACGACCAACCTTTAACATTTCACCACGGATTGCGACCTCAACATCGGATTCAAATATCTTAAACGTTTTATTTTCAATAGCCTGGAGGCTGCAGAATCGCACTACATTAGCAATCTCCGCACCCGATAAGTCATACGTATTCGCTATCTTCCGGAAGTCAACGTCCTGAGTAGATGCTTTATCAGAAAAAGCATTCGACCATAGTTTTAACCTCTCCTCTTCTCCCGGGCGAGTAAAATGAACAACAGAATGAAAGCGCCTCATAAAGGCTTCATCGATATTTTCCTTTATATTTGTTGCCAAAATTACGATGCCATTAAAATCTTCGATTTTTTGCAAAAGATGCCCAATTTCTTGGTTGGCATGGCGGTCATTCGAATTGCTCACATTAGTACGTGCGCTGAAAAGTGAGTCGGCTTCGTCGAAGAATATAATATGATTTCTATCCTCTACCGCCTCAAACACCTTGTCTAAATTTTTACTTGTCTCACCTATATATTTCGAAATTAGTTGAGAGATATCAACTTTAAGCACTCTACGGCCAGTTTTTTTCCCGAGAAGTCCGGCAGTCATTGTTTTACCCGTCCCAGGCGGACCGTGGAAAAGCGCTTTGTAGCCACGGCAATATGGATTGTTTTTATACCAATTTTGAATTAACTCGTCGCTGTGCTTTACCCATAAATCGAGTTCAACTAATTGTTCAAGAGTACTGTTTGATAATATGAGGTCGCCCCAATTTTGATTGACGACTATTTCTCGAATGGGTAATTCATTAAAGTCTACTATCGAAAGGTCTTGCCCAAGTAATCTGGATTTTACATCTCTGTGGAGGCGCAAAGGGGCTAGACGGATAAATTTACTGCAAAAGTCGAAGTCTCGTGTAGAAAAGAATTTTATATAGCTTTTGCATAGACGAGCAAGGTAATCCAACTGTTGTTCTAGATGATCGCCCGCTAGCAAGAAAAGTGCTGTTTGTATTGTGGGAACAAACCCTCTTGCACCGTTTAGCTCAACACCACCAAACTCTGTATAAATCTGATCAGTTGTATTATTCTTTGAAAAAAAAATGTCAAGCATTGTCGGAAAAAATTCCGAGGAAAATGCCAATGCGAGACAAAGTCGCTCGGCAGGCTCTAAGGTATGAGTATGTATAAATTGCGAATAATGGCAATCTAAATCGAGCGTTGGCGGGTAAATGCTGGCAAACTCAAAATGTTTATCGTTAAAATATGCGTCAATACGCAAATCAATGACTAACTTAAGCCATTGAAGATCCCGATAGCCCCCTTCTTTATATGGACTGTTAGCGACATTGCCCTCTTTTCTCTGGTACTGCTTAATAGGTTCCAAATTTATTTACCCAGTTAAACGTTTATCTTGAGGGACTATAACTCCCACCTTAAAGAAAGCTGAGATGAAAATATGGACAGAATTAGAAAATGCTGCTTATCATTTTTGGAATTCAATAATCAAAATACGTAGAGCATTTGATCGTTTTCTTGTTCATGCCAACACAAATATTCCATGGGCTAGGCATAACAAGAAAAGCCTATAAAGATGGAAAATTTTAGTTAAATTTGGGATGAACACATTTGATCTATATGTGCGAGAACCGAAGATTCACAACTCAGCCTAGCCGCTAAGCTAGTAAGCGCAATGAAATCAGGAACATTTTGTCATGCAAAAACATCTTTCGCCATCAAATACAATATGGCACACATATTTTGTACAGTTTGGTAATATTTTCGACAGCAGTGTTGATAAAATTCTCGACAGTAGTATTGATAACATTTATTCAGAACAACGATACGAATAACAGCGAGCCAAACTTGCCAAGTGAATTTTGGTATGACCCAACGAGAAGTTTTAGTTCATCGACAGTGCTTTGTTTCCCATAGCCGTTGCTTCAGACTCAAGCGACGGGCTGTCGTTGACCGCTACGCCACCGACACTTGTTGTCGGCTTCACTCTGCCTTCCATTTGCTGGACAACGTGCCCAAGTTCGTGAGGTAAGTGTTTCTCTTGACCGGGTCCGAGATGAATTTGATTTCCCTGCGCAAACGCATGGGCCTGGACAGCTGAAGGTTTGCTCGAATTATAATGAACCTTTACGTGACCCAAGGAATACCCGGTGAGATTTTCCATTCCACTCTTGAGTCTATCGGGTAACCCGGTATTATTTCGCTGGCGTTGTATGCTTTGGCTAGATTCGCGGTTATCATCGAAGCTTCGCTTACATTGACCCACCTTGGTTCGAGTAGTTTTTACGTCTAGTTTACTTTCTTGATATTCGCTCATGTCTTCTTCCTCGGCTTCTAGACCTAGTATTTTTATAAGGTTTATTTGCCAGCGTTTTTGGCTTTTTTGTAGTTCTGTCACTCTCCGAAATGTCTCGCGACTTAGAGGTTTGCATACGCTTATTATCACCACTCGATGATCTTTGCTTTAAAGGCAAACCTTGTCTATCATTTGTCTTTTGTTCATTAATATTTGCTGTTAAACCTTTTTCTGCTTCGCCTTCCTCTTTTTCTGGGCCATCGTTAGGCAGGGCTTCTCTTTTTTTCTCCATGCTCATGGATAATTTGTTGGCCATATTGTCCATGGCTGAAAACAATATTTCGATATTGTAGCCGACGATGAAGGCAATAAGCATCGGGGAAAAATTCGCTTTATCAACGCTGCCTGAGTCACCAAAAAACAAGCCGCTTGAAATGCCCGTTACGCCACCTAAAAATATTCTCAAATTGTAATCGAGGCATATACTCATTCGAAACGTACTGTTTTGAAACTCGTTATGGATGCTTCTCATTACCAGTGTGAAAGCACCGAGACAGCCAAATAGTAGTGGTAGGATATGATCTTCTAGCAATTGAGTTACATAAATTGCTTCCGCTCTTGCGATAAAGAAACGGTTACGAGAAAAGTCTAGGGACTTAGATAGCTTGTGATTGCGCAACAAGGCAATTAGATTTACATTTTCTTCTTGCCTATCCGTTTTAGTCATCTTAAAAAACTGAGCTAAATGACTTTCCCTTAATTTAATATTATTATCTATTTCCGCTTGGATAGCATTAGATAGAGTTTTAAGTGCCTCTACATATACTGTTTGATCGTAGTGTGAAAACTCCACTTCACTTGTACCACCAAGTTGCCAAATACTGTTCCATCTATGTAATATGGTTCTGTTGGAGTCTAGCTCTTGATCGGCTAATTCATATTCTCTATTAAGCTTCTTTAACTCTGCTTTCATTAACGGTGTTTCAAGCTGTTCTTTGTCTAAACGCCGCATTTGTTCTCTGTTCTGGGCGGCTGTATTTCTAGCTTCAAATAAAACTTGAGTTTTATACAATACATCTACACCAATAACGTAGTAGGTCTGAAAACAAACTGTTACAAAAATCAGAATGAATACGGCAATGCCGTAGTACATCGGAACCCTCTTGACTTTATAATGTGCGAGAGGGTGACGCTTATTCCATTTTACATAGGCACTATTATTTTTTAACCGCGCTAATTTTTGTGGACGAATCTGCTTACAAAGAAAACTGAAAATTTCCCAAAAACAAATCTCATCTTTTTCTGAAAGAGGCTCACCTTTGGATAACTTATATTTGATTTTAAAGAACTTTTCGAGTGTATCCGGGTCTAGTTCGTCTCCTCTGTTGGCGAGGAAGGCGATTATTAGCTCCCCTTCTTCAACGCCGGTAAGAATATCCTCGCGGAACTGCTCTAACTTCCTAATACGCGACTGAGATTCTAGTTTAGTTTCCATGTCGGATTTCCCGTCACCTACCCAACGTCCTCATCACTTAAGGAAAGCGGTATCATCACGCAGCCTCGGCATCATCCAATGCTTGCATAGGAGCATTGCTATTTGACAATTGCGATTCTTGTTTTGGGATAACAACGGTTGCGATGGCACAGGCGGTGTGGACACTGGCAACTACCCGCAAAGGTGCAATTATCGGGTCTATGACAATAAACAACACAAGAACGGCTTCGATCGGTAGACCCAAAGGCCCTAATACAATACTTAACATCGTTAACATTGCGATACCTGATGAGCCAGCTGTTGCCATTCCAGCCAAGACCGAACCAAATAGAACGATTAATAAGCCTTGCATGCCCAAATGCACGCCGTAGAGCTGTGCCACAAACATAGTCGCCACGGAAAAATATAAGGTCGGACCAATTCGGCAAAGATTGAAAGACAGCGGGATAATGAGATCAATGGATTTTTTGTCGTAGCCCAGCGATTTTTGCATAGCAGATAGCGTAGCCGGTAATGATGCCAAAACACTTGATGTTACCAGCGAAACTAACATCGGCTCTCTAAGCGCTTTCAGTGATCCCCAAAATGATCCGGTTCGTATTCCCATCGTTACTGCAGCAACAAGCGACAGGGTAAAATATGCCGCCAGTGCCACAATGACGAACTTCAACATCGCTACTAAAGCGCCAAAACCGACATCATTTAAGCTGGTTGCAATCAATCCGCAGAATCCAAACGGCAATAAATACAGTAGCCATTGAACGAGGGTAACAAATGCAGCGTAAATAGCATCCATAACAGAAATCAAGGTTGCAGACGTCCCATTTTTTATTGACCCAATAGCCGCTCCAAACAAGATCGCAAAAAATAGAACTTTTAAGTTACTGCCATCTGTCAAGGCGCTGAATATATTTGCAGGTACAAGATTGAAAACAAAGCTGGTAAGCAAAGGAAGTTCATCGGCGATTGTAAACGGTACTGACATATTGAGTTCAAGGTCAGGAGCACCTGTTTCGCGGATTGCTGACCCTAAAACTTTGAGAGTATCATTATCCAGATTACCCCCGGGTTGCCCAATAACACCTAGCAGTACTCCAATAGCGCTTGCAATAATCACTACAATAAAGAAACATAAAAAGAGAGTTTTAAGGTATTGACTGTTACTCCGGTCCGTTATTAAACGCCCAATGCTCACAGATATCGCCGAAAGCAATATCGGCAATACGCACATCTTCAATATATCCAGGTAAATCTTACCCATCGGTTCAACAAACTCTAAATATTCTTTTTTATAGAGCCCAATATAGGCACCGACCGCCGCTCCTAGCAGGACGGCCCATACACTCTTGAGTGACTCAAGTGAGCCTACTGGAATTTTTTTTAATTGATCAACCATTCTATTTCTCCCTTCGATACTTCAGGATTTGGTGTCATTCGCTTATATACATCTAAAATCAATGGGTCTTACGATGAATACTTTCTATCACTTGGTCATATTCGTAGAGTGCTTTTGTTGCGGTCAAACCAATGTCTAACGAATCGATATAGTGTTCCAAAAGCTGCTTTAAATTGTATGCATCCCAAGCAACTGCAATACCTTTTGGATCTTCGGCATCTAATAAAACTACCGACATCAAGTTAACGGACGAATCAGGGTTATCTTTGATTATTTTTTTAATTTCTCCTTCGTCGCGAAACGCCGCAACTACCTCTCCATTAATGACAGCATTGACAGTTTCATCCCACGAATCGTATCCCACGACTTCCATATTTCTAAACAGACGCTTTGCGTAGCTTACATAAGATGAGCCGTCGATCACTCCAATTTTTCCCTCTAGGCTCTGAATAGTTTCTTCACGTGTTCGCCCTTTTTGTTGCTTAGCAAGTAATAGTCGATTAATTAGCAGACTTTGGTGTAATTTCAAATACGGCCTAGTAAAAGTAACCTTAGAGACCCGATTAAATGTAATGCTTAATTTACATATCGCAACGTCTGCTTTTCGATCAGCAATAAGATTTACAACCTCATTAAAGGACTGTGCACTTCGATCAAATGTAATATCGACACCTAGAAGTCTCGCGAAGCCCTTAATAATTTCGACATCAACGCCATCTAGCTCACCCTCCTCATTAACGAAATAATAGGGGGGAGTATCTATTTGATACATCGCAACACGTAATATACCGCTCTTTTTGATGCGCTCTATATCGGGAGGTAAATCCTTGAAGTGATAGAGTTCAGTTTCCGATAAATCATTTATTATTTGCGAGCTTTCTTTTGATAAACAAGCAAAAGAAAAAAGCATTGTGTAAACTATCAATAAAAATGTTATCTGCCTGAACATAAAGGTTTCCGTCATTCTCATATAGATCAAAACTTGTATTTCATGCTCAATTGTATGCGGTGGATATCGCTCGTTTTAATATCGTTGGTAGCTTCTGCTCTGGAGTATTCAATTCCTGCATCAAGACCAGAAGCAAAGCTTCTGATCAAATTTAAATGAAAAGAATGAAGCTTGCGCATATTTGCGTTTGAACTACCTTGAAGATCCCAATCAATTTCAACAAACCCTGTATTTAAATTGGAACGATATTTTTTATTCCATTTATGCTGAAGCCCAATGTATCCGCCGTGCGCATACTGAGTTTCAAATTCCCAGGTGCCTTCAGAGATAGATCTATCACTAAAATAAGCGGCACTTGAACCTACTGCTTCTTGAATATATCGCCCTATTCCATTACCGCCGCTAAAATGAAATCTTAATTGCTGACGACCAGACAGTAATTTGCCAGATATTCCCAAACCGTAGGCGAAATGCGATTCACTGTCTGAACAGTTATTTCCTTTAGTATTTATCGATATATTGCGCAATAAGCTTTGTAGCGAAAGGTGCCCCCAATTGCTGGCATATTTGATTTTTGCAGTAATATCAGGAAGCGCATCTTTCGAGCTGACTTCACAATCACCTGATTCTAGTATCGCTATATCGCTTTCTGGATTTTCAATCGAATAGGAAGTTGTCCAATCTCCCGCAACGCGGGTATAGCGCAATTGCGCCTGCCGTAAAAAAGCTTGGCCTGTGTCATTAGAGAAATCCAAGTTTTCGGGAAATGATTTTAAGTCTACGTAATTGGACCAAGATTGCCCCATCATAAAGCGACCCACTTGGACATAGGCTTGCCTCAACCTCAGTCCATTCGAGTTAGATATTTTTTCGATGCTCGCTGAACTATTTGTGCCGCCGCTGTAAAAGTCGCCTTCAAAATAGATTTTTATCTCAGTACCGGCTTGTAACTTGCTTGCAGTTAAACTTATGCGACTTTCCCTAGCGTGCATTCTAAAGTGCCCGTCGTTATTGTCTTCATCGTTTGACAAAATCCCGGCGTAATTTAGTCGATCACCAGCCAGCGGCCCCAAATCGTAAATTGCATCTAACTTAACGTAGCCTGAAAAAAAATAGTTAAAACCGCTTGACTTTGCCTTTAGTTGGTATTGGTTAACTGGTTTGTGGCTTTTTTTATCGGGGGTTTTCTGAACGATGTCTAGGTTATTGATAACTTTTCTAGATAAAGATTCTGCGAATAATTGTTCAGCGGATATTAATTGAAGGCACAAGGCCAAACAAACCACAATGCATTTGTAGTACAAGGTAAGATATTTAGATCTTCCAAACAGATATACCATAAATATTGTTGATCCCTGGATCAATCAATTCCAAGCGGTTATTAGGTAATTTGACTATAGATAGCTTGTTCATAAATCTTGTATCATTTTCCGAATAGTCATTATCAGTATTATATTCGCTTATATATGACATATCATAAGGCAACAAATAGTAATCATTTTTTTACATATTTTTAATTATGTATTAAATAAAGCTATAGCAACGCTAATATATAAATAATGAAGATTGAAAAACCAATCTCATATTTTAATGCGCTAGATCTTTTAAGATTTTATTGAGTTAACGAGGTGACAGCATGGCAAACTTTACTCCACCCTATTTTCAAGATCATGAATATGTGGAAGATTTAGATTTTCAGAATGTCAACCTTCCGTTAGATAATTTGATGAATATTGATAGTCCAGAAACACAGCGCTTAATTAACAAGCAAAAAATTGGCCTCGATGGTTGTTGTGTGCATTTAGGGCGCAACGTTTGGAATGGAGAATGGAAGTTTATATTCGGCCTCTCGAATCAATCCGGAAACGAGCTGTGTGGAATTTACATAGGTGCTTCGTTAGTCGATTACCGACCCATTTTATATTCAGCGTTGTGCTTGCGTTACTCCGATTCATCCACTGAATTTAAGACCGGATACCTTTTTCTAGAGTCTTGTGCCTCCTGTCATATACCTGTACAGCTGAATTCATGCTCGCTTTATGTTAACGGCAAGGCAGATGACGTTCAGGAACAAGGTGGATATTCTCATTTTAAACTATCCGCTGAATATGAATTGACGTTTGGCGAAAGGCTAAGAATACCCATTATTTTAGACTCCGTATCTGCCAAACTTTCGATGTAAATGTTAATTATTAAGTCAACTTATCCTTGAGGATGCCAATGAGTGTATATTCACAAAAAGAGCACTGTCCCTTAGCGTCGGAAGCAAGGTCCGAAAAAAAAAGTGGTGGCGTGGCTCAGTTTGCTGATAATCGAGCACAGGGCACAGCGTATTTTTCTGCTAAGGAAGGTAGTAGTTTTGTAAACAGCTTGAATGACTCACGTGCTCCTACGCTACAACGAGAAGCTGAGAATACTCAAGCATTCGATAATAGAAACCCAATTCAGGCTACACCAATATTTAATGAGCATTCCGATTTTCCCCTACAGTTAAAAACTCGTGGTGTTGTGGTGGAAATGATCGCGCAAGCAGACGCAGCGCCGTTGTCATCAAATCGAAAGTTGATCGGCGATATTAACCATAAGCACGATACCCTTAATGAACATTTAAAACCGAGAATATTTTACGCCATTGGTTTTAATCGCCGACTCGGCAATGCGCTTGGTGAAGCGGGCGTCGACGGCGACGGAGAAAAAATAGCGGGCGCTCGCGCGTACAGGAAGCTAGACAACGAAGTTTTTGGCTATGTCCCTAACCATATACGCTGGGGCTTCGACACGTGGGAATGGCCCTCCGTTCCTCAAGCAAAACTTGACGAAATGTCTAGAGAGGGTAAAACATCAACACGAAGTAATTTTCCATTTAGAGCATGGAGAGAGCTTGCGCATCGCACGGCCGTTGGTCATTGGGGTGCTAATGAGTGGGTAGCCGCAGATCCCGGTGACCGCGAATTAGTTTATAAAACGGCGGATGATGATCAGGACTGGCGCCCAGAGCAGTTGCTCGGCGGTTTGGACGCAGTGAGCCATGAAATTGGCGATGGAGATGCTGCCAGCGAGATTAATCAACAAACGATATTGACACCGTTGGTGCTGACAACGCCCTATCATTGGAGTGCATCCGGTAAAGGTGATGTGGTTGAAAATGAAGACTATACCTATCAACAATTTTTAGATGAGCTGAATGCACTTGAAATTGTCGCTCGACAAAATCTGTACGAGATAAACCCATTGTCGATTTACTACCCTGAACCGACAACATACTTTACCAAAGCGGCAGCGGATATCGGTGCCCGCGCTAATTGTGGCGTATTAGAAGGTGCGGCCAAAATAAGTGCCATAGTTGATACGGTGGTAAAAGTATCCACACAAGACGGCGGCAAGACAGGAGCTGATTGGGGGGATGTCTCAACTAGCAAATGGAAAACAATGTTTAAATTTTTATCCAATAACTATTTAACGTCTGATCCGGGAGCAAGAGCGGAGTCATTGGTAGCACTATATACAAGTGTTAAAGATGTTGCGTTGGGCGACCGCGAGGCGGCGATTGAGCGAGGCATGCCGGGTATTGACCAAAGCGCCTATGAGAAAAATTATGCGCTAAGAGTTCTAAGGTGGAATACAACACTCCGTTAGTTTAGCGCGGATTAGCCGTATTCGCTTAGCAAAGCAAATACTTTTTTAAATTGATAAAAACATTATTGCTAAGTAGGAACAGACAAAAAAGGTAAAACTTGATCGGCGTTAGACTTTACCCCATTTACCTGTGCTTGCGCATAACTCGCGGAAATATTATCTAAACCATAGCCCGTAGGGCCGTTATTTGCGATATTTTTCCATTCACTTTCTTGTAAGCCCATAGCCTGCAATGCGGTGGACAGCCATTGATTATACAGCAACCCAGTGTAACCCAGCGTAGTACCCCAAACTTCCAGTAAGCCCGACTCTGTCTTATTACGATAATCACAATACTGACCAGTTTGTAAGAAACCGCCGGCACCACCGCAAGTAATAATCGGTATTGAACGCGCATCGTGTGTGCTCTCGCCGCTCTCTTGCGTCCACGCCATTAATGTATTGTCTAAAATAGTACACTCCGGGCTCTCTTCCACATCCAAACGCGCAGCAAGATTAATAAAAACATGTTCAAATATTTTTTGATTGACGTCTTGCAGTTGTGCTTGGGGACCTGCGTTTTGCCAGCGGTGCGCTATGCTTTGATGCCAGTCGGGCGTCGACGAGAAATATTCCTCGACCATACCTAGAACCGCAATGCTGCTGGAGCCACATAAAAATGCTGCTTCAACTACATCGACATAGGCTTCAGACACCTGATGATAGTCATTCCAACTAATATTTTGTTCCAGTGAAAAATTTGCACACAGGGCTGTGCTTTGTTGTGTTGCCGATAAGCGTCTTTGCAATTCAAATAAACGTTCCATATGGTCATCCAAACGCTGCAGATCTTGGCTGCCAATACGTCTATTTCCGTTGCGTAACGACTGATAATTTTCCAGCACTCGATCGACAATAAAAGAATTAGAAAAAGTTTCACTCGGCTCGTCGGCTGGTTTAAATACATCTTCAAAAAGACTGTAAAAGTCTTGTCGATGTTCGACAGCGACAACATTGCCGTTGCGTTGCGACGGGCTTGTCCAGTTGTAGGAATAGCGCGAATTAGTGCCGGTAACCATCGATCGTAAACTTACATTATTAATATCGCGATAAAAATTATTTGACCAGGCCATTAACTGATCGATAGTTGGCATGTATTGAGACTGAATTTGTTGACCATCCTCACCGTTGCCATCATTTCGCGCATAATTTCCGAGGTGACCGCCTGTATGGTGAGCAATATAAAACGGTATGTCGATGCCACGTAACACATTCATTTTGCCGCTAATACTTTCTGTAAACTGTGTATCTGATGCGCGCAGAATATTAGACAATCTGCGCTCGCCATTACTTACTGTCGACACTAAAGTACCGCGACTAACCTCATGCCCGGGAAAAAGCGTTTGCGTTTCTGTCAATAAGCTATCACTCGGGTACATCGCAGATTCGAAAATACCACCGTGATTGGTGCCAATAGCAACGAAACGTTTTTGCATCTCGATCTGGGGATCTGCACCGTAGGCTGGACCCGGCACAAGAGAAGGTAAAAAAGGCAGGCCTAGACTAAAGCCCCCTGCTCCACGCAAAAATTGGCGGCGACAAATTTTTCTGTTAATAGTCATAATCCGCTCTACTCTGCTGAAACTACTTTAGATTTAAATGCCGGGGTCAGGGCGATCTCTTTTAGCATATCCTGCACCGAACCCGTTTCAGCAAGGCGGCTACGCAGCTGCTCGAGAGCGCATCCGTCTTTCTGTTCGTCTTCCCAGCGTGCAAAAGAATATCTAAAATAATGCCGCGCAAAACACGCTTCTAACTTTCCACTATTAACAAGCTCGTTCATTAACTCTGTTGCATTGCCCACTTGTATATCGTTTCCACTCGTCGCTCGCGGAATACCGCTTGTATCAATATCCGCGTAAGCGATAATTTCTCCATCGTTATTAAACAGTATTTCTTGTTCTCGTAAGCGTCCGAGAGAGTCAAAATTCTCTGTGGGAAAGCCCAAACCATTAATGAGACTCTGATGACAAAAAGCGCAGGATGTCTCTGGTTGCTCGGTAATGGCTTCGACCTTTTGTCGAGTTGTGAGCATTGGCGATAGCTCGGGTAAGTCGGATGTCGCATTGTCCGGTGGAGCGGGAATTTTATCGCACAATAAATTTTCTCGAATAAATACACCTTTCATCACTGGACGCGTCGCCGCTCCGCGAGTTGCCAAAAGTGCTGCTCGTGTCAAAATTCCCGGCCTGGCATCATTTGGAGCTGCGATGCCAGTACCGGTATTTTGTGTTGTCACTCCGTATATTGCAGCAAGCTCTTCGGTACGTGGAAACAGCAATTGACTTGTAAAAAAGTCAGCAAAAGTTAATGCGCCTTGCCATGTACCGTAATCTAGAAAATCCAGAACTTCGTTTTGCATTTGTGTATGCAGCGTATTAGACGGTAAGTTATCTCCAGCAAAATTCCGGTAAATATTTGATTCATTATCGAAGTTTAAATTAGTTAAATTTTCGAGTTTTAACCACTCCCTATAGAAAGCTCTAATACTTTGTTGAGTTCGAGAATCGCTAAATAAACGTTCAACCTGTTCACGATAAACGCTGTCGTTTAATAAGCTGCCGTCAAGCGCAAGTGCAAACAAAGTATTGTCGGGTTTGGTATTCCAAAAATGATAGGATAATTTTGATGCGAGTTCGAAGGCATTTAATTCGACTTTATTATCATTACTCTGTTGACCGTATTCAACGATATAGACAAAGTCTGGTGCATTCAGTATACCGGCAATAACGTTGGCATAATTTTGTGCTTGATGAGAAGAAAAAGAGCCGTAAAAACTACTGTAGAAATTAATTTCGTCGGAATCCAATGGTCGTCTAAAGGCAGACTGGCCAAACGATTCGACCAATTGATTAACGCAACTCTCGACGTTCCCTGATCCATAACACGAACCGACAGTTTGTTCGATGCGAAACGGTAAGGTAAGTTCTTCCGCAAATTTATTCGCTAATGCATACCAGGCGTCCACGTGGCTTTGAAATACGTTCTGATCTAACCTGCGGTAAGTACCGTGTAAGTCTTGGTCGATAACGGGCCGGTTTTCATCTGGCAAAGCATCAAATTCTTCCCACGCCACATCAAGTACTGCACTTGCTTGCGAAACTCCGTGTAACGCCGAAACAATATCGTTTAGCGTATTGCGGTATTGCGTTTTACTCAGCCTGCGCCATGTATCGACAATCGGTGTTGCATCTGCATCGCAGACAAACGCGACACTGTTACTCGCCCCGCTGTTATCACTCCTCGGAAACCCGGCGATTATAAATGCCGCGACATTCTCCGCGCAGCTTCCCGAGCAAGCGGAAGTCGGGTTGATCGGCATAAATTCAGCAATATAGGCTGACAAGAGTGCCTGATCGGCACAATCTGTTTTACTGCACTGTGCGTTAATGGGCGGGAAGCCATTCCCTTCCCCAAGTGGGCCATGGCAATCGGTACAGTGTTGATCATATTCGCCTAGTCCCGTTTCAACACTGAATGCCGGTGTGCCACTCGATGCACTGCTGGACGAACTGCTTGAGGAACTGGAGCTAGAAGAAGAATTTGAAGAGGATGCGTCATTGTTTTGTGAGCCCGTTTGCCCACCACTGCACGCTGAAAGTCCGAGCGAAATGATAAACGTATATAAAAGCCGAAGGATATTGTCGGAGACCGAAAAATAGCGGAGTCTACTATTGGTCAAATACATGTAAGTGTTTCCAAGGCGATTCAATAGTTGGCTTTTTGTGCAGCGCAGACAATAAGCTAACGCTAAATATGAGCCTGTGTAAGCGTCTGACGATAACTGGGGATATTATTTGATAGGATGTTACCTTTAGTATCATCTGTAACCGCAATGGTTAAAAAATGAATAATTCGTTACAAAAACTCAAACTAACGGTAACACTTTGCACTGCTCGATAGACTGGGATTTCGATCAAGTGAAATGAAATATTTGCTTTACCTATCGTGGAGCACTGGTTAAATTAAGTTAAATGCTAATCCAATTTGGGAGCTAAAGGTTATGTCTAGGTTTCTGCTAATTCTGGCGTCACTATTCTTTCTTAGCTGTTCATCTACACCACCAAAACTCAGTGCGGAACAATGCGAAGCGGACGATTGGCGTGCCATTGGAATAAGCGACGGTCTTCAGGCCGCTAACGACAACCAAATACTGCGGCGCATGCGCGAATGTAAGCGTTATGGGTATTCGATTAACGTAGAGGACTACAAATACGGATACGTCGACGGCATATTGCATCGCTGTACGGAACGCTACGGGGAGCTTGTTGGCTATGAGGTATTACCGGCACGTGAGGAAGTCTGCCCAGAAGCTAGGCGCGCTGAGTATATGCGGGGTTACGAAAAAGGCAGACAAAATAGCGTTTCCGACTCTCTCGACCCGCTTTTAACCAAACCCGAGGCCCGCAAGAGACGCGAAGCACGAGAAAAAGAGCTTGCTGAGCGCGAGTTGGCAAGACAAAAAAAACAATAACGTTAAAGCTATGACAACGTTAAAAAAGCTATGGCAACGTTGAAGCTATGGTAACGTTGAAGCTGTGGCAACGTTAAAGGAATGGCAAATAGATGCCCAATGGATAACTCGTTTATCAATAATTTTTCGTTTGCGTTTATCTTACATTTTACGGCTATGAGTTACCTTTAGTTCTCGCAAAATACATTCTCCGATGCGCTTGCGCGTTTTTTACTTTATTTTTAATGCTCTACCCTTAAGAAATGTTAAATTATTTATTCGTACTTAAAATTGTTACGGAATTTTTTTTGATAATTTTTCTCGTGTCATGCGCGACTCATCATAGTTCAGAGCAAGTTAAACCAAACTTTTTGATATTTATTGCTGACGATCTCACTTATCGTGATATTTCGCCGTATGGCAACACTGATGTGATTACGCCAAACCTTAAAGAGTTTGCCAAAACAGCGGTTAAATACAATCACATGTATGTGAGCTCTGCGATGTGCGCTCCCACTCGGATGGAACTCTACACCGGTTTGCAACCCGTACGCAGCGGGGCTCACCCAAATCACAGTCGTGTTTACGATAATGTGCGCAGTTTACCCAATTATTTAAGGCCTTTAGGCTATCGTGTAGCTTCGTTAGGAAAACGCCACGAGTTCCCGATGGAAAATTTTAGCTTTGACCATTTGGGAGGCATGCATCACGATAATGGCAAGACAAAAAAGGAGCTAGATCTCTCGCTTGCAAAAACATTTTTCGAATCAACTGGGCAGCCATGGACGCTAGTAGTTGCAAGTAATCAACCCCACACGCCTTGGAATAGAGGCGATGCAAGTCAATATGACGAGGCTAAATTAAACGTCCCAGAATATCTCGAAGACACCTCTGAGACGCGTGCAGCATTGACAAGGTATTACGCCGAAATTAGCTATCTTGATCGACAGTTTGGGACAGTTCTCGAGTACTTGCGTAAATCGAACCAGAAACGCGATACGCTAATCATTTTTTTATCAGAACAAGGTTCAAATTTTCCTTTTGCAAAATGGACGCTGTACGATAATGGACACCATAGCGCTATGTTAACAGCGTGGCATTTCGGCAAAAATCGCGCCTCAAAAAAGCAAGCATCAAGGGAAACTAATGCGATTATTCAATATGCTGATATTGTTCCAACGTTAATTGAACTAGCGGGTCAGTCACCCGATAAGCTCTCGCTTGATGGAAAAAGTTTTGTTAGCGTGTTAGCAGGTAGTTCTGATAAACATCGTGACTACGCTTTCGGTGTCCATACAACTCGGGGGATTTATTCTGGGGCGCCGAGCTACCCAATCCGTGTAGTGACTGATGGCCGCTATCGCCTTATCTGGAATCTTGATCACACAAAACAATTCGCTAATTCTGTGGTTAAACAAGGAGGTCCCAAGCATACACTATCTTCTTGGCTTAAAAGTGAGAATATCGCTACGAGAAAAAGAGCAAAACGGTATCTGGCTCGACCACAATTTGAGCTTTACAATTTAGATGAAGACCCTTTTGAACTAGAAAATTTGGCGTTAGATCCCGCGCAACACTTCTTTATTCGGAACAAACTGCTGACACAATTGAAAAACTGGATGGCGGCACAACGGGATGAAGGCATTAAAACGGAGCTCGATGCTGAGAGTAGGAAGCATATTGGAAAACGCAGCGTTGATTTGGGAATTCCTGCAGGTGGAACTGCTCTCGATTACAAATGGTGATTTTGTTGCCACATTCGTTGCCACAACAGCGCAGCCGTATGTAAATTCATTTATAAATTCACTTAGGTCTGTTTCATCCATCGGATAAAAAACCTATAATGATTTAACCAATCACTTAGAATCATCAGTGGTACTAAATCTCCAGTCAATTTCTTTTATAATGAGCCTACCCAAACCTTGCCCTCTCTACCCTACCTACGACGAACTGTTATCGTTTGATATTTTATCTTACACAGAGCTCAATGAATTTCTATCTGCAGGTGAAGGCTGGTATAAACAGCATTGGCAATGGGGACAAGATTTTCTGTTATATATCGGCAGGAATAAATCTGAACATACTTACACCCGGTTTAGGAACGAAGTTGAAAAATTTTTACTGTGGATTTTTTTGTTTAAAAAAATCCCGCTGGATGAATTTCGAAAAAAAGAGATTTTGGAATATGCTGATTTCTGTTGGAAGCCGCCGGTCTCTTGGGTTGCACTGAGTAACGCCGACCGATTTGTTTTTAGAAACGGTAACTTTCAAGTAAATAAAAACTGGCTTCCTTTTCGTTTACAGATACCCAAAAGTCACAAAGTCGATACACCAGATAAAAAAAAGTATAAACCTTCGCAGCAAACGCTGACGGCAACTTTTACTGCTGTAAATGCTTTTTACAAACATTTAATCAATGAAGAAATTTGCTTTGGCAACCCCGTGCCAATTGCAAAAAAAGACTGCCGCTATTTTATCGCTGACGCTCAAGTTAAGGAAGTAAGACGTCTCAGCGAAGCGCAGTGGCAATATGTCCTGGAGACTGCAGAATCACTTGCCGAACAAGATCACTATTACGAGAGAAGTTTGTTTGTTATCGCGGCATTAAAGACCTTATTTTTACGGATTTCCGAGCTTTCTGAACGCAAAGATTGGTCTCCTACTATGGGGCATTTTTGGCAAGACGAGCACCAGAATTGGTGGCTAAAAATATTCGGCAAAGGGCGCAAACTTCGCGACGTAACGGTGCCTACACAATTTATTGATTATCTAAAACGCTATCGCTCATTTAGGGCTCTTCCAGCACTGCCATTCTCGGGCGACAACACGGCTCTAGTAGAAAAAGTTCGCGGCCAAGGCGGAATGACAGCTCGACACCTTTCACGGCTGGTGCAAGAAGTTTTTGACAAGGCTTACGAAAAAATGCGGCATGAGCAAGGTGACGATCAGGCGAGAAAATTAAAGGAGGCATCGACACATTGGTTGCGCCACACGGGTGCGAGCATGGAAATTGAGCGTGGGCGAGCCCTGAAAGATGTCTCTGAGGATCTCGGGCACGCCAGTATGGGCACCACAGATTCAATTTACGTGCAAAGCGAAAATAAGAAGCGTGCCGATAGCGGAAAAACGCGCACAGTCGATTAAGCGACGCGGGTTTTTCTGCCGCTAAGATAAAGTCACTTAAGACAAAGTCACTCATTAACTACTGGTGCAAAAAGAGTGCAGTAAAGCGCGGACCTGCACTAATGCGGTTCCACCTCGAGTGCGGATCCTAATCTTGAAGATTTATTTGGCTAGCAACAAACTACTTTAAGATTTTGGCCCTAAGGCTCTATCCAGCAAAGGCTTATTGTTAAAACACAAGGTGTTTGCTAATAACGTATAAATTTCGATCAATACCAAGCCTAAAACGTGTCCTAGTTGGACAAATTTTGTTTCCAACATCCTTAGACTAGCGCAATTGGGGTTACAATCTGTGGTCAAGCGATCGCCGACAACACGTGTCAACTCTACAGAAACCGGGCTAATAAAAAGCCGGTCGTTCAAGACCAAGATCGTTACAAGATCGTATAGAAACAAAGATAGCTATCCGGGCCCTACCAAGCTCTGAGAATAAAAAAGATTAGGAGTGACCATGAGATTATTAACTGTGCTTTGCACATTTCTCGCATTGCAGCTAAATGCCATTTGTGCATCAGCCCAGCAGACCGACGAATCCATCACCGAAACTATTCCTAGAGCAAATGTTGCAGAAGACGACGACACCGCTGAAGACGAATCTTTGGAGGAAGATAAAGTCCTTGAGGATGTCCTGCGAGAAGACGTACTAGTCACAGGTTCGCGTATCAAGCGCTCGGAATTTTCCACTGACAACCCCATTGAAATTATTACGATAGAAAAGGCCGCGCTTGCAGGATTAATGTCCACGAGTGAAATCTTACAGAACTCTACTGTAGCAGCTGGTCAGCAAATCGATGATAGTTTTTCCGGTTTTGTCACTGATGGTGGCCCCGGCGCGGGACAAATTTCCTTTCGTGGCCTCGGCGGGCAAAGGAGTCTAGCAATCGTTAACGGCAAACGCTGGATGCCTTCTGGCGTGCGCGGATCGACTAATAGTGTCGACCTTTCGGCAATACCAACTTCTATCATTAGCCGCTATGAACTTCTAAAAGACGGCGCTTCCTCCATTTACGGTGCCGATGCTGTCGCCGGTGTAGTCAATGTCATTACACGCAGTTCTGCTGACGGCTTTAACTTCAATATGGGAGTCTATGCCCCCCAACTCGGCGAGGGCAATGAATATAGTTTCGATGCTGCTTGGGGTAAAACTGGCGCTAAGTGGAATATTGCATTTGCAGCCGGCATTACATCGCAAGAATCTTTGCAGCAAGGAGATTTAGATTACGCAAAATGTGATACTAGACCGCGTTTAACGGACAGCGACGGCAATGGTGTTATCGATAATCGCGACCCCGAAACCGGTGAGGAGCTCTGTTTCGGTTTCGAATATGGGTATTTCTCGAGTGGCTTAGGCCTCCTTCGTTATGACCGAAGTTTGGGCAACCCTTCTCCAGACAATCCAAACTATGATGAGTTGGTCAATGACCCCGTTCTCGGCCTTGGGATCCCCTATTTCACACGTGTGCCGACATCTGATCTCGATAACGCCAGCACATTTTATCGCGATACGCGTTCACCTGCTGTAGAAGACATTCAGACCAATTCCGACATATTTTCGATTAGCTCATTCGGGAATTATGATTTCTCAATTTTCGAAAAAAGTACGCGCGCCTATTATGAGTTGTATTTAAATCGCAGAACGACAAAAGCTAATAACGGTTATCGTCGGTTTAGTACCTTTGTACCCTTCGGTAATCACTTTAACCCATTTGGAGAATTTGGCCCGCTGGGTCAGTTCGGAACGGGTGTAACAGTCTTCGCGCCGAGCTATGAGTTGGATAATGCTGGCACTGAGGTGGACCTAACCCGTGTGCAGTTCTTCACAGGGTTAAAAGGTGATATCAGTTCAAAATGGAACTATGACGCCTATTTCGGTATGGGCTATTCGGACGGGCGATATCGTTGGGATGTGTTTTTGGAGGACCGCACAATTGCTTCGTTAACAACGGACGTCGATGTATTCGGTAACGTCATTTGCGCAGATGTTGTCAATTTCCCCGATTGTATTCCAATTAATTTATTTAACGAAGACGCGCTGCTGCGCGGCCGTCTAGCAGATGGCGCAACAGACTTTCTACTCGAAGAAACCGAGGGAAAGACAATTTACAAGGGCTATACCTTCTCGGCATACGCTTCGGGTGAATTATTCGATTTGCCTGCTGGGACGGTTTCGACCGTATTTGGGGTTGAATACCGTTATGAAGATATGCTCGACAAACCCGATGAACAAGCAGTCTCCGGTAACGTTTTCCTAAGTTCGCAATCGCTCATTACAAAAGGACACGATTCCGTCTCTGAATTTTTCACCGAATGGGAGGTTCCGCTATTAAGAAATTTACCTGCGATAGATCGCATGTCGTTAAACGTTTCAGGTCGATTTACTAATTACGACTCCTTCGGAAGCGATACGACATACCGCAGCGCTTTAACGTGGCAAGTCTTCGATTCCATTAGAATTACCGGGACTCACGGTACTTCATTTAGGGCCCCTGCATTATTTGAGCAACACTTGGGTAACCAGACCGCTTTTCTCGATAACGAGGTGGACCCCTGTAAGTTTTATCAGCAACGCTTTCTACCGGGCGATCCTGTCTACACCAACTGTGAGGCGCAGAATATTCCTGCCGATTATGATGCAAACGCAGGCTCAATTGAGATCGTCATTGGCGGCTCCGATGACTTAGAATCCGAGCAGGCAACTTCCTCTACTTTGAGTTTGGTTTACCAACCAGACGCGCTGAACTTTTCGCTTGGTATTACACGTTACGATATCGAAATTGAAGACAGAATTTCATCTCTTTCCGCCGGTCTGATACTTTTTACCTGTTACGAATCGGTCGACCTGACTAGTCCCTACTGTGCCCGTGTTGGAGACCGTGACCCTCAAGGTAATTTAGGCATTGTAGACTCGTCATTTATTAATATCGGCAGGCTCACATCGGGCGGTTATGATATTAATTTTCTCTACGAAAAAGAGTTTCCGCTGTTCGAGTTTTCATACGACCTTACGTTGAATTATCTTACCGAATCCGAATCGCAACTATTGGGTGATAGCATAGACTTCGTTGGCCATTTCGGCTTTCCCGAATACAGTGCAGTAATGGATTTTCGCATCGACTGGCGCAACTGGATTTTCAATTGGCGAGCAGACTTTACTGGAGAGACCGAAGAGGAACCACTAACCGATCCACCGGATAGAATTAGCGAAACAGATAATATTTTCTATCACAATTTATCGGTATTTTATCGGGGAACACATTGGGTCGGGCGCGCGGTAGTCATTAATGTACTAGACGAGGACCCGCCGTTAGTATCAGATGGCACGGGCTCTCCCACTGCGGCTCGGTTTTTAAATACCCTTCCTGGAATTTACCCCTTAGTTGGGCGTTCGTTCCTGTTCAGCTTTGGTTACAATTTCTAAATTGACGGGCAGGATAAATGGATGAAATAAAAGTAGCAG
>JANQJB010000100.1 GCA_028281865.1 Marinagarivorans sp.
ATGGAAAGGTAAACTAATGTATAGCCTCTGAATCTCTGTTCAGCTACTTTTTAATATTTTTGAAATAGCGCGCCGACTAGCCGTCCATCCCGGGTGGCATGCCACCCCCCATTCCCGGGGGCAGTCCTCCACCGCGTCCACCCATCATGCCTCCCATGCCGCGCATAAGCTTGTTCATTCCTCCTCCCTTGAGCTTTTTCATCATTTTGCTCATTTGCTTATGCTGCTTTAGCAAGCGGTTAAGGTCTTGAATTTCGGTACCGGACCCCTGTGTAATGCGTCTTTTGCGCGACCCATTTAATATATCTGGATTGCGGCGCTCGTGCGGTGTCATGGAATTAATAATGGCATCCATTTGCTTGAATTGTTTGTTCACATTCGCCTGCTCGGCCATCTGCGAAATATTACCCATCCCTGGCAACTTATCGAGTACAGCCCCCATACCACCTAGGTTTTGCATTTGTTGCAACTGATCGCGCAGATCCTCCAAATCAAATGATTTGCCCTTTTTGACCTTTTGCACAAGTTTTTCGGCTTTGTGCTTATCGAGCTTTTGTTCTGCCTCTTCAATCAGTGAGAGAACATCTCCCATGCCCAAAATACGTGAAGCCATGCGATCGGGGTGAAAGGCTTCAAGTCCCTCAACCTTTTCACCTATACCTAAAAACTTAATAGGTTTACCTGTCACGTGACGCACAGACAACGCAGCGCCACCGCGCGCATCACCATCCGCCTTACTTAATACAACGCCCGTGAGCGGCAGTGCTTCGTTAAAAGCTTTCGCGGTATTAACAGCGTCCTGACCAATCATCGCATCGATGACAAACAGCGTCTCAACCGGGTCAAGCGCTTTGTGCAAGGCCTGAATTTCTTCCATCAACTCCTGGTCTATATGCAGGCGACCCGCGGTATCAACGATAACGACATCCGACTGCAATTTTTTAGCTTGGGCAATTGCACCTTTACCGATATCAACGGGGTTTTGCTCTGCACTTGATGGAAAAAACTCAACCTCCACTTCGCCGGCAAGAGTCTCGAGCTGCTGAATCGCAGCAGGCCGATATATATCGGCACTTGTCACTAAGACTTTCTTCTTTTCTTTATCTTTTAGAAAACGCGCGAGCTTCGCCACCGTGGTGGTCTTCCCCGCGCCCTGCAAACCCGCCATTAAAATCACCGCTGGGGGTTTCGCAGCTAAATTGAGTCTCTCATTAGCCTCACCCATAACGGCAACGAGTTCGCTTTCAACAATTTTCAGAAATTGCTGGCCCGGGTTGAGTGCTCGTGAAACTTCCTGGCCCTGCGCACGCTTACGCACTTGGTTAACAAAAGCTTTGACCACGGGCAGTGCAACGTCTGCCTCAAGTAAAGCCTTGCGCACTTCGCGCAGCGTATCCTGAATATTGTCGTGATTTATGCGAGACTTGCCGCTTATTTTCTTTAATGACCGGTTAAGCCGGTCAGTCAAGGATTCAAACATTGAGCTATTCGATGCCTCTTAGGCGTTTTCCAAATGCGCCGCAGTATAGCGAGTATGACGGCGGTTGACGACCATATAAAATTAAGTGGCGCTTGCCAAATTACTATAGCAGCGACTAATCTACGCTTTCGCACTCAGAGCTTCATACGGGTGTCGAAAGAGAGATTACGAAATACAAACTGCGCTTACCTGGGAACAGTCTGCGCTTACGGCAATCTGCACAATCTAGCCATATTACTCGCGATGGATGTAAGTTTGGCTCGATCTGTATAAGGTATCACACAAGGCATTAGTAGCTTCGTATGACGGTAACTCTGGCAATTAGCTTATATTGCGCTGCATGGTTTTTGTTGCTTCGTTCTCTACGATCTGGGAGAGCAAAAGGCAGGCGAGAAATATTAATCATTGCTGCAGCTGCGCTGGTAGTGCAAGCGATAAGCCTCTACCAAAATATCTATACTCCCCGCGGCATAGATGTCAGTTTTTTTCGAATCCTACCGCTCTTTTCCTGGGTTTTGGCGCTAATGGTGCTCGTCAGCAGCCTGCGCAAACCGCTACACAACTTATTTATCATTATTCTGCCATTTTGCGTGCTCACTTTGCTCGCAGAGCTCTATTTTGGTACGCAGAGCCTTACACCACTTAATCTCAGCACTGGAGTTGCCACTCATGTAGTGCTGTCGATCATCGCTTATAGCATAATGGCAATGGCAACCGTACAGGCGCTAATTCTCGCGTTTCAAGACGCCCAGATCAAAGCCAAGCACCCGACTGGAATGATTCGGTTATTGCCGCCCTTGCAAACAATGGAGACCCTGTTTTTTGAGATGCTTTGGGTCGGGCAAATCACTTTGACGCTTTCATTGGTTTCAGGTGCTTTTTTTGTCGAAAATTTATTTGCTCAGCATTTGGCTCACAAGACGGTTCTTTCAGTGCTGGCATGGCTTATTTACGGCGTATTGCTGTGGGGCAGGTTCAAGCGAGGTTGGCGCGGTCACTTGGCAACCCGTTGGGCGTTGAGCGGTTTTGTTTTTCTCATCCTTGCGTACTTCGGCAGTAAGTTTGTTTTAGAGTTGGTTCTCGAACGAGTTTGACACTCGGCTCGAGCGGCTTGAGGCTTCAGCCGACTTGCGCCTAGCAATAATCTGGTTCAAGATAAAAGTTCTACTTCAATGTGAGACCCAAATCGCTTGGACGAATTACCCCTTCAACTGTTATTCATCGCCCTAGTTGTTCTCCTCTTTTTGTCAGCGTTTTTTTCCAGCTCCGAAACCGGCATGTTGGCACTCAACCGTTACCGGCTGCGACACAAAGCAAATAACGGCAATAAAAGCGCAAAACGCGTTTCAAACCTGCTTTCCCGTCCCGATCGTTTGATCGGCGTTATTTTAATTGGAAATAATTTGGTTAACGTGATTGCAGCAATGATTGTGTCGGAAATAAGCAAAGAGCTTTACGGCAGCTTGGGCATGGTCATAGGTTCGTTTTTGCTCACCTTGACACTGCTCGTTTTTGCGGAAGTAACACCCAAAACTATTGCCGCGATCCACCCAGAGCGCATTGCTTTTCCCGCCAGTTTTATTTTGAGCCCGCTCCTTAAAGTCTTGTATCCGGTTGTTGTCGCAGTAAATTTTATGTCCAATGCGCTGGTGCGAATATTTGGCATGGACCCAACCGGCAAAGCGCGCGCCGACCACCTTCACCCAGAAGAGCTGCGAACAGTGGTAAACGAAGCTGGCGATCTCATCCCCGACCAACACCAAGGTATGTTACTGAATGTTCTTGATTTAGAAAAAGCCACGGTAGAGGACATTATGGTGCCACGCAACGAAGTGGCAGGCATCGACTTGGAGCACGGGATCGAAGCCATTCTGGATGTCATTCGCAATTCGGAGTTTACGCGTCTGCCAGTATACGAAGGAGACGTTAATAGCGTTGTTGGCGTTTTGCACCTGCGCAATATCGCACGTTATCTCAACCACGATAAAGCTATCACTCACGACGTGATCCGCCAAACGATGCGCGAGCCCTACTTTGTTCCTGAATCCACGCCGCTGCACACACAACTGTTAAATTTCAAACTCGAAAAACGCCGTTTTGCCATCGTTGTTGATGAATACGGTGAAGTCCAAGGTATCGTCTCTCTAGTAGATTTGCTCGAGGAGATTGTTGGAGAATTTAGCACTGAGACGGCACAGCAAATTGAACAGGATATCATTCAACTCGATTCCGACTGGTACCGCCTGGAAGCTTCTGCATCCGTGCGCGATGTCAACCGCTGCCTTAGTTGGCACCTCTCTACAGAGGGACCAAAAACAATAAACGGCGTGATTGTCGAATATTTAGAAAGTATCCCTGAAGCCGTTTGCAGTTTTCAGCTAGGGCAATATCGCTTTGAAATCACTGCACTTAGCGAAACTCGTATTGAGGCAGCAAACGTTATGCGAGTCAACGAACTCGTTTAAAGCGCAATTCTAAATCATGCTTTACCGAAATATTTTTTCTTTCTCTGATGAAATGCATGGACTCTCACGACGCCAGTAGTACAATTTCGCCGAATAGCAAATCTGCAAAAGCATAACTAGTTCACATTTCTGCATAGGGCAGTCAATATGAAATATCCTGCAGGGCGCTAAAATTGGGCTTATAACCTTTTTAAATTAGTACTGCGCTATACATAGCGCACTTAAGTCTGATACCATTTTTTGATCAAACATTAACCAATCAACATGTTAAATGTTCATTGAGAGGTAGTACTTCTCTTTTCGTGTAAGCGACGGTTCGGTTAGAAACAACACTAAAGATGTAGTAGGAGTTTTGTTATGACTGATAAACAGTGGCCCTCTGCCGAAGAGCTGATCCAAATGGCTCAGAACAACCCAGAAGAATTGGAACGCTTTAAAGAGCGTGAGATCAACGCCTTAATCGAAAGTGCACCCACGTCAATGCGCCGCAGACTGCGCGGTCTGCAATTCCAAATCGATTGCAAGCGCCAAATGCATTCAAACCCGCTTTCATCTTGCATCGCCATTTCGAAAATGATGCTCGAATCGCTGAATGATCTTAATGATGCGCTACATGGCGACTACGAAAATAATAGCGTCGCCAAAGCGACTAAGGCTAATCGCAAACCGCGTAAGAATTCAAACTCGCAGGTTATTCCCTTTCCGAGCGCTGTCATTTAATCTTTCGTGAAAAAATATTTTTCGACTGTGTCGTCGGCGACCTAGCAAAGGTCCCGACATCTGCCGCCTATTGAACGCTAAACATCGAGCAACTTCCAAGCGGCATAGGCGGGCTCTTCGTACGGATGAGCCGACTTCAGTGCTTTGATCGCTGCATCGAGGATGCCATCTTCCAACACGAGTTCCACTTGGTATTCATCTACTTTTTCGATTTCGCCTTCGTTGCCGACAAAGGGGTCGCTTCCACTGAGTGGCCTAAATTGCCCGCGACCAAGTGTCTGCCAAGCACAACAATCGTAGTTGCCAATTCGGCCCGCTCCAATTTTGAATAATGCACTCTTAACTTCAGTTAAATGCGACGGCGGTACATAAAAGCTAAGTTTAACCATATAATCCTGGCGCTTCGCCAAAAGAAATTTTTTGCTAATAAAAACATATTGCAGCGGCATCGCTGCACCCGAGTTTTAATATGATATTGTTTGTCGACAATTTATGTAATATCGATTTTAGCTACTTATGCGCCAAACGCGGCTTGGTGGGTGAGACCTGGCTCGCGAGCATCTCCCTCTCAGGCGAACTCGATTATCAGGGTATGATTTGCGACTTTGGTATTGTGAAGAAAAAGATGCGCCATTGGCTGGATATCACCTTAGATCACAAACTCCTTATCCCCTCAGAATCAAATGCACTAAAACACAGTACCTCCAGTGATCGAACCGAGTTGGAATTTATGTTTGGCGGCAAACACAAGTTACTATGCACGTCCCCAGTAGAAGCCGTCACGTTTGTCCAATGCGCTTCAATTACAGCAGATTCTGTTGCAGCGTGGGCGCAAAATGAGCTGCGTAGTTTTTTTGGTTCTAGCGTTGCCGCTCTCAAGCTCGCATTTAAACCCGAATTGTGCGCAGCGCCCTACTACCATTACAGCCACGGCTTAAGAAAACACGCGGGAAATTGTCAGCGCATTGCGCACGGGCATCGCTCACGCATCGAAATTTGGCGCAACGATCAGTTGAGCGAAACGGACATGAAATGGTGGTCTGAGAATTGGTGCGATATCTATTTGGGAACTCAAGACGACATTATCGAGCAGGATGAGCGCAACACTACCTTTGCCTATTCGGCAAAGCAGGGAGATTTCTCGCTGACGCTGCCTAGCTCGCACTGTGACCTGATAGAACTCGACACAACCGTTGAGCGTATCGCCCAACATATAGCAGCCCAACTTCACCGTGCTTACCCCGACGAAAATATCCGTGTAAAAGCTTACGAAGGTATTGATAAAGGCGCTATTGCCGAAGTATTTGCGGACGGCCGAAAACTAGGGCCGTTCTAAACTAGTTACGGCGCAGCGTTTTCGCACTTTGTTTCGATTGTGCCAAGCGTTTTATCCGCACCGTATAATCGAATTCATGCTCGCAGGGCGAACCGTCGATATAACAAAATTTACTTTCTGTAGATGTCACAGAAACATGCGATAAACTCACTGTTTGCGCATCATCGCGATGCATGCAGACAGACTCCGCAGACTGGTTGGGAAGATGACTTGAGTGATAATCGATATGCGCTTGAGTTTTATCGGCGGTCCGCGCATTAATTAAATCACGATAAGCTTTCAATCGAGCTTTTGAAACCGATTCGAAGCTTACTCCCGAAGAAATCAACGGTCCCGGCGATGTATAATCTTGTAAACGCCGACCATCCCAACGAATGACACCGACACGGCTTTTATTTTCATGCAAACCGGGGCAAAAAACCGCGACGCTAAAGGGAGCATAACGTGTCAAATCAATTGATTTAACCGTGCGAGTCGCTTCTTCCAAAGATAACGACGGCGCGAGTTGTTTGATTATCTGTCCACGCGAATAAAGCGGCCCGCTTGGCAAGTTGCCTTGATAAAAGTTCAACAACGCAACGGTAACCCCGTATTGATTAGTTGAAATCCAACTACCTCCACCCTGAGGATCAATTGGCATAACAAATTTTATATTTTCTTCAAGAATTCGCGGAGGCAATGCTTTGGCGCGTTTTTTTTGCTCATCGCGATTAAAGAAAACGTTATAGCCATGCGGGTCAAAATACCAAGTTAGGGTGCACACGTGGTCTGACCTCTCAGATAAGTAAGTGTTGCGGGTGCCAAGCCAATATTGTCATCAATAGAGCAACCCTGAATTCGCGCTATAAGCCGAATAATGGCGCAATGATGCACAGTATGGGCGGCGGTAAACACCAATTCGCGTGCAACATTGGAGCGAATTTGAATACTGTGCGATTCGCGCAAGGTAATTTCGGTTTTTACGTCAGCTTCTTGGTCAAGCGCTGCATCGGGAAGCTCAGAAATTTTTTCAAGTAGGCGGGTAATGAGCGCTAAACCAATGCTTCGTTCAGACTCAACCGGAGTACCGCGCGCGCGGCAATCGTAGTCAATAAGCTCTTCAGCACTTTTTTGCTTATCGTCGGCTTGGAAAATAGCACTGTATAAATCCAACACGTGGCGGATGTGCTCGCCGATACTGCTGCTTGTGAACTCACTAGGTTGAAAACAATAATGGTTATCACCAATAGTTTTTAAAACTTCGCGAAGCTGCTCCAATGCTTCGATATTGCCTTGTTTAATTAATTGATAAGTGCCGACCATAAAGGAGAATTCAACTTCTTGCGCTCAAAAGCCCGCTATTTTCCGTATAAGTACGCATAAAACGCAAGCTAATTTTAATTTTTCTGCTCTTCATTTGAATGAAAGATAATAAATCAAGCTGTGCAGGATAGGGTACTCAATCTTCAGCGAGCAATTTTGGCCAGTTTTCATCACCTTTCTTTATAAAGCCGGGAATATCCTTCAACCAACGCTCTTGAACACGCCGGTTATAATTAAGATATAATTTTTCGTCGACAATTTTCCATTGTTTTGGATCTCCCGGAGCACGAGCAGAATTTGCTCCAACTGCCCAAGCGCAATGCCCGCCATATTGCGGCTCATATCGGCTGGGCTCCGCGATGAAAAGCTCTAAGTTCTTCTTCGAGCTAAAATACCAATCAGCGCCCTTATATTCAAAGCGAAATTTTTTGGACCCTTTTTTCGGCGCTCCATCGAGAAAATAGGCCACTGGATCGTAGCCACTTAGCGCCTTCGACGAACCAAATCTTGTGTAGATCTCATCGGCCCACACCGGAGAGGCAATTAGTATTAAGGCAAAAAATAGTGCTCGCATATAAATACTCTCATCTATAACAGCAGTCGCATAAAACTATTATCGTATAAAGCAACTGTCACATAAAACAAATAGGGAATCAGTTGCAAATTCTTATGTGAAATCATTTAAACATTTATGCTGATAAAGTTTATCACGGAAAATTCACAATTTTATAACGATGGTAACGCCACGTCGCAGCAGAGATTAGAAATCAAAGCCAAAAAAACGGGCCAAAGAAACTCGTGGCCCGTCTTTTAGCATAGCATGCTCTTGCGCTACAAATTTATTCTGTAACTCCCTCTTTGTCAGTGCCGGATTCATCAGCGGTGGTATCTTCCGAGCTGTCTTTTTCATCCTCTGTCTCTTCAGGTTTTACTACCAGGTTTTGTAGCGTTGACCCGGAAAGAGCACTAAATGTCGACTCGCTAATAGTAAAACCGACATGCAAATCATCGCGCTTTATATAATAAGTTCCCTCATTTGTAGCAAGAGAAAATTTATAACTTCCAGCATCGGAAGATACATCCAAGGTATATACAATATTCGTCGGAAACTCATCTGCCACACCTAATACACGCAAAGAACCAATCGCTGAAGCCATCGAAGACGCTTTACTCTGCTCCACAGCCAGACTTACGTCACTGGGTGGCGCAAAAGACCACAAGTCACCCGTTTTAGAAAGTGCGAAATCGCCGGCACTTATTTTGTTAACCGATTCAAGCGCAAGCATGCCTAAGTCAAGCCAATCTTTTGCTACAGCAGGAATATCATAAGTATTGAGCTCTACCGCAAATACGGCATCCTCACCATCGCGACGTATATGAACTTTGCGAAACCCCGGAGAACTGCCAAGATATAAAATTCCCAACTGCTGCTCGCCTTTCATGAAAACCAGCTTGCGCTGAAATTTATTTTCAGCAACTTCAAAGCGCTCATGGCTTCCAGTAGTTGTGGCAACGGGCCAAGTCAGCTCCAAGGTTTTAAACTTTTCCACTAACTCAGATATTTTATCGGCGTTAATCGCTACCCCTTGTTTTTCCGGAAGCACCCAAATCCCATTTATTTTTTCAAGCGTTGCACTTGTTTCTTCGTCATCTGAAATAACAAGTTTTTCAATTTCCGCCGTAGAAAATGGCAATAAAGGTTGGTCTTCAAAATCGTAATTGTCCTGCGACGTCTGCCAGAAAATAACAGCTGCAATAACAACTTGCACTAACAGTAAAATACTTAAACGTTTTTGCATCGACATGTTTTAACTCCTCCGTTTAAGCCGCGTAAGTCGCATAGCGACGTTGTTTTTTCAATTGCATTTGTCGATAAACTAACGCGATAACACCAATCGCAAGTAACGCCAAGAAATAATTAAAATATTCCAAAAATAAGCGTGAATCTTGCTCCATGGGAGGCAACGTGCGGTTAAATTGGCCGCGAGCACGAATACTTAATAAGCCTCGATCCTCCAAAGACCATTCAACAGCGTTAGCAACAAGTTGTCGTGTATTGAGATAGTCACTGCCAGAGCTTGAACTTGCCATTTGTAAAATGCGGTCGTTCAAAAAGTCATTGGAAGCTATTAATATAATTCGTGCAGAGCTTGAAGACTTTTTGATAATCCCGCTAACGTTAAATTCCGCTTGTTCCTCTTCCTGTCCCTCCTGAGCTTGTTCAGCATTTGCGGAATCGTCAGGCTGTTCTTGTTTCAAAAGAGGATTACTTTTATCGGCAAAATAGGAACTAAATTGCCCTTCAACTACGACAGCGAGCTTATGAGATTTTTGCTCCCCCTCAGGGTCAAAGGTACTTAAGCCATCATTATCCAATCGCGGCATAATATCATTTGAAGCAGAAAGCCAAGAGCCATCAGAACTCGTCAATAAGGTTGCGACACTGCGTTCGGCATTTTTATCTTCGTCGATTGTAATCGGCGAGGCCCAAGCCAACATCAACTGAGGGATGTCCGCTGCAATACCCAATTCTTCGTTAATGCCATCACCGCGCACATCAATAAAATATGGATAATCGAGCATGCGCATTTCCTGCACCATAAAGCCGCCGACGTTACGCTGAATTGGTACCGGGAAAGCCGTATTTTGTGGGTCAAGCACCAGCTGTTGATCAAGTGTAAGTCCGTAATTTTCCAACCAAGAGGCAATACCGCTGTTAACATTTTCTAAATTAATGCTACGTGGATCAAAACGAGCGCTGTACGGAGAGGTCGCAGCAACCACCGTTCCACCCTTCATCAAAAATTGATCGACAGCAAAGAGTGCTTTTTCATCGAGATCGCGCGGGCTGACCAAAATTAATATATCGGCTTCACTCGCAACTTCCCCATCGCTTAAGTCTTCCGTCTGCACATTTAGATCGGAGCTTAAATAGTGTTGAATCATGCTAAAGTCATTTTGCGGCGGCATACCAAATTGCGGATGCATCTGCGGCGGAGCCGGCGGGGTCACCAACGCAACAGTTTTCGTAAAACCCGTTGCAAAGCGCTTTATGCCTGCTTCTATAGACTGTTTAAAACTTTCTTCATCAACGTTGCCAAGTGGAAGCTGAATTATTTGATCACCCTTTTGCAAGGTCAAATAAAAATAAAATGACTCGTCGCTAAACAAGCTTGTCGCCATTGGGCTAAAACCGTATTCTTCCTGAATTCTTCTCGCCACATCACCACCATTTGCTTCGGGGTCAATAAAGGAAATGCTTAAACGCCCTTTTGCTTGGCTTTTGTAATCGTCAAGTGTGTTTTCAACAATGCTCTTAAACTGCTGAAGTTGCTCAGGCAATCTAGCGTTATCGGAAATAAACCCCGTAAAACTAATTTTGCCCTCTACCGTGTCAAATAAATTTCCACCTGACTGATAACTCAACAAAACTTTTTTAATTGATCGAGTGATGTCGTATTCTGGGTTGCGCAAACGTACATCGATATCTCCGACGCCACGTTGTTTGACGTCAATTAAATCGCGAAAGCCCAACACTTCAAACTCATCCCCATATTTTACGAGAATATTAAAATAGGAATTGACTAACGAAGCTTGGTAGCGATCTTCTACCTGAAATGGTGTGGGGCGAATACCATATTTTTGGTTGGCTTCTTCCTCAAGATCAGGCTCGGTTACCGGATCAATAAATTCTACTTTAACGCGCTTACCGCCTAAAACCTCATACTCTTTAAGCAGGTCGCGAAGTTGAGGTACTAACGGAGCCAAAAGAGGATGCGTTTTAGAGCTAAAATAACCGCGCAGCAAGAGCGGTTCACGCAGTTGATTAACGTAGTTTTCTGTCGTTTCAGATACCGAATATTGATTGCCTTCGGTGGTATCCATGCGCAAGCTGCTGAGCTGACCAAGCCAAATATTAGCACCTAATGCATTCAGCAGGATTAAAGCCACGACGGCACGCCACCCCGAATGGTGTTGACTGTCACCTGTCGACGCCCAACGCTCTTTCTCCAAACTCAACGCGTTAAGTGCTAAAAATACAATGATGATACTAATAAAATAATAAAAATCGCGAAAATCGATAACACCACGTGTAATAGAATCAAAGCGCGATCCGGTTCCCAGGAGCCGCAAGGTTTCACCCATTGCATTGCCAAAAAATTTCGTGACCAACGGTAAACCAATCACGTATAAAATAACGCAGGCAATAGCCGAACAAATAAAAGCCACTATTTGATTATCACTGCGAGAAGAAACAAATAAACCTACAGAAATGTAAGCAGACCCTAATAACATCGCTGCAAGATAGCCCGAAATTACCGGCCCCCAATCTAGCTCAGCAATAAATGAAATAGTTATGGGCAAAGGCAACGTGACGAGAAGCGCGATAAATAGAAGTATTTTACACGCGGCAAATTTCCCTATCACAAAATACCACAACGGCAGCGGCTGCGTTAACACGTGTTCGAGCGTGCCCGTGCGACGCTCTTCACTCCACATACGCATCGTCAAAGTACTTGATAAAAATATTAACAACAACGGCATCCATTCAAATAACGGACGAATATCTGCGATATTACGGGCAAAAAAGGATTCTACCCAAAAAAATACAAATAGCGATATCGCTGCAAATGTAATTAAAAATAAATAGGCAATTGGAGAAGAAAAAAACAGAGTCAATTCCTTACTTGCTATTCTTTTTATAGTGGGGTTAAGCAACATTTTTTGCTACCTCCTTGCCAGCATTGACGTCACGGAATACGGATTCCAAATCGCGTGTTTTCACCGCTAGTTGATAAATATTATGGCCGTTCTCGACAAGCAACTTTGCCAATTTAGCGCACATTTCTTGGTGGCCTGCGGGGTTTGTAAGGCTAACCCGGTAGCGGTTCGCCTTCGAGCCAGATTCGAGTTTTACAAAACTTTTAATAGCATCGTATTGTTTAATTAATTCCTGAATAACATCAGCTTCGCAATCGCTTGAAATTTCCAATTCATTGCTTTGCTGCAATACCTCAAGTTTTTCATCGACGACTAATTCGCCGGAACGTAAAATTAATACCCTGTCGCACAGCGCATCGACCTCTTGCATAATGTGCGTGGAGAGGATAACGGTAGCGCTCTCAGAAATAGTGCGAATTAACTCGCGCATATGTTGTGTTTGTTCTGGGTCCAAGCCATTAGTTGGCTCGTCAAGTATCAATAATTTTGGCTTACCCAAAATCGCTTGGGAGACTCCCACGCGTTGCTTAAAACCGCGCGACAAAGTCGCAATGGGAGAGAAAAACTTACTGCCAATTTCGGTTGCCTCGACAACGCGTTTAATATCGCGCGCCTTTTCTTCACCCGAGATTCCCTTAAGCTCCGCCGCATAATCGAGGTAATCAGCAACCGACATTTCGGGGTAAACAGGTAAGTTTTCTGGCAGATAACCGAGTTCACCTTGAATGGACTTGGCTTCTTTTTCTAAATCCTTGCCATTAATTCTTATTGTTCCGGCATTCGGTTCGATATAGCCGCTAAGCATTTTCATAATCGTTGTTTTACCAGCGCCATTGTGGCCTAACAGACCGACAATCTCTCCTCGCTCAATAGTAAAACTCGCATTGGCAACGGCAACAAAATTCTCGTATCGCCGTGAAAGCGCCTTCACTTCAAGCATATTTCACTCCACTATATTGTTTCTAGACAAAAGGTTATTTTCAGCAACGGCAAGCACTAGGCTTTATTGCTAAGCGCCTGTTTTTACTGCGGAAATAGACCATCATATCGCGCGCAAGTTCGCTCGATGTGAGATCAAAACAGAAAAGCATATGGGGATGGAATGTAGGTTTTCAAGCATAAATTAGAGATAAATTCACAACTGGTTTACAGCGTGAATTAGCTCACCTTCAATCTAAAAAAACCTTAAGCCAACGTATGAAAAAATGATCACAATTGCCACAATTTGAATAAATAACAAGCATTATTTAAAAACTGTAACTCATATCAAAATAAGCTTTAGGCCTCGATTCCTCGATGGTTAAATTTAGATCAAACTCTTCTTGGTAAGTTGACGGGATAGCAACACTAAGATTGCCACGAAATTTACCCTTGTATGAAAAGCTCAGCCCAAACCCGACGTCAGTTAGAGTTGCTCTATCTGTCGGCTCGCCACGCTCCTGACTGGGGTCATAGGAAACACCATGGGCGACATCAAAGAAAACATAAGGCTGAACCAGGTCGCTTAATGTCTGCGAGCCTATTTTATACTTCAGGAAGCCCGGCCCTTCGAAAAACCAATCGACCCCCAAAAATACACCATCGTCGGAGAAGAAATCACTTATTTTGTAGCCCCGCACCCGCGCGGCACCCGTATTAGCAAACTGATTTATCGAAGACATTCCTGCACCGGCATACTGAGCATCGATACGCACAACCAGTCGAGAATCCGAATCAGTAAAAGGCACTTTTAAGAATTTAAGTAACGAGTAGTTCAGTCGTGCAAGATTAATATCTTTCAATATTTGTTTTTCTGGAGCATCGAGCTGGCTACTAATCAAACTTAAAGACGCCTGATGGCGAATTTTTCTTTGATCATCCAAAAAGCTATAAATGTATGAGGCTTCCGTATTCGTTACCGTTTCATCTGCAAAACCACCATCCTGAGTAGCAACTACTTCGACATCGGAACTAATTTGAGTGTACTTTATTTGAAATGCAGAACTGCTCCTTCGTTCACGCCTAAACGTATAAGTAAAAGAAGCATCTGCAACGGTAGATTGGCTTCCTTCATTTTCATCCTGACCGATAATCTGCGTATTTTCAAAACCAGAAACAACAAAATCATTCCGCGATACACCTAAAGATAGCATATAGCGGGGTGTATAAATCGGCAGCGTATAGCGAAAGGAACCGAAATTTGAATCCTCCGCATCGAGCGGTTTTAAAAAACCTAACTGTAACTTATCTCCAATACCGGTTGGGTTGTTCCAAATACCTTCAGTATATGCTCGGATACTTCCGGTAGATTCTGGACCGTGATTATCAAGGCGAACACTTTGATTAAAACGACGCTCGTTTATCACATTGATATTTAAAAATGTATCGCCAACCTGTGACCCTGGCTCAAAAAAACCTTGCACTGCAAGGCCCGGATATTCATTGACCATAAAAAGCTTTTCTTCGATATTTTGCGCCTTCACTGGCTTTGACAAAATATTGTTAAAAACGCGTTTTACAGGTTTTGTCGAATAGAGTTTATTGTTATTAAATTTAATATCGCCTAATTCCCCCAACAACACGGTAAGCGTAACAACGCCATCACGCACTTGCTGCTGTGGAATGTATGCTTTAGCCAAAATAAATCCGCGCTCGCGATAATAACGAGTGACTTTATTTGCCACATCTTCGATAATTCCAAGCGTCGCACCGCGTTCCTGCCGGTGGGCACGAAAGCGTTCTAACAATTCTTGCATTCTCGCAGAAGCGGCATCGCGCTCGGCTTGTGTCGCAGACTCCGAAAGCAAGGAGTTGGCCTCCCTGATTTCCTGCTTTGAATAGCCTTGTAATTCCAATAATTCTTCTTCCATTAAGCTATAGCGCAAATACTCAACCATATTCTGGATGAGCTCGCGAGTAATTCCCATGTCAGGAAATTCGATAATGCCTTGAACACGAAACTCCGTTATGTAAAGTTTCGGCCCCTCGTTAGGGTCTGGGCTGCGCTCGCTTACCTGCGGAACATCCATGCTTCCCACCAGCACGTCTTCATCGACTTCCGGTAGCTCTTCGATTACAGGCATCTCAACAAGCCCGGCACTCACTGAGCTTGAAAGCCACAATAGAAGAAACAGCCGATAGATCGACAGTTTAATATTTTTAAATCTCACGTGTTTCTTGACTTTTAGCACACCCAGAACAGCCTTAAAAATCTTTTTATTAGTTCTTAGTCGACTCTTCCGAGGCCCATAATTCTTCTTCCTCATCATCTTCATAGCGTTGATCGCGAGGAAGATAAATGGAGGTTTCGTTATAAAAATAGCTTTTTAACCCGGTAAACACGCCGGGATTGATTTCATTCAAAGTTTCGACTTCTACAATCAGTTCAGAAGCAGTCGTGCCGAAACGAGCTTTAATAGCTGAAGTATCATCAAAACCGAAACGCGGACAAATCTCAAAACCACAAAGCACAGTCGAAAGGCTCGCATCACTCGTTATAGAAACAGAGTCGCGCGCATAAAATACAAATGCCTGTCCGTTCGCACCAAAATTTCCGTTGCTAACATTGATATCAAGATCAGTGGTAACGATTTGCGGGTCGCCAATACTCAGTATCGACTCACCACTTAACAAACTGCCGTTATTAATATTTAGGGTTACCATGCCTTCAGCGCTCAACGGAATGTCAGTTACATTAATGGGCGTTTCGCCAGGAGAATTAATTAACGTATTAATCGCACCATTGTTAAGCAAGACATTACCGTTATTTGTTAGCGTAATATCACCAACCGTATATATTGCATCGACAATTACTTCGCCACTATTTTGCACATTTATCAAGCCTGTATTATTAACAAGCTCAAGCTGACTAACGCTTGTTTTTAACGGCGAGTCTGCCGTTCCGATACCCGTTTGAGCAGAAGCGACCAATAAACCACCCGATATAAGAGCGCTACCAGTTCCGCTTTGTATCATTGCACCTGATATAAGTTCAACTTTTTCCGAGCCGTTGAGCACAGAATTTACAAGTAAATCGCCGGCACCTGAATTGACCACTATCTCCGCTGAACTCACGTTGCCAGAAACCTCAACACCCTGGCCCAGCAGGGACACTAATTGTGAACCGGTCAAATTGCTATTTGTCACAAGCTGCTGATCGCGACTTTGAGCTAAAATATTTACCGCGCTAACAGAACCATCAATATTGAGCGTCGCTGCGCTGAGGTCGATGTCGCCCAGGTTATTGGCCGACTCGGCAAAAGTAACGGTAACGCTATCGATCTCATAGATACTAACATCGGTAGCACCCGCAATTTCCACGTTCGAAAAGTCATTACTTTGATTATTTAAAGTAACTGCACCATTCGCATTAAACAATGCGTTTTCATCAACCTGGAGTGCGCCGGAACCGATAATATCAGCACCGGATGTAACACTTAAGTTACCAGCATTAACAGCGGCAAGATTAACTGATGCTTGATTATTAAGTTCAATAGTTCCACTCGCTGATAGAGACAAAGGACCAGAAAGTTGATGTGCCGCGACAGTCGTTGCATCCAATACAATATTTCCATCCGCCGCATTTAGTGTTAATGGGTTGGCACCGACTAAAATTTCACCCGCTACAGACGAGTCGATAATATCACCACTTAACACATTAATATTAATCAACTGCTGCGAGTCAAGCTCAAGTAACGTAAGATCTTGCTCTTCCTGAACAAAGATAGCTTGGCTTCCATTCTTTATTAACAGCTCGTTAACGTTTGTGTTGACTGCGGATGCCGCACTAGTCGCTCCTGCGATATTATCTAATATTAATTGGTTCGCGTTTAGGCTGTTATTTTCCGCTAGATCGATTGTGCCACCCACTAGTTCAATAGTTCCGCTTTGTTCCAAGTTGTCGTTAATTGCGATGGTATTACCAGGCGCAACCACGCGCAGATTCTGGCTATCACCCCGGTTAATAACACTGCCAGAAAAACCCGCAGCATTAGCAATTTGGAAACTATCATTCGTTATATCGACAATATCACCAGCATTCTGGCTGTTAATCGAGAAATTAAATACATTCACTAAATCGTTAATCGACTCAAAACTATTGAGTCTCGTCACGTAACTACTATCGGCGTCACTAAAATTGAATATCTCGTCACTACCATCAATACTGTAAGCACCATCAAGTCCTGCAAGCGAACTACTAAACTCAACGGTATCACTGCCATCGCCACCAATAATTCGCTGCTCGGTCAAAATATCATTGGGTAACACAGAAATATTGACAATGTCGTTACCGGCTCCCGTGTCAATCGTCCCGGCAACATAAGCACCCGCTTCGATGGTTATGGTATCGTCGGCCGAACCAGCGATAATTCGATTAAAGTCGGTAAAAACAAAAATATCATCACTGCCAACTTGCTTCACTTCACCGTCATTTAAACCGGTAATAGTCCACTCACTCGCCTCAGAAACGCCGCGGATAGTGGCATTGTAAACAGGAGATCCAGAATCACTATTTTCACCCGAGTTATTTCCAACAATGCCCTCAATACTAAATAAGGTAAACCCAAGATCTGAGCCAATAGCATCGGCGATGCTAATATCAAGATCACGCTCTGTTTGAGAGAAATCAATCGAATCAAGTCCCTGACCACCATTAACAAAATCCAATTTACCCTCGCCATCAACACGAAAACGATCGGCGTTGCTTCCGCCGATAATACCGCCAAAGTGATTCAGTTGAACTGCCTCACTACCTTGTTCGGTTTGTACGTTAATTTGGTTTTCACCCGAAACGATCCACGCATATGCCTGGTCCGATTTACCGTAAACGATATTGTCAATTGCAGTGGCGGGATTTGCGTCTACCGCTTCGATATTACTAATGTTTATCGCAACACGATCTTCAGTGGCAAGCGCAAGACCCCTTTCAAGGCCCAGATTTAACTTTTTACCTATTGCCATTAAGTCGATGGAGTCACTACCACCCGCCCCATCAATAAACGCATCAAAAGTTTTGCCTACAACAATAAATTCATCCGTATCTGAACCGCCAACTAGAGTTTCGAAATTATTAAATTGCACCGAGTTATTTACTGAGTCGGTGAGTGTTCCACCATTAGCAGTCGAAAGACTCCAAACATTAGCCAAATCACGTGCAACTAAGGTATCTTCTTCTGCCCCGCCTTCAAGCACATTGATGTTAGTAAAATTAGCCACGCCATTGACAGTTCCACCATACAAGGTTGTCGTTCCGTCGCTGGAAACCGCCAGCTGCCATGTATTGGTACCATCTTGTTTAGCTAAAGTATTGTTACCACTACCGCCATCAATATTACCGCTTATCGACCCCTCGGCAGTAACAATAAAGCGATCATTACCTGCCCCGGCAATTAAATTCTCAGTCGATACAAATTGTGTTGTATTTATTCGGCCGGAATTTTCCCCACTAAGCGTCCATTCACTGTTGACGTCGGAACCAATAATACTATCGCTGCCTTCCCAACCAATAAATGTAGCAACAGAAGAACCGGCGGTGCTGAGAATTAAACTATCATCTCCCGCCCGCGCGTCGATCGAGCCACTTAATGCGTTGCCCGCCAAGTCAAAAGTATCGGCAAGAATCCCGCCAACAAAATTATTAAAACCAGAGAATTCAACAGACCCACTAAGTGTATTTGAGATAGACCCAGAATTTGCATTAGAAAACACCCAGGCATTTTCAGCGTCTTGAGCAACAAGAGTATCAATGCGATCCGCATTGCCAAGAAAGCTTCCTATATTTGAAAATGTCCAAATATTGGTACCCTGACCTTGCTCGACCGATATAATTTCCTGCGAACGCAAATTAACCTCTGCATTTGCATTCATTCCCACTAGGTTTAACTGATTAACGGATAAATCGTTTATTCCGCCATTGAATCCAATAACTTGACTATTATTATTTACGATAAATTGGTCTTCACCGGACCCTCCGACCAACAAGCCAATATTCGTAAATGTCACAAATGGCGCCGGCTCAGCAATACCAGCAAGCTCGCCGCCACTGTCATTCAGAGACCAAACATTGGCGCCTTCTGCAATTGAAATTGTATCGATAGAGGCGCCGCCATCAATATCGATACTCGTATTCGCAACGATGCGGCTCAACTCAAAAATGTCAGCTTGATCGCTACCTTTGAGGCTCTCAATATTTTTTGCATTAACTAAAATTATTTCATCGGCGGAATTTTCCAGTATCAAGTCCAAACTATCGTTCAAGCGCCAAATTGTCGCTTGCTCAGCAAAAGCGGTTAAGCTATCCGCACTCGTACCTTGACTTGCATCCAAAATTCCTGAAAGAGATGCCGTGGCTGAAGCGAGCACAATATCGTCGCTTCCTGTCCCCGTAACAATATTCTCAACCATTGAAAAGTCGGTTAGTAAACCAGCGCTTAATAATGAACCAACATCTGCACCACTAAGTGTCCAGGTTGTATCGCCGTCAGGGCCGATTATACGATCTTCTCCTGCGCCACCTTCAACCACACCAAAAGTAGCTTCATCACCCGATAAATCAAAATTATCGTTGCCACCATTTCCGCGCACTGTGCCATTAAAAATAAAACCGTTGGCGAAAAAGTTATCGGTGTTTTCACCGCCTTCTAACACATTGAAACCGGCAAACGTAATCGCCAGCCCTTCGTCAGTTGACGCCTGACTAAGCTCTCCTTCCGTATTGCCAACCAGTCGCCACGTATTAACCGCATCGGGCGCAACGATCGTATTCGCCCTGTCTGCATTAAATTGCGCTTGATAATGATCAATACCCCTAAGTTGTGCTGAACTGCCTAAAAACTCTATTTTTTCTTCACCCGGCGTTACGACAACAGAGGCGTGAATATTCTCAAGGTTTAGTACGTTGCGACCAGCGTCATCTATTCCGGCGTCAATTAAATTAAATTGTAATGCCCCCAATAGGACAAACTCGTCATTACCCAAGCCGCCAAAGATCCGCTCAATGGATTCAAAATCCGCAATTAAATTATTACTAAATCCGCTGGCTAATTTTCCATTTGTCGCTTGAATAGACCATAAATTATTTTCGTCAGCTGCACGCAGGGAATCAATTCCAGCACCACCGATCAATTTGTCTATCGCTCCTCCTGAGCTTAAAATAAACTCGTCATTTGCAGAGCCTCCTTCGATGCGGTCGATGCGACCAAAATCGCTCACCATTGCTTCATTACCATCTACAATATGATAAAACGTTCCACCGGCTTCGCTATCGATTCTCCAACGAGTATCCGTTGCAAAACCAATAATAGTATTTAGCCCATCTTTGCCTTCAACAGTTTCACCGCCATCGAAACCTTCGGTAACTCGAGCGTCAGCCGATGCAAATACGAACTGGTCTCGCGCGTCACCTCCTAATAAACGCAAATTAATATACTCGCCGTTTTCTTTTAGGGAAATTCTCTTTTCAAATAAATTAATACCCGGGTTGTCAGGGTCGGGCACAACAACCAACATTTCTTCGTCCGTGACCGTCCATATACTGTTGAAGTCAGCACCGACAATCGTGTTAATGACATTTATCGGTGCTATGCTCCTTTCAAAGTTTTCGTTACTGAAAGGCCCTGGGATTTCAAAGTCATCATTTGGATCAACCAACGTAAACACGGGAATTCCCAGAGCACTCATATCGATTAGATCACCTTCAACTTCTCCTCCAGTACCTCCATCTGCTACTCCGTTATTCGCAACAATGACACCACGACCAATAATAAACGTGTCATCGCCCAACGAACCATAGGCATTGGTAAATTGACTACTGTCACCAAAGTCCAATAAATCGTCACCAGCACCGGCGAATATTTCGTAAATTACACCACCATCCGCAACGATAAATTGGTCGCTGCTGTCGCTCCCGTATATTGTTTCAATGCCGGTAAAGTTCGTTATATTTTCTGGCTCATTTGCAAAACTAAATTTGCCTCGATAAGCACCTTCAATTTGAACATTTACAGCGAGGGAATCCGGCAGCCGAATTTCATCAACAATAGCATAGTAATCGTCTCCATCACTAAAGGCACTGTTACCACCAGCAATGGCAGCAACTCGGCCAGTTTCAGAAAAAACAAAATAATCTGCTAATTCATTGCCGACGAGATTTTCCACCGAAATAAATTCGACTTCACCCGCCTCATTTATTAGCGTACCGCGGGCATCACCAGTAACGCGCCAGTCGTTTTCGAGTAATTGCGCTTCTAAACTATCATTACCTTCGCCACCGAGTAGTGAAATCGACAATTCAGGCAACAATAATTTGAAAGTATCGTCGCCTGCCCCAGCATCTAAATTAGTAATTTCACCTAATTCGATAAGTGAAATAGTACTATCGCCTGGCCCCATTAAAAGAGAGGTAAAACCGGTAAACGTTTGTCCATCTACAGAATGGCCTGCCGACGCGTTTATTTGCCAATCGCTAAAATTGGCACTCGCCAATAACACATCATTTCCAGTGCCAGCATCAAGGGTCATTATATTTAACGCCTCTGAGGCTAGCTCAACAAAGTCATCACCGCCAAATAAACGAATTTCATTCGCCTCACTCGCGTTAATAATTTGCACTTGATCGATGTCGTTATTTCCCTCTATCTGCTCGATTCCAGTAAATTGTTGACGAGCCCCACTGACATTCTCTACAGTACTAATACCGTTCTGCAGTACCCAAGTATTTGCCCCATCGGCAGCAAGAATACTGTCTTGCCCGAGCCCAGTATCAATTATTCCCGCTAACGCAGAATTTGCCGTGAGTACTACGGCGTCGGCTTCGGCACCGCCCACAATATTTTCGATACCGGCAAACTGTAATGCTTTAACACCTTGTACAAGAGTACCGCCGTTAACCGCTGAAATGGCCCACAGGTTTGCGAGACTAATGCCGAACTCGTCATTGATATTGTCCGCAACGAGTGTGTCGTTTCCACCTCTGCCATCAATGCCGTTGATAACCAACGCTTCAGGACCATAGTTAAATTGGTCCTCTCCAGCGCCACCGACAAGTCTTTCAAAGCTTGTAAACTCAAGCGCTGAACTCTCTCGTTGAACAACACCTTGAGCATCTCCGTTTATTGTCCACACCTGATTAGTGGTGGACTGAAGCTCCAATATATCCTCACCACTTCCAGCATCGATAACTCCGGCAGAACCGTCTGAATGAATTAAATGACCTGTAGCAGTAAATAAAAATACATCGTCACCCGATCCACTGCCTAATTTCTCAAACCCAGTAAATGATAGTGCGCCATTTATTGTGCCAGCATTTTGCGCATCAATTTGCCAACGATTATCACCGTTTGGCGCCGTTAGCGTATCGTTTGCAGAACCTGCAATTATGTCCGTGATATTGCTAAACTGAATACTATTCTCACCCGAAACTGAGCCCGCATTATTCGAACTTAATAGCCAATCTGAGTTAAACGACTGATCAATTTGTAATGCATCGGTCGTACCATTTCCGGCAGAGCCGCCGTCAATTTCACCTGTAAATCTGCCGCTTTGCGTAATGGTGAAACCATCATCTACTGTGGCGCCGCCAACGAGTCTTCCTACATTAATAAACGCCCAACTATTGTTATTGCCGTCGGTAATTTTGCCGTCGTTAATACCGTCGTTGTAACCGGTACTTTGATAATCGGGCAGTGCTTCGTCGACACCTATCCTCCAAATATTGGCCGTGCCTTCGCCACCTCTGATAGTAGTATTCTCACCATTGCCAATGACCACTTCCACATTCTCGACCAGGCCGATACTAGTATTATTTAACGTGATATCAATATTCGAAGTCTGTAATGAGAAATCAACGATATCGGTGCCATCACCGGCTTTAACCGCTGTCGTGTTGTGGTCGGGTGAGAAAATAAAGATATCGTCACCCACACCAGCCTCATAAGTCTGGATATCGGTAAAGGATTCAAGATAAGGTTCTGGATTTCCGCTGACGTTGCGCGATACATTTCCTTGCATACCCGCATCGGGAATTTGCCATATAAAGTTGCCCGTATCGGTATTCGCCAAAGTATTTTCACCAGCGCCACCAATAATTTGTTGAACTTTACCGCCTGCAAGAATGGTAAAAAAGTCGTCTCCCGCACCGCCGATCAAACGAGCAACAGCATTAAATTTAGTTGCAGAACTATTTTCGAATGTACCCGAATTCTCGCCAATAATTGTCCATACATTATTTCCATCTGACGTAACTATTTCATTACCGCCAAGTCCACCATCCAAACTTTCGCTTGTTGCAGTGCTTGAGGCAAAAACAAAACGATCAAAGCTCGCGCCACCAACAAGATTTTCTATTGCTTCAAAAATTAAAGCGCTTTCGCCACCTAGAATTAATTCCCCAGTGTTGTTACCCGTAATATTCCAGGTATTCGCAGCAGAACCGGCACTAATCGCGGTCAACACATCGCTTCCCAAACCACCTGCTATTAATTCAATATTTTCTGACACCGCACTCGAATAACTGAATTCGTCAACACCGGCACCGCCTTGAACAACTTCAATATTGGAGAAATTCAATTCCGGAGCTAACTGCTGCGCTGCTCCTTCGCGATTAATCTGACCGACTTCTAGATCCCAGATACGACGTTCCGCAGAACTCATGGCAAGTCGGTCTGAACCCTCACTGCCATCAATTTGACCTGCACTTCCATCGGTATTGACCAAGCTACCGTTAACACCGAACAAGAAACTATCGCTTGTTGCTGCGCCGGTTAGCGACTCAAATTGTTTGAATTTTAATACGGTATTTAAAGTGCCTTCGTTTTGATTGGTAATTTGCCATTGATTGTCACTCGTTCCAGACGCAACCAACAAATCATCACCGGCGCCAGCATCAAGTTGAGAAATATTACTAAACGTAAAAGTATCGACACCGACTTCAGCTTCACCGCTGTTAGTACCATTCAATCGCCAAATAGTATTTTGATTTGTTTCAAGCGCAATGCTGTTCTCAGCCCCTGTTAGCTCACCACCATCAATGCGTCCAGTAAAGCGACCGTCTGCCTTGATAACAAACTCATCTACAGTATCGTTTCTGCCAACCAAGTTTTCGATATTACTAAACACTAATGATTTAGTTGCGGTCGAGACAAGCCCGTCATTAAGACCATCGTTATAACCTTCCGAGTTATAAGCACTTACTTCAACTACTCCTAGCTGCCAGGAATTATTTTCTCCCACAGCACCTATCAACGAAGATTCCGCGCCATTTCCTACCAGTATTTCAATTTGGCTGATACCCGCATAAGTATCTTGCGCAAAATCAAAATTGAGGGGCCCTGAAACAGAGGAGAAATCTGCAATATCTTGGCTATTTCCTCCACCTGCTTGAACATTATTTATATCGCTGCCATTCGCGACCACAAAAATATCAACGCCAGATCCCGCGGTAATATTTTGAATATTGGAAAAATCATTTATTTTTTGGTTACCAGTAGAAATGATTTGTTCTACGCTACCAACTTGACCAGTCGAAGGAATATTCCATAGAAAATCGCCTTCCTTTTGATTAACAAACGAATTATTTCCACCTTCACCGTCTACAGCAACGATGGTGCCGTTATTTTGCAAAGTAAAAGTATCTTGGCCACTGCCACCGCGCAGGCGACTAAAACGTTCGAATCTGATATCGGATTCAAAGTCACCGTCGTTATCGCCATCGACTCGTATCGTGCCCGCATTATCTGATGAGATCGTCCATGCATTGCGGGTATCGCCAGATTTAATCGTACCTTGACTAGTTGCATTTCCGCGCAGCAATTCAAAACCCGCTAATTGCGATAGTACAACTTCAAAGCCACCCACAACTGCCGAAAAATCTGCGGTATCAATGACATCATCATCGTTACCGGCAAAAACAGAAAAGCCGCCCAAATTTGCATTTGAAAAATTAAATTGGTCCGGCTCTTCACCTGCACCGCGAAGGTCTTCCACTCCGGTAAAGGTTACTAAAGTTTGCGAGCCATTAGTTAATTCAACGCTGTTCTCTCCGTCAACTTGCGTAAGTTTCCACAAATTGCCTGAATCTAGGTTCTGAGTAATTCTGTCTTGGCCTGCGCCACCCTCGATGTTGGCATTGATATCACCACGCAGGATATTAAATTGATCATCACCGCCACGTCCTCTAGCAACGGTGCCTATGGAGCCTGCCATATCAAAAATATCGTTGTCAGGGCTACCTTCGATACTAAAGAAATTAATATATTCAATTTCTTCGCCGTCAGAACCATTGCCTAATAAAGTCAAAACTCCATCATTCTGACCATTGCGAAGCGTACCATTGTTATTGTCGTTAGGGGTCAGGCGCCAACGCGATCTAACATTAGATCTCAAAGTCATACCGAACTGACCAATTAACTGCTCAATTCTGGAAATCCCATCGTTACCGCCAAACTCGATAATCGCATTTGTAGAATTGCCGGTAAGCCCACGGTAATCCGCTATATCGAGTCCCCGCGCACCTCCGTCAATTGCAATGTCTGCTAGCGCGCCATTAAATTCAAAAATATCGTCGAAGTTACCGCCCTCTAGACGCTCAACTCCGGAAAATCTACCGATCCTAGTATTACCCCCACCGAAATTTGTAGCAGTCCCGGTCCCCGAACCAGCAATTTCCCAGCGTGTGTTTCTGTTAGGTCCTTCTATCTTATCGTTGCCAGTTCCTCCAACTATATTATTGACGCTACCCGTATCAACGATAAAAAATATGTCATCGCCACCATCACCGGCCAACGTCCCAGTCACTTGGCCTTCAATATTAAACGTGTCCTCACCAGCACCACTCGACACATTTGCAAAATCAATAAAAAGCATTGTTGTACTTTGGCCAGCGCTTCCAAATATTTCGACGATACCGTCGTTAACTCCGTCTACTGGAGTATTTGTATCGCCGTCGTCAGCATAAAATAGCCATTCAGTCTTTTCTGAAGTCGCAAGTCGAATTCCCGGGCCACCGCGCAGCAACTCGATATTTTTTAGGTCTAGATCAGATCCAAGATTTATTGTTTTGTCATTAGCATTTCCGATCAAGCCACTGTAATCAGCAATATCAATATTTACCTGGTCACCGCCGTCTATAGTTAAATCATCGTCTGGCAAACGAATAAACTTAAATACATCATCTGCATCTCCACCTTGCAGAAGATCAATATCAGAAAAACTCGCAACTCGATCAGTGCTTTCGCCAACTACCCTAATCGAACCATCGTTTGCCCCATTTATCGTCCATTCTGTATCGCGATTAATCCCGACAATCTGATCGTTTCCGTTACCACCAATAATATTTTTGACAGACCCTTGCTCACCTAGCAAGAAAGAATCGCCTCCACCTTCTCCGTCTATAGTTCCCGAGACCTGGCCCTCAATAATAAAATTATCGGCACCGCCGCCACTTGCAATATCTGCAAAATCGATAAAGCGCGTTACAGTACTGCTGCCATTATTTGCAAATAATTCAACTACGCCATCGTTAACGCCGTCGACGAGCGTCGACGCATCATTATCGTCAGCGAAGAATAGCCAATCAGATCTTTGGGTTGCGGTAAGCTTTATACCCGGGCCACCTTGCAGCAACTCTATATTGGTAATACCCAAGTTCCCACCGAGCTGGACAGTTTTATTGGCTGCTCCGCCACTTAAACCACTATAGTCGGCAATATCGCCTTCAATATGGCCGCCACCATCGACAACGACATCGCCAATCGAACCGGTAAACCCAAAAATATCATCGGCGTCACCAGCAACAATTCGCTCAACCGCAAAAAAACCTTCTACGCGATTATTCGTTTCACCCACAAATTTAACGGTGCCTTGGTTATCGTCAACAATATTCCAATTCGTTGCGACATCCGCGCCGAAAATAACGTCATTCCCATTACCGCCACGAAGTTCGTTAGAAACACCCGTTTCCGTTAAGAAAATACTGTCGTTTCCTCTGCCACCATTAATCGAATCGGTCGTTCGGCCTTCAATTCTGATCGTGTCGGCTTGATCGCTCGCAACAACGTGATCAAAATCAATAAAATTATAAGTGATTCCCCCACCACCTAGAATAGTGACCGTCCCGTCGTCAACCCCATCAACGGGAGTCAGAGGGTTGTTATCATCGGCAACAAAAACCCACTGCGAGGAGTTATCTGCTCTCCAGCGTATCATTTCGTGACCGAGTAAGTATTCAACATCGCTTGTGTTAATTTGCGAGCGACCTAATATCACGTCTATTTGCTCAGCCTGCGCAGCGCCGAATGCGCTGAAATCCACAACATCGAATGTTTGACTGTCACCACCGTCAAGCAACATCGAGCTGGCAAGAACGGCAAATTCAAATTTATCGTCCGCCGCGCCACCCAACAGAGCTTCAATACCATTAAATTGGCTGAGCAAAGTTTCACTAGAAGCGTCTAATACGCTACCGCCTAAATTGCTCTTAATTTGCCAAGTAGTATTTTCATCAGGCCCAAGAATTTGATCTATGCTGTTGCCACCACCACCAACAATTTGATTGAGTTTGGAATTAGCACCGATAACAAAACGGTCGTCTCCCCCAGCGCCCGCTACAACACCATTTTGTTCGCCATTGAAAATAAATGTGTCTGCAAAATTACTTCCAGTAACATTTGCAAAATCAACAAAAGAAAAAGTTTCAATTTCAGTAACGCTATCGTCTGCAAGTAGAGTTACCGTGCCATCGTTTATGCCATCAATCAGTGTAAGCGCGTCGGCATCATCCTCGACAAATAACCACCGCGAACGCAAAGCGGAAGTCAACGAAACCTTTTCGCTACCGACCAAGAATTCAATATTGCTAAAACCAAGGTCTCCTCCCAACACAAGTTCAACATCACCACTTGACGATGCACCTAAATTTGAAAAATCAGCAATGTCTTGTGTGACTTGCTCTCCTCCGTCGACGGTAATAGCGTTATTGACGTCTGAGAAAATGAAAACGTCGTCTTGATTTCCCCCGGTAACTAAATCTATTCCGGTAAACTTCACACTGAAACTATTTTTATCAGCATCAATTTCAGAGGAATCAACTAGCGTATAACTAACACTGCCACCTGAGCCATCGATTTGCCATCGAACAGATTGGTCCAAACCAACTAATTCATCGCGACTATTTCCGCTGCTACGACCTTGGACGGCTATCGTATAGTCGCTGTCGCTCAAGCGATTGAGCAGGGTGAAAATATCATTTCCAGATAAATTGCCAATGAGCGTCTCGATTCCTACAAAATTAACTCCCTTCTCACTCACTTCCTCAACATCTGTAAGCGCTTCGCCCAACAAGCGATTCTGGTCATCCGGGCTCACATACCAAAACCCGCCGCTCGCAGGGCTCGTGATCGTATCGTTGCCTCCGCTACCGCCATCAATTCTTATTGTTTTTTCAGAAACATCACCGATAATATTGAAATTATCAGCACCGCTATTTGATCCTGCAACAAACTCAATAAAGTTAAATAATGTTGCATTATTTCCCGGTTTATTTTGTCCGCCCGCTGCACTTAACCAACCGCTGTTACTTCCATTTATATAGAAATGGCCGGTTGAATCTCCATCGCGAATTAAAATGTCGGCGACTGCAGCAGGATGATTACCAGTATTTATAGTGACGGGAATGTTGTTACCGAAAATGTTAAACTCGTCAACAGCATCGATTTGATTTAAATCGATATTGGTTTGCGGTATGCCGAGCGTACTATTTACAATGCTTGGAAAATCAGCCAGCAATAAATTGAGTAGACCATTGGGGATGTTATGCAGATAACCATCGGCAGCGAACCCACCTGCGGCCAAGTTAAAAATGTCTGCCCCACCCAAACCCGAAATCGACTTTAATGAATCAGGAAGATCCTCAGAAGCTAACACGTTAAACGTATCTTTTCCTGCCGACCCTAGAACATGCTCAATACCACCAAATACGATTTCTCCACCGCCTGAACTTGAAGGCAGGTATCGATATTGCGCAATTTGTCCTTCGCCGGGTCGAACGACTGTATTGGAATGATCAAACTCCCAAATGCTTTCAGCAGCTAATGATATGATGGCATCATCATTACTATTGTTAGATCCACCATAAAGATTTTTTGCCGTTACGTTTGGCTCAGCAATAATAAACAAATCACTGCCGCCACCACCGTTAATAAAGCTCTCTACGTCACTGGCAATAAATATACGATCAAACCCATTTCCTGCGTTGATTGTCCCACCATCATCGTTAAGCGGCGCATTTATTATTAGAACATCGCTACCCGTTCCAGCATCAACAGTTGCACCAAACATCCCTGGTCCGCCATCAACATCTTCAAAGATAAGGAAATCATCGTCAACCCCAGCATTGATATTGCCGGCACTGCCATCATCAATACGAATAATATCCTGACCGCTTCCTGCTACCACTTCGCCAGTAAAATTATTCCCAAGAATAAACTCGTCGGCCGCTGCGCCGCCAATAAAACGGACAGCTTTGCTTGAGCTTGCACCATCTTTCCAAACAAAAAGATTCGACTCCGTTGTCGAACCTGTAACGTCAACATCATTGTCGTCGAAATTTAAATTTCCAGATAACGTTAACGTTCGGGCGAAATTTCTTTCATCAATATTTGCTTTATCGAGTTCTATTTGAAAACGTGGATTACTAAAGTCCGAGCGAATTACTGCGTCACCTATTTCTAACATGCCGGCATCTTCACCGTCATGGTAACCGCGAATTAATACTCTAGCAGCGTTATCGTTAAGTTTCGCATCGCGAAAATTGTTTTGACCATTATCTAAATTAATACTGTAACGTGTAGGCGGTTCTTCCGAATCTGCCTCTTTTACAGCAAAATTGAATCGCAATTTCCCGTTGATAACTAGAGCTGTATTGTTATCTTGCGAAATAGAGAATTCTTTTAATTCCGTCGCTTCTGGTAGCGCGGTAATATTGAGGTGACCGCAGTTGTTATTATTACAATTGTCGTAAGTTTCAATATCACCTAAAATAATGCTCTCGCTGGCAAAAATTGACACAGAGCCATCGGTTGTCGTTTTAACATCCGAACTATCACCGGTTTGGGAACCAGGTGCTCCAGGCCGTGCGCTATTAGTTGACACCGTCGCACGATTTAAATCTTGCATTAAGAAATTTTCGGCTTCAGCTCTAAATGTTCCACCGCCGGTAAAAATATCTCCGCTAATACTAATCGTATCTTCTGCTTCTAGCGTTATATCGAGCATATCGGCAGTTGGTCCAGCTTTAGTACCATCGTTAATTAAAACTGGAATTTTAATATTTTCCGCTTGCACCACCAGCTCAGGCACCATATCCGCCCGAAACCGTCCAACCGAATTTGTCAGACGCGTATTATGAAAATCAATTTCTTGATGAAAGGTGACATCGCCGGAATCTGAATTAAAGGTCAAAACCGGAGCTAAAGAACCTGAGGCATTATTGCCAAGTACCGTGTTATCAAAAATAATGTTACCGACATCGATATTATTCGAGGAATAAACAGAAATATTCCCAGCAAGTCGAGAAGATGAAGTGTCAATCGTCGCACCGGAAAAATCGACTGATATCGCACCGTTTACCGAGATGTCTAGCTCTTTTCTAGCGATATTACCCGAAATTACATCTTTTGAAATCGGCGCTCCATTTGGGTCAAAAAACCGCACAAGGCCGACAACAAAACCACCGCCATTTGTAGCAACGGTTACGCCATCACTAAGATTAACATCACCACCGCCGGCGTCATCTAGGTTGGCTTGCAAATAAACATTTAATTCGCCGCTGCCAGCGCCTCTTATATCTTGATTAATATTAATATCGTTGTGAGCAAGAATTTCTAAAATATTATCGTTATTCGAATTAACATTTATACTCGCATTAACTGAGATATTGCCATCCTGAGCACCGCCATCGTCGCGTGTTCTAATCCGAACAAGTTGATTTGTAGCAAACGCGTCTGTAATTAAATCGGCACCGAGGGTCGCGTCTGTATTGGTAGACTCGAAAAGTCCGCTATTAATATTTACGTGTTGGGCTGTATCACCTGTAATAATCGAAATATTGTAAGGGTCGATTAACCAAGTCCCGTCATTTCCAACCAATGCAGAGGTATCAGGCGCGTTGAGAATTTCAAATCCTCGCAAACCGGAGGTTTCAATAAAACCACCGTTTCCGCCTTTGTTCCCGCCTCTCGCAGTTAAGCTGCCGTAAATTCTCGCTGTGTCCTCAGCAAACGCAACAACTTTTCCCCCGTCACCGGAGACAGTCGCGTCTGCTTTAATTTCTGTGTCAGCGCCAACATAAACAAATTCTGCATTGCGGATATTTGGGTTTTCACCGAGAACGTCACCACCAATTAAAACTTGTCCTCCTGCATTGTTTCCCTGCGCGCTTATTTTAGCCGAGTCAGTTACACCAACTTTATTCCCAAGAATTTTTATATCACCGCCTTCTCCAACAATATCGGCATTCGCGGAAATTAAACTCTCTCCCAACACTAAAGTCGTGTCATTACTATGAATTTCTATGTTACCGGCGCTCTCTGCATTACCGTCAGCATTTACCGAAACCGTTCCAACATTTTCGATATTTTCACCAAGCAGTACAACAGAACCTGTTGACTCTTGTGTGCTCGCCGCATTGATATTGCCGCTGTTGACTACGTTGGCTCCGCCGCCCAAAGAAAAACTGCCATCGCCATTTGCAATTAAACTTTTTGCCTGTGTAATTTCCTCTGAGTTAACAGCGCGAGAAAAAATATCTTGGCTTACACTTGCGCTCAATAAAACTCGTCCACCATCTGCATCGATATCGCCTGAATTTATGACTGCTGCATCGACACCAATTTCGTCTTGAAGAATTTCTTTAGTTACGCGAACACCTAGGACTCCGGTGTCATCAAAAGTCAAAACAGCTTCCTTGCCTGCAGCTAAATTGACCGTACCGAGGCGAGCAGAAATTAAACCATCGTTCTCTACCGATTTACCTACAAGCGTAACGGAGCCTCCACTTGCAGCATTAATTATCCCGTGATTAATAACAAACCCATCACCATCGCCGAAATTGCTAAATGTGTATTCGCCATTTAGAAAATCTTCATCAGTTACAGTCAAGCCTGACGCGACCAAGGACCCGACGTTTACGGTTGCCGATTCACCAAAATAAATTCCATGCGGATTCATTAATATGACTTGACCGTTTGCATCAAGACGGCCAAAAATTTGACTCGCATTATTGTCGTGGATGCGATTGAGCGCTACCGAACTGGCATTGGGCTGGATATATTCAACACGCTCATGCGCCTGAATATTAAAACTCGACCAATCTAATGAAAGCGATTGGGATTGCTGCGTAATTAATGTCTCGTTGCCTTGCTGGGAAATAGACCCTTCACCAGCCGTTATTTCGCCCTGTTTTGGTGCTGCGTTTGCTAAAACACTTATCGAAAAACTGGTTGCTAACACCAAGGCACGGGAAATTTTCTCGAGATCCCTGACCGGCAATACACGCGTATTCGCTACTTTTCTCTTAACTCTCATGGGAGAAGACCGAAGATAATTCTTGAAAAACTTTGAGCAAAATCCAGGGATTTATTTTTCCTGAGAATCCTATGGTTAAGCGCAAAACGGCCGAATTTATACGTGGCAGTTTTTTTCGTTAGGCCAACATTAGTTAGGTCAAGTTAGTCAGAATATGCTTCAATTAACCCGAGCAAGCATGAATATTATTAGAATATGCTCAAATGATATGAAGCAAAATTAGTCAAAAATAACTAAGTCAACATAAGCTCTAACAAAAAAGTACCAACGAACCCACGCAATTCAACTTTTTCCTCTCGTTGGCGCAGATTATTTCATTCAAAATTAAGCGGCATTGTACAATCCGCGAACAGAAAATGAAATACACACCTACGGGAAAGGAAAACCATTTATCTCTTTTCGAGCACAACTTCGAGCTCAATATCCCCATAATATTTTCGATCTTATAGAGATTTATTGCTTCGATGCCTATGCATACGCAAACGCGCGGCTAGTTGAGAACCTACTCACTAAGCTCACGCAGTACACGAAAACCGATTTGCTTATCCGCTTGTCCATTACTTCTCATTTGAAAATTAAAAGTGCAATCTTCTAAAGGCGTATCAAATGATCCACCTACGGCAGCCACACGAGATGGTCCGATCTGAACCCACTCGGCTACGTTGCCCAAATAATTTACCAAACCCCAATTATTTTGCTCACCTATATTTGCTTTGACCATCGCACCACCTTTGTAAATACCCAAACTTTCGAATTTACAATTTCGGTTTTCCGCGACAGACCGATTTTGTCCACGCGCCGCGTAAAGCCACTCGCGACGACTGGGCAAACGATAACGTTTTTTTGTCTGTTGGCTTAGCCAACTTAAATATTGATTAACCGCATCAATATCAATTCCAGAAATTGGAAAATCGACATTTTGATTGAGTGGTGTGCACACCTCAGTGTCACGACAATATTTATTGAAATCCGAGATTGAGACCTCGAAGCGACTAATCGCAAACGATTGCAAACCTTGAGACGATGGCACAACAACAAGACTTGGTCCGACTCCAACGCCAGGAATCTCATCGGCACAATGCGCACGTTTACCGCGCGCACCATACCCTGCCAAAGATTGGTTACACACATCGGTTGGTGAAACATCTAAATCTCGAATAAGCATGTTGCCCGGAAATAAACGCTGGGCACTTTTCTTTTGTTCACGCGCCCGCGCTGGCGATCTTTTTCCTACCTTAGCAATACAATCAGTCAATTTCCTTACTAAGCCCGCCTCAAGACTTTGATAACGATTACCATCGAGGCGGCGCAAATTCGCGACTGACGAACGAATTCCAGCCATATTTAATCGGCCAGCACAATCGAGGTCGTCGTTTAAAGAACTCAGCGTCGTATCAAATTCCTGCTTATCTAGCATTGCGACTAGCGGGTCTGTGTCTTGGTCCGGGTTAGCGATACGATCTTCTGTTTCTTGCTCCTGCTTCTTTGCAATTTGCTCCGTTACCTCACGCAGCTGCAACTTTGCTTCCTCGACTAACTTATCTGCTGCGGCTTTAGCTTCCGCCTCTTTTTGCTCTTTTAACGCTGCGATAGATCTTTGCTCGGCTATTCTCGCCTCTTCATTTGCCAAAGCTTGTTGTTTTTGCTTCGCTTCTTGCTCTGCAACCTGCGCTGCTATGACTGAAGCTGCTTGACTCGTATCAATGTCTTTTAACGCAGAAACAATTTTCTTTGCCAAGGAACTGAGCACCTCGGGATCATCCGTGTATCGGCGTATGTTCAACAAGTGAATTCTCGCCTTCCCAAAATCGCCATCTTCTACTTCTTTAAAGATTTGGTTGCTGTATAAATCTACCAGTTGTGACTTGACTAAATCCAACCAAAAGCTGTCAATTTCCACAACCTGTTCTTGTTGCAGAGCATCAATTGTATACCAAATCTCATCTTCCCAGTTTTCATCAAAACTCGCTTCGTTGATTAACCGGTTAATCTTTTCATTTGCCGCTTCAACACCAAGTTGTGATGTTAAACGAGTTTCTTTTTCTACTAATTTTTCTATTGCTTCCTCCTTGGAAAAATAACTAACCGCAAACCAAGAAAAGCCGAGAATTAAGACAACAGCAACTTCCGCGATAATAATGCCAATTTTATTTTTCGGCTTTTTACCCTCCATGTCTTGCTGAAACTTCTCAATCGAAGGTGTCCTTTTCTTGCGCTCAAAGAGCAGCCCATTTTCCAGCGCACGCCATTTATTTTTTTCAATGTTTTCCGGCTTCACCGGTTGAATATTGCGGAAACGAGCTTCGCGTGCCCCTACACCATTAAAAGGATGCGCACCTGTGTAAAGGTGATAAGCGATGCACGAGAGAGAATAGATATCGTCGCGCTCATCCGGCAATTCATAGCCCGCAGTTAATTCGATACTTTTATAGGGTTCGGCAGTTTTTACAGCCTGACTGTTTTGACGTTCTTTTTTACCTCTACTGCGAAAGGCTGCATCTTTAATAACTTTGGTGCTCGAGACAATATCAAACCCCATCAGTTTGACCTGATTGTCCGCAGTAACAAAAATACACGAGGGATTTAAATTTGCGTGGATGACTTCATTCTGATGCGCATAGGACAAGGCTGAATATAGGCCTGATAGCACATAGTTGGTAAAGCTTTCTGGCATCGCAAGCAATTTGTTGCGATTGAAGTATGCGTCGAGAGACTTTCCAAGCGGATACTCCATCACCATGTAGGCGCACTCACCGTCTTTGTCAAAATCATAAATTTCAACAATATTCGGATGTTTAAGCTGCTGGAGTTTTAGCACCTGGCCGTGCAGGGCAACAATTGCCTCGCTGTGGGCGCGAGCATCTATATCAAATACCTTGAGCGCGACACGCGCGGTTCCATCGTTTTGCGATGTATTCGCTTGTAAATCCTGAGCTTTAAAAACTAAGCCATCAAAGTCCTTGTAAAGTAAAGACTCGATCAGATAACGCTCTTTGATAATAATTTCTTTGTCAGCTTGAGTCTCTTGAGCGGAGCTCGCAGACATGCGATGCTCATCGCGATAATTTCGCGATGCACTCTGCGCCACATCAGATTGACTTTTTGCAGATTTAGAATCTTTCATTACCAAATCAATTCGCTCGAAAACCCTTGCTCTTGCTAACCCAAAAACTCAGCGCTGCAGAGCACGTGACGCCGACGCACTATACCGTTAGCAATGATAGTGCGATTTAAGTAAACGTCGCGCGATGCAACGTGTTTTGCCAGAAATGATATTCAAGGCAGCTTTATTATTCTTAATAATTGGCCTATTTTGCAGAGAAATTTCGACAACAACAACGCAAATTTGTTCGTCAAGTAAAAAAACTCGACAGCTGGATAATGATTCAGGCGAAAAACAGCACCTCGCAAACGTACTTCAACTCCGAAACACTCACATAACTATTTGATTTTATTTAACTTCCTTGCTTTTAGCGTTTGTCGAGCACTTCTCGAATGTAGAGCGTTACATTGACTGCGCATTCTCCCGCACAACGATCTGGATCACCGGGTGGCATACGCTCCAAGTTTTCTATATACAGAACATCACGCCGACTAAAGTCTGTCACCGCTTTTTGCTCCGGCGTTAAAGCGATAATTTGTTTGTTTGGCCGACCGTCGCGACCGTCTTCGCCGTGGCAACCTGAGCACATATCAATGTATATTTGTCGACCTTGGTAAGCCTTTGCTAATTGCTTTTCAGGCTCTGTAAATGTCGAATCTACGTCAGATAAATAGGCGATTACGTCAGCGGCACACTGGTCGTTACAATCTTCCACCGAGCCCTTTGGCATGAGTGTCTGAATGATAGTGAACGGATCGACATTGGTATACCAAGTGGGATGGCGAAAATAAACACCTTCCTTCATGCCTGCGATGTAACGCTCTGAGCTACCACCGATCCCTTTATCGCCGTGGCAGCTTTGGCAATGCTCTTGATACTCGAGCTCACCTTGCGCAGCGTCACCCACCAACTGCAGCCTATACTCATATTCTTTTCCAAGCTGGAAGCGCACGTACTGTGAAATCGATGCAGCGCAATCATCTCTGCAGTCATAGGGAAATACCGGCGGCATTTTTTCGCTGATAAACCGCGTTAAATCATAGGAAAATTCTGGGTCACCGGAAAACGCGCTCGGGTCATCTTCTTTGGTATAAACATCTTGTAACGGAAAAATTGTCCCGGCCGTCTCAGCACCTTGACCGACATCACCATGGCACATCGCGCAGTGCGTAAGAAATAATTCTTTCTCAGCCGATAAGTCCCGCTCGACCACATCGAAAGACGACACTGCTTCAGCAGTGCTTCCATCATCATCAGTCACAACGAGCTTTAACTCATAAGTACCCAGTTGATCGAGCGCTTCAAATTCGGGAACTTCGGGAAAACGCCAAACAAAAGGCTGGCGGGTCAAGCGCCCAACAGAGACGGAATTGAAAAATAATTCACCGCTGACCACCCGGCCATCCATATCCGAGGCTTCTGTTACAACTTGCAAGCCAAGCCCCTGGCCGATCTCGCCACCGAGGTTTGGCGATAAAATCTCGGCAACCGGAGGTAGGTTTTTGCTAATCGTAATAACCTTTTCCACATAGCTACTGGCCATGTTTTTGTCGACAGCCACAATTCTGACCGTGTACTCCCCTACCCCTAATCCATCAAAATCGCTGGCGGACCAGTTAAAAGGTCCCTGGGTAATGCGCTCTCCAATTTGTCTATCGCCAATACGTAATTCAACATAATCAAGATTTTGTTCGGCATCTGATACTGCAACTGAAATCGCAATCGATTCGCCGGCTAAGATTTTCTCAGCGTTGTCCACCCCTTTTAATTCGAAAACTGTCACGAAGTCAATTTGAGGCGGCGTATTGTTTTCCGGCATACCGTCCACAGTGCCGTTTTTTGTGGGATCGTCAATTCCATTTCCGTCACAACCACTCAACAACAGACTGGCGATTATCGCCGTAGAGATAAGAATTCGAAACAAACCCAAGCGCATGATCAACCCGAAATACATAAATTGATCGAATAGCATAATCTGCATACACAATAAATTCTTTGAAGGAGCTCCCGCTGCGCTACTTTTCTTCTATTATCAGCCCATTTTCACTAACTATCGGTTATAACCTCATAGCAAAAAAGCATCATTTAGGGAATTTACCCCTAAATCGAAGGCACTTCGAAGCCCTTATCAACGCGCCAAAGAATACACAGCGCAGTCCATCGGCAACGGGGTTCATTTGAAATTTTTATGCCCAGATCCCAAATTGCCAAAGTTTCGGCCCAACTGTATGTTTTTTGATCACAAATACGTGAATTAGTCTCTTCTTAAGCGCGTTACAGTCGACTACAATGCGCAAAACAGCAATTGACACCGATGTCATTACAATTTCAAAGGCCGAACTTAGCATCTTAATCAGATCATCTCGGTTCTTTTTCGAAGAAGAAACCTCAAATCACTTCAATTGACAGGTCTCAGAAAACATGAAGATAGGCTTTGTTCTGAAAACTGCCGTAAGCAAATTCGCTATTACTGCACTGTGCGTTTCCTTTATTGCTGCCTGCGGCGGTGGCGATAATTCAGAGAATCCGGGTTCGTCGTCAAGTAGCACATCCAGCAGTAGCTCGAGCTCATCGGCTAGTACATCCTCAAGTAGCTCTAGTTCGTCGTCCAGCAGCTCTTCAAGTTCTAGTAGTTCATCAAGCTCGTCTTCAAGCTCTTCGTCGTCGAGCAGTTCTTCGTCATCTAGTAGTTCTTCGAACTCTGGGGCCGTAGCCGGCGATGCACCTTTGTGTTTGTACCCGGTTAACGCCTTAGGTAAAGGTGCCGCATCGCATGTTTGCACAACGTTGGAAAATGGCAAAGCTGCCTGCGGTGAAACAACAGGAGGGTCCTTGCAAACCATGCAGAGCATGGGACAAGATATCGAAGACGTCTTAGTTGCCAGCGGCGCGGGCTACCACTCAGTTGGATCTTTGGTTTCCAAAGACGGCACGATGTATTGGGGAAATATTCCAGCGACCTATGGCAACGGCAAGCTCGAAGGCCTAACTTATGCAATTACCGGCCAAAACCATCACTGTGGCTTAGTCGAAAATGCGGGTAAGCATGAAGTTTACTGCAGCCAAACACAAAAAATACCCGATACAAAAGTAAGCGGAATTCCAGCGGGCCGAATTCTCAGCCTCGATGTCGGTCACAAAGAAGCCTGTGCTTTACATGAATCCAAAGACGTTTACTGTTGGTCGAACGAAGGCGGCGAAGGCGAAATCGTCTCTGGAGCAGGTTCGGCAATGAATGCAGTTAAAATGTCGATCAGCAAAAACAATCCCGCTTTTGTATCTGTATCTCAATACAGAGCCTGCGTCGCTTATGAAGACAAAGGCGCCGAGTGTTTTTCAAAAACAAATAGCTACAACGTAGCACCAGATGCATACTCTGACATCAAAATTATCGATATTTCAAGCGGCCAAAACCCCACGTGCTTCTTAAAAGAAAATGGCGATTTATTATGCGCGGCGGTGAGAGAAAATCAGCCAGCGGCTTTTTCCGTTTCATCAAATAGCAAATTTAAAGATATCAGCGGAGGATGGAAAGATTGGGTTTGCGGTTTAACGCTTAACGATACGCTCGAATGCTTTAATGTCACCGGCAACAGCGCAAACACAAGAACAATAACAACACCTGCAACGCCTGGACCTGCTGCGTGCTACCACTCATATCAAGAGCAAATACAAGGTGGCGGCGCCTCTTCGAGCAGCAGTTCATCATCGAGTAGTTCGTCGTCCAGCAGCTCATCTTCATCAAGCTCGTCGAGTAGCTCGAATTCTTCCAGCAGTTCTTCTTCAAGCTCCTCGAGTTCAAGTGGTAACCCAGGTGACTTAGCCGCTTACTTTAATCAGTTTCCTTGTGGCGTTGGTTTCGGTGCACTCGGCAATGGTGGTTGGAATGCCTGTTACCGCTTGAGTAACGGCACGGCGGAATGTGCCTCCAATGGCGTTGCGACCAAAGTGAAGTGGGAAGGTAACCAAGGCGATGTCACGGATGTTCTGCATATCTCGGGTGCCGGCGACGGCAGTTCAGCCGTTGTTGTCACCACGGACGGAAAAGTCTATCAAGGTAATATTTCCGGTATTTCTAAGACAGCCAAGCTAGGCTCCGAAGGTATCGCCGCAACAGCTGGACTCCATGCACGCTGCGTTCTTACCGCCAGCGGCAACAAAAAAGATATTCGCTGCTGGAAAGATAATGGTATGCCGACGCGACCAGATCTTCCCAATAACTTCGACGCTGTCCAAGTATCAGCGGCTTATGGTGTCGCTTGTGCGCTTAATACTTCAGGCGAGATTTGGTGTTGGGATCAAGGCGGAAACCTCGGAGGTTTAGACCAAGCCATTGGGCTAAATGGCAGTGCCGCGAAAAAGATCCCACTTGACGGACCTTTTATTTCGGTTGGCACCGGACAAACTTCTGTTTGTGGCGTTAAACAATCGGGCGGGCTCGACTGCTTAGCCGGCTGGTACTCCGGCCCCTATCTCCCCGTTGAAGGACCTGACGGTCAGTTCAAGCTTAAGGGGTCTGACTTTACGGACACCAAGTGGTTTCAAGCCGGCTGGAAGCAAGGAATTGAAATTAAAAACGACGGAACAGCGTATTTGTTACCTGGAAAAGGTAGCCCTCGAGACTCTGTAGACCCCATCAAATTCACCGGAGTAAACAACGCAATTAATGCCGGTGGAGATCGTGCGCTTGAGGGTCACGGCGGTTGTGTCGAGACATCAAACGGAGAGATTCATTGCATGACCTCGAATAGAAGCACTACTAAAGTGTCATCGAATGCCGGGGCAGCTAACTGTCCATTTTAATTTTTTAAATTGTTTTTGTGCCTTTATTTTTTTAAAGGCACAAAACTTGAAATTGCAAAATACTAAATAGTCAAACTTCAATTAAATTAAGTTTTAATGCTTTAGCCACAGCGTGCTGACGAGTTTTAACTTCCAGCTTTTTATGAATATTTTTCATGTGGTAGAGCACAGTATTTTCAGAAATATTAAGCCGCTCTGAAATATTGTAAGAATTCAAACCACCGGCTACCCAGCTCAATATGTCTCGTTCTTTTGTTGTCAAGCTAACATCTTTTTGATTTTCTAATTTAAGTATCCTAACCAAGGCTTCATAAAGGTAGCCATTTAGCAGGCTTAAAATAGGCAAGCTTTGCGCGATATCCTGTTCTGATAATTTATCATCTTCATCATAGGCAAAGCGAAAACCACTAATAAGCGATTGTGGACCATGCGCCGGAAAGGTAACAAAAGATCGGATACCAAAATCATCAATAGCACCTGCCATATTGGGAGATACCATTCTTAGATGATCGATATCTTTGCTTGCCTTCCAAACATTTGGCACAAGGTTGTCTTTGCAATAAAGAATTAACGGGTCTTGAGTGATAAGGTTTTCTCGATAATGGCTAATCCACTCCACATTTCCGCTACACATAAACTGCATAGTCGGCCCCGCCTCGTCTAGTATTGCTGCCCCCCCACCAAAAATCGAATAGCCAAAATCTCGCATTACTTTAGCCGCGAAAGCGTGCAGACCTTCAATAGAGTCTATAGCCAATGCGTGTTCGACATAGTCTTCCGTGCAATAGCTTCTTTTGTGACTAGGGTGCTTGACCGCTTGCTCACATTCCGTATCAGAACAGCTATTTAGGGGACGGAAGTTGATCTGTGGGGAGGGAGATATCGACATCGCTATATATAAAGAAGGAGTTAACCCTATTTCTGGCAGCAAGACTAATATTTGAACGCTGCCTGATTCAAGCCTCAGGCGATACACGGACGAATTGCGGCGTTGGAAATCGCAACTGCCTCCGAATACACCTGTGAATGCCCTATTCTATACCGCGATTCACTCCACCGCTATCAAGAACTACAAGATCTTGTAGTTTTTGACAGCCGGTCTTTTTGATATCGTAGCCGTGAGGAGTCAACGTTCAATATGGACGCCAAGTCGACGTGGCAATACAAAAACGAGGGACCGTTTTCCTCAATTTAGGAAACGTTGACTCCTCACAAATCATATTAAATGCCTGGGTTAAGAGTAGTACCAGACTGATATTTGTGTAAGTTTGGCAATTGAGTTGGTCAAGCTAATACTGGCTATCTATCATCCTTTGCAACTCGTCTGAATCTTATTTTAATCCCTTGCGGCGCGTGCGCCTGTATGTATTATGTTCGCGCTACCTAGCTTTAGCTCGGTAGCCATGTTGTATTTATGGCGTTATCGCATGGACTTAACGGATAGTGTTACTTATGAAAATCAGATTTATTTATTTTAGTTTAGTTCTTCTTTTCTCTTCTTTTTGTTCCCCCGCATTTTCACTCAGCATCTCGGAAACGACATCGACAGATGGCGAATATACGCTGACGTGGCCGAGTAATGTTTGGAATCCCTACAAAAATAAAACGCGTAAGGGGCAGCTGAAAGAGACCTTTACCCCT
>JANQJB010000121.1 GCA_028281865.1 Marinagarivorans sp.
GTTTGCAAAGCACTGCTTTGCGCGCAGCTCGAACGACAACAATTTAATATTGTTGGCCGGACCGGCTTAAGGGGGGACGCCTAGTCCGTGTCTTGAAAATAAGTCCCGATTCATGTCTCGGTGTTGAATAGTAACTTTATCAAATAGCGATATTTACAGTTGCGCCAATAAAATTACTTAAAAGTTAAAGCAAATGCGTACCGAGCTATAGTGCCAGTCATTCACAGATAAAAAAACCGCCAACTCGCAAGTTGACGGGAATAGTATGATTCAGAAGTTATGGGCCTTTCAGGTTTAGTTAAACCCGAAAAAACCTTAAACGCTTTATCAGCGAAACACGCTCGAAGGCAAAATACCTTTTTTGTGTTTCGGGTCGCCGTAGCCATCGACATCGGTATAGCCCATAAAATGCGCAACACTAGCGAGCAGCTGCCCGTGGTGATGACCCGACACATTAACCATTTTCCCGTGCCCGATCAGCCGATCTTTAGCTCCCGCCATAATGCAATGTTGATCGTTATTGTTGTCGTGCCCACGAGCGACATCAGTCGACCAGAAAAACATTGTATTATCGAGTAAGGTACTGCCGTCCGGCTCTTCCACCGCTTTGAGTTTTCTTAAGTAACTTGTCACCTGCTGCGCACGGAAACGCAAAACCTCATCGCGATAAGCCCGCCCGCTGTGCTTGCCATGAGTCGCATTGTGATAATTACCGGGTCCCTCGTAACCGGGTAGGAAGTTGTAATTAATTCTTTGCGCAGAACTGCCGTAATGCGTGCCCGCCACACGGGTCATATCGCATGACAGTGCCAACACCATCAAATCGGAATAGATTGGATAAATCGTATTCGGTGCGGCCAGCTCGCCGGGATTTTCGGCAGAACATGCCGTACCGTTGGTCAACAATTCCTCTAGTTTATTTTCCGTCGCACGCACGGCTTCATTGTGCTTTTGAATCTTATTGTTATCGAAATGCGAGACCTTAGTTTTCAGCTTACTTATGCTTTCAAGCATGTTATCAAGCACGCTTCTGCGACGACGCAATAACTCTGTACCTCCCCCGGAGTCTTTGAATACATCGTTGTAGAGTTCCAAAGGACTTTGGTAACGCGGTACGATACTCCCTTTATTAACGGAGATAGATTTGTCAAAGTCGGCGTCTTTGCCCTCGTTAAAATAGCCAATACGCAAATCACCGATCGGCGTAACTCCTGCTAAACGTTGCGACAAAAACTGATCAATGGATGTCGCGTTGTTATTGAAGCCCAATAGCTTCCCCTTTCCGGGCCAACCCACATAGCCAGCGCTTCCGGTCGGATGAGGGCCGCCGCCATTGTCCGCTTGTGGACGGCTTATGTTACGCATGAAAATAATGTCATTTTTAATGTCATTGGCATTCATAGGCGTATAGGCGCCTTTAAATGCTAAATCGCCATAATTGTTTTGATACAGCGCGTCAGTTTCGTCTTTACTTGGCATCACACATTCGTACCAATACGAGTAGCGACAAATTTTTCCAGAATTTCCTTCAGCAGCTTCAAGCCGCGGGACGAGCGGGTAAAGGGCAGCTGCCGCGGCACTACCACCAGCGGTAGCGAGAAGTTGTCGTCGAGTTAGCGTCTTATAATTCAACATGTCTTTCGTCCTCCCTATAGACCGCGATAGTGCAAGGCTGGGTTGTTTACAAGTTCTTCTATCAGCGTAGTCAAGTCTCCTCCACTCGCTTTAAACTTATTTTGTAAGTCTGATAGAACACACTCACTCGCATTTAGCTCGTCAATTAGGAAAGCATACTCAAACCAATGCTGGGCATAACATGCCTGAATCTCGTCCAAATCGCTCACCTTTTGTGTGAAGTCTTGGGCACCATCAAAACTCATACCCAGCGGCGAGATATCCACAGTGGCATCTACGGGTAGACCATCCTCCTGTGATCGATAACGGCCCTCGCCATCGAAATGCTCAAATGGATAGCCGTAGGGGTTTAACGAAAAGTGACAGCTGGCGCACTCTTGAGCGTTTTCTCCAGACAGCGCGATCTCCAGCTCCTCGCGGCTGGTTTTATCGGGTTCGCGCACGATGACAGCGATCTCGGCCGGATCAAAGCCCGGTTGCTTCTTCGGCAATTCGAGGTCATTACACAGCAACGAATTACTGACAATCATGCCGCGAATGGCGGGGTTGGTAACTGAAACACCATCGGAGGTACTTGCCAAAAATGCCGTGCGCATTAACACACCGGGACGATCAGCAAGGTCCTCTTCGCGCCAGGTGCTATCGTCGGTGGGTGGGTTATTGACACCGTATATATCCGCAAGGCTAGCATTCACATAGCTATTCGTTGTAGTAAACATGTCAGCCAAGTTGCCGCCATTAGCAAAAATGGAATTGACCACGTAATCAAACTCTTTGATGCCGTATGCCAACTGGGGGATTTCTTGTTTTGGCGTAGTAAACTCCAACCATTCGTGATGGAACTCCGTGAGCGCATTCTCGAACCTTTGATCACCCATCATCCGCGTAACCTGGGCCTTAAAGCCTGCTTCTGTGGCAAATTCACCGGAAGCAACTGCACTTAATAACGCGTCATCGGGAATACTATTCCAAAGCAACAAACTTAACTTGGTGGCTTTGTCTGATAGGGTCAATATTTCTACGCCTTGCGACGCTGATTCACCCTGCTCGTAACGATAGATCGTGTCTGCAGACGTTAAAATCCCCAACACCACCTGGCGCATTGCAGCCTCGAAGTCCGTCGCGTCATCATCGTATAAATTTACGAGCAGCTGCTCGACGTCGGCAGCATCAACCTCGCTACGAAAAGCTCGACGAGCATATTTCTCGATGAAACTTTTCGCGCAGTCTCGACCAGAAGTACAACCGAGTCCCAGTTGGTCAAATTGCGAAATAACTTGATCGCCTACAGCATCGCCGACACGAAGCAAGCTGGAGACATACAAATCGCTCAAACTCTGGCGTAACGCTCCGCCCGGCAGCCCGGCAATCTCTGGCGCCACATCGATATTGATCTCATGAAAAACCTGATGGATCGCATTCTCATATTGGCTGGGCGTGAGCAGCAACTCCGGCGCGGGTTGCAGACTCGAACACGATGTTTCGGGGGCCTCAATGTTAGTCCCGGCAACCGGCTTAAACACCGTTACCAAACTGCCGGACGAGCTTGAACTAGACGAGCCACTGGCTGTACACCAGGGGTCGTCAGAGAGACTTTTAATATAGGTGGCGACATCATCCGCGCACTGCTCATCGCAGCCAACGACTATGGTGGCCATATTGTCGCGTATGAACTCGTTTAACAAAGAAGAGCTATTGCCGTTGTATGAGAAGCTCGTTTGGTTAGCGCTGAGCGCGTCGACGCCCGGAAATAAACCGCCGGGTGCAACCTGTGGATCACCGTCAGCACCAAAGGCATTGTGGCAACCAACACACTTAGTTTGAAAATGGTTTTCTCCCGCCGCAATATCAACAGTATTGCAGTCGACCGGTTTGCTTGCACCTGAACTACTGGAAGAAGAGCTACTCGATGAAGAACTTGTCGATGAATCGATCGTTTCTCCGGAACAAGCAGCAAGAAAAAAGGCAAGACTTGTGACTCCGATTCGAAATGCGTATATCAATACGCTCCGATATATACCAACTGGCATAGACGCACCCTCTAAAAAATAATCATACTAAACACTAAAAGCCCTTTTTCCTCGGGACTTTCGGTTACCTAGCAGTTTTTAGTTAATTCGCGTTTGTTCACGAAACTGCTTTTTTTATAAACCACATTTTTTAACGCTCTGGCACTGAGCGATTAGTCACTTCTCCCTCACTACTTTCCGCTGATGGAAATCACAAATCGCAAGCGCTAAGTGCACGGCGAAGGACTCCAAGGGCTTTCCCGACGATTATGCTGTGCAAAGCTGAGTCGCCCAGTCACAATACGTGTATAAAATCGTACTTATATTCAAAAAAACAAAAAGTCACGAGTTCACATCTTATAAAATATATCAGTTATTATCATCTCCGGTTTGCTCCAGTTAACACTATTAAACAAAATAAGAATTAAGCCTATTTATACACAGGTTGCTTCACCTAAATTGCCCAATCTGTCAGAATTTAATAACTAAAATAATGGTTTACCTTAACTACTAGGAATATTACCCATCTCAATTTATCTTGCACCTGTAAAAAAAATTGAATTTATACACCATATATTCAGGCCAAATCTCTGTTTACTAGATAGATAAGTCAAACGTATCAGCGATAAGTTATAACCGCTTAAACTATATGTATATTTTAATGTTATAACAAATATCTTTGAGACATAGGGGTAGCTAAAATCGGCAAATATGTGCCAACCGGATAAGGCTAGTAAGGTGATAATTGAAACTAAAGAATGAAATTTAAAAAAAATTTAAGAAATAATTTGATACTTACTCAGTATCTTTTGATGGGTATATCAATATTTTAATATTAAGTAATCCATGGTTCATTTCGCGCTTCTGTAGATATATGAAAAACTGCATTTTCAGCCAACACAAACGATTGAAGCTAACCGGAGCAGAGTGATTGGCTTTGCACAATATTGTAAAAACGATCAAATGCAAAAAACTTCACACCTGTTAAATAATTTTTAAATTTATTGCACGACTTGCAGTCACAAATGGTATGATCAAACCACTGAGCAAAAGACATTTCTGGATAGAGCAATAACCATACTAAAATAAAATACAAACGGAATTAATTAATAAATTCATTATTAGACATAAAAGCCATACTATATAAGCTCAGATGTTTAAGAATTTAAAGTTTGAAACGGATATTTAACGTATTTTAAAGTGCCAAGGATATTGATTATTAGCCATTGCGTGTTTTCGCAACTTTTTTGTGTCGTACCCGTATATTAATTGAGTTGTATAAAGCGAGCTAAAGTCATAGAGGACATAAATGAATATTTTATTGCACAAATATAGCTGCCGAGTGCTCGGCATAGTTTCTGTAAGCTTATTTTTATTGAGTATTGTCTTGAAGTTTGTAGCGGATCATTCTTTGGAAACCCACACGAACGACACGTCGTTAAACGTCCATATTGAACAAGGCCAACCAAAGTACGCTATTAAGCCAAAATAATTGAAACATCCTTAGGCGCTTTTACGACGCCCAAATAAGATATTTAGCGCCACGCTTCATTCTGCTTGGAGATACACTTATTGCAAGCGGAAAAGTCTCCACACCATACCCGTTTCTCTCGATTCGCCCTACAACGATTATTTGATACGATATTCAAGATCAGCATGATGTATTAATGCTGGGGAGAATAAGTTCTAACTGCCGACAGCTAGAAACACATCAGAAGCGGATACAAAACCGGCAAATTATCAGCTAAAGAATATACGTTTAGCGTAATTCAACACATTGCTAGCTCTCGACTCGAATTAGGTTATAGATAACTAAGCCATCCGCAATTTGAAGAAAAGTAAAATCGTGGAAGTAGTTGATTTTTAACTCTCGTGCGTTAACAGGTTCTTTAACGAAAATTGAGTCATTTTTAAATGAATATCCGTGTGAGGAGATTTTTTTTCCTGACGAATAGATAGACCAGTACCCAGAGTCAAACTCCCATACATCCCGGCCATCACCAAAAACCAGGTCAAGGGCGGAATTAACTTTGTAGGAATCTATGACCCACTTTCCTTGAAAATCCTCTACTTCGTATGCTTTGAGTACGGGAGAGAAAACCAACAAAACTAAGAATACCAGCCTTTTCATAACCAATCCTCGCAACGCTATTATTTTAAATATAGGTCATTGGACAGCCAGAATGAAAATTGTTTTATATTTTTAAACAAAAATGAGATATTGGTGTAATTTATATAACCCTGGAAGATAAAAATACGCGCTTTTCATTAAGCTATTAAATTTATCGTGGTTGAGCGCGCCCAGTTGTGGAAAAATATGTGAGAAATTGACCAGGGCAACTCTGAAGTAAAAAATTATAACAAACGTCGACAGCCTGGTTATTTTGAAAACACCAAGATCAATTTTAACTCGAATGAGACTTATCGCGAATCGATAAGACTGCTATCCAAGGGTGGCTTAGAGTCATTAATTCAAGAGGCTTTTAAACGCGATATGTGGACGAAATGAAGTAAGCGCTGCAGAGAAAAATGAATACTCAACAGATAGCGCTCTTCAAGAAGCACAAAATGCTTATCATAAATTTCGCCAAAATAATGCAGCCTTAAAAAATTTGCTTGGTAGCGAAGTATCATTAAATAAAGCCTAGCTAATTCACGTTCAAACGCAATTTGATTGCGACCATCCGTTGCGATATTGAAATCGCGGTGAGACTCTGCAGCAGAATCTTCCTGCAAGCGAAACTCCAACCTTCTCGCGCTAGAACATTTAAACTTCTGCACCAAGTTTGCGGAAAACAATCTTAAAGCATCAATATCAAAAGGGTTTTCTGAACAATCAAAATAATTCAATACAATATTTGTCAATTGTTGCTTTAAAAGAGAATTTGACAGCAATCCAGCTTCCATCGTTAACACATCCTTCTAATAGAAATTAATTGTCACAAAATTTTTTGATCAAAATTAAAAAAACAAGGCATCATAAAATTTAGAAATTAGCTCAAATATTTGAAAAAACATCGCATATAGCTTACTTTTTTGGAAGTGTATTTTTTACAAAAGGCACAACATTTCCCGCATTCTGAGCACGTAAAAGTTCAGTAACCTCATCTCCCGTCATCGGTTTAGCTATATAAAACCCCTGACAATGATTACACTTCAAGGATTTTAAAAATTGTAGCTGCTCTTCTGTTTCAATACCCTCAGCAATTGTGTCCAAACCAATACTTTGGCTCAATTCAATTATGCACCGAACTATCGCTTCAAAGTAATGATTATCGCTGGCATTCTGAACGAAAGACCGGTCTATTTTTATTGTATCGACGGGAAGCCGATTGAGGTAACCTAAACTTGAGTAGCCAGTACCAAAGTCATCGATTGAAATTCGAATCCCTAAAGAGCGAAAACTCTCGAGCGTTTCAATAACACTGTGCGATTCGTCCAGAAAAATACCTTCGGTGATTTCGAGTTCAATTGCACTTCCCTCTAAGTTAAAGTCATTTAGAACAGATTTAATTCTATTCAGGATAGATTTGCTACGAAATTGTGCTGCAGAGAAATTAATCGCCGTTCGAATGCCCGTTATGCCCATTTTTTCCCATTTACTGGCTTGTGCGCAACCTTCTCGAAGAGCAATTAAATCAAGCTCGTAAATCAAGCCGCAATGCTCTGCAACCGGAATAAACTCAGTTGGCGAGACGTCCTCTCCAGTACCCGCGTTTTTCCAACGCATCAGGCACTCAACACCATCGATTAAACCGCTGGCCAAATTATACTGAGGTTGAAAGTAAAGATTTAACTCGCCGTCATTGCGAATTGCGCGCCGCAAATCATCTTCTACTCGCTTGCGATCGCGCATATTTGAAGAGTAAATCGGATCGAAAACAGTATAACTACCCCGACCCAATCGTTTACGTTCATATAGTGCAATATCGGCGTGTTGTAATATTTCATCAACGCTTGCTCCGTGATCCGGGTAAATTGCTATACCAACCGTTACACCAATATGAATCTCGTTACCATCTACACGAAAAGGTTGGGTCAAACTTTTAACAATGCGCCCGGCAATTTGTTCAAGTTGATCCATACGACAAATATTTGGCAATATGATGGCGAATTCATCTCCTCCAAGCCGTGCGGCAACGTCACACCCCCTAGTAGTTTCGTTTACACGGCTAGCGACTTGGCGAAGCAAAGCGTCACCGATTGGATGGCCCATCATATCGTTTACATCTTTAAAATTATCTAAATCTAATAACGCGACCGAAAACGCTGGCCCACCATTTTCATGATTTTCAATCAGGGCCCGGATACGGCTTATCAGCAATGATCGATTGGGCAAGCCGGTTAATTCATCGTGTTCGGCCAAATACCGGATATGCTTCTCTGCTTGTTTTCTCTCAGTGACGTCCATGATTGTTAACATGTAGCAACGCGTTTTTTTGTCACCCTCAAATGGTGCGCTTCTAGCGATCAATACATTCCAGGAAATTCCTTTCAAGTTTTTGATTGTCGCTTCCAGTGTTACCGGCTCGTCTCCATTAATAAGCAACAATTTTAATAAACCACTATCGAGGTGATTTTCTTCGCTGGCGGGGTATAAATGAAAAAAAGGATCGTAGCGACTGAAATCCTGTTGGTCCGCATAGGCAAATAATTCACACAACACATCGTTAGCATAAAGTGTTTCACCTTCGTGGGTCAGCTGCCAGACTCCAACAGGTGATATGGTCGTGAGAGCACTATAGCGATTTCGACTGACACTGAGCTCAAGCTCGCGGCGCTTTAAACGCGTTATATCGATGCCAAAACCTACTATAGCTCCCGAAGATGTTTTGTGTTTTGACACACGCAGCCAGCGGCCATCGGGATATTGCCGCTCGACTTGCTTACCGCTCCCCTCTCTATGCTCTACTACCCGCTGTGCAACCCAATCCTCGATTTCATCTTCCGCAACAAATTGCTCCGCAGTTGCGCGCAGTAAAGCGCTATAAGTAATAGGTTGCTCAAGCTTTTCAAACGCAAATTTATGGAGCTCTAAATAAGCGCTGTTATAAGCGACTAAACAGTCTTTCGCATCGTAAAGAGCATATGCATCTGGCGTCGATTCAGCGGCTTCGTAGAACATCCGCAACTGATATTCCGTATCGTTCAGCCGATCAATTGTATTATGGTTAATTATTTTTCGTCTTAGTTTTCGTTCGCCAACGACGAGGATATAAAATACCAAAATAATACTTAATAAGGCAGTAACCGTATCAAAGCCATCGAAATACCAGTTCAAGGCCGTACACACAAGCAAAAGTAGCGTGACAATCTGCCACTCTATATCGGGAATTATGGAGTATTTTGTAATTTTCAATACTTCGCTTCCAGCCGCGAATCCTAGTTATACAAGTAACCTTGATATTTCCATAATTTGGAAATAATTATTATCGGATAACACCTTATTACACAAAATTCCATTTTTAAATAAGCAAAACTCTTTCACTACTATTTATTGTAAGTGTTACGAGCCAGCGCCAAACTCAAGCGCCCATTGTATTAATTATAGGCAAGCCCGGCTACATTTCGGTGTTAGCTGAAGGCTTTTACCAGAATAAGGAATCGGCAAAATACGTAATTTTGCGTATATACCGCAGACCAATCAAAACGCTATTCTCTATTCCGTTTCTACTTAAAGCGACAACACATTAAGGTACATTGGTACTAACTGTGTTACACAAACAGGGCATACATTCGAGTTTTAAGGCATGAACTTTGGCACTTTGGCGCTGCAGCGCGCTTTGCGAAACTGCAGCGTATTTTTTAGGTAAAGCTATTTCTTTAATAGTGCAAATTTGAGTGACGAATTTTGCCGGATTATGTCGATCTAGCTACCAGTAAATAACAAACCTTAAAACTCTCGTTTTAGCGCTTTTTAACTGTGCAAGCAACTTCACCCGCGCCTATACTAAAAACATATTGTGTCATTGCGGTGTAAGAGAGTTATCAATGCAACAGAATATTCGCGTCGAGCAAGCGGAAGACATACTCAAGGGATTTAAACTTCCCCCCAGACCCACTATATTCGCTGAATTAAAGAAAGTCTCTCCAGACATCAATAAGATGGCGCACGTTATTGAGCAAGACCCTGCTATAGCGGCATCGATCCTAAAAGTCGTTAACTCACCCTCCATTGGCATAGCAAACAAGGTGACGTCAATTAGCCACGCTATGAGCTTGCTTGGCTTACGCAGCATCATGAACATTATCAATGCTGCGTTTTTAAAGCGAACGGTTCAAGGTTACGAGAACACGGAACAACTCGACAACTTCTGGCAATCAACTATTAAAGTTGCTGCTGGCATGGCAGCCATTACACGGCAGCTAAACTTGCAGAAAGCCGGAGTATCTGTGGACGATGCCTATTGCTTGGGACTTTTCCACAACGTTGGTATGCCAATGTTGTTGGACAAGCACGAAGACTACTTCAACACCATTCGTCCAACTTACAAAACCGGCGGGCTTCTCGAGACCGAAAACGAACACTTCAACACCAATCATACGGTTTTGGGCTTCTATATGACGAAGGGTTGGGGACTCCCCACGCCTATCACCGAAGTGATAAAGAACCACCATAACTTTGAGATGATCGCAAATCTGGAACAATTGGATTCAGACGTAGCGACTTTGCTGTGTGTACTAAAAATGTCCGAGCAAATCGCAGGTGAAGCCGAGGAACTTGGCGAGGTCGATTTCAATATCGAGTGGTCGCAAATCTCTTCTTCAATCACATCATTTATGGGCATTAGCACGCCCGATTTTTTTGATTTGGAAGATCATGTCTACGATATGATTGAAGCTGAACTCTCCCAATCAAACGAATAGTCTGTTCGCACTCCTAAGCCACCGCCTTCTCGATGGCGGCTGACCAGCCTTGAAGTAATGCATTGCGCTTATCGCTTTCCATTGTGGGCGAAAATTCGCGTTCGAGTTTCCACTGCGACGCAATCTGCGCAGGCGATTCAAACAATCCCGCTTTAAGGCCTGCCAAATAAGCGGCGCCCAATGCAGTGGTCTCCATCACCGCCGGCCGATCGACGCGTAAGTTCAAGATGTCAGCCAAAAATTGCATTAACCAATTATTAGCTACCATTCCGCCGTCTACCCGAAGATCACCCGGCGCAATACCGTCTTCACGGATCGCATTAAACAAGTCATGGGACTGATAACACACGGCTTCGAGTGCAGCGCGCACAAGGTGATCGGGTTTAGATGCTAGGGTAAGACCCGTAATTAAACCACGCGCATTGGGGTTCCAGTAGGGAGCACCGATGCCGGTAAACGCAGGCACCAGATAAACGCCCCCATTATCCGGAAGACGCGACGAAATTTTCTCTGTTTCAGAGGCTCTTGTAATAATCTCAAGCCCATCGCGCAGCCACTGCACAGCCGCACCAGCAACAAATATAGAGCCTTCGAGAGCATAAGTGGTTTGCTTGCCCAGCCGATATGCAACGGTCGACAGCAGCTTATGCTTAGATCGCACGATCTCGTTGCCGGTATTAATCATTACAAAACAGCCGGTGCCGTAGGTGCTTTTTAGCGAACCACTGTCAAAGCAGCACTGTCCAAATGCGGCAGCTTGCTGATCTCCTGCAACACCGAGAATTGGAATCGAGCGACCGAAAACAGATGCATCGACCTCGCCGAAGTTGTCGGAGCAATCTTTAACGGTGGGAAGCATCACCGAAGGTACGTTGTACAAACGCAACAACTCTTCGTCCCACTCCTGGGAGCCAATGTTAAACAAGCTAGTACGCGAAGCATTAGTCGCATCAGTAGCGTGAACATTACCCAACGTAAAACGCGACATCAAATAAGAGTCAATGGTACCGAAAGCCAGTTCACCTCTATTAGCCCTTTCGCGAGCGCCTTCTACCGAATCCAAAATCCAAGCAATTTTCGTCGCCGAAAAATAGGGGTCGATAACCAAGCCCGTTTTATCAAAAACCATCTCTGATAAGTTGTCGTTAATTAAATCCTGGCAAAGATCCGCCGTGCGCCGGTCTTGCCAAACGATAGCTTTGTAAACCGGTTTGCCGCTGTTTCTATCCCAAACCGCAGTGGTTTCCCGTTGATTCGTTATACCCAGCGCGACAATCCGACCGTATCCCGATTCAGCTTTATCGAAAGCCTTTTTTGCCGTGCGATAAACACTCTGCCAAATTTCTTCCAGATCATGCTCAACCCAGCCTTCGCGCGGATAGTGTTGTGGGTATTCTTCTTGCGCCATGCAGATCAGGTTTGAGCGGCTGTCAAACACAATGGCTCTGCTACTCGTTGTCCCTTGATCGATAACTAAAATAAGCTCGCTAGACATGACACTCTCCGAACGGTACCTATAGGTCAGAATTGAAACGAGAAGATTTCAAAATGATATTGAATTCGAGAACTATCTGCTATCTTATCGGTTTATCGGCTGAAGGAGTAGATCAATTCATCAAGAAAGAAACGAATTTCTTGGAGTTGTTTTGCTTATCCAGAATTATCAACCTTTCACTTCCCCTCCGAGCATGTTCCAGCCACTTTTCCGCAGTATACGTAGGGCCTTAAGGCAAAATATCGTTCCCGGGGTAATCCTCCAAGCGTTCGCCCTCCTAATAGCCCTTAGTTATTTTTATATTCCTGCAACTCACATCATCTTTGACACGCTGGCACAGTTAAAGCAGCAAGCTGGATGGCGTTACTCGGCAATTTCTACGGCGATATTCGGAGGACTAATTCCCTACCTCTACTTAGTTGCAAGCGGGCGCCTACGCAAAATGTATTTCAAGGTCTTTCTTTTTTACATCGTTTTATGGGCAGAAAAAGGCGTCGAAGTGGATTTGTTTTATCAATTACAGAGCTATATTTTTGGCGACGCAAGTGACGTACAAACTGTGGTAAAAAAAGTTTTGTTCGATCAGCTGATATACAGCGCTTTGTGGGCAGCCCCTGGGCTGGCAGCGCTATATTTATGGAAGGATTCGGGGTTTAAATGGAGTGAGTTTAAAGTCGCGTTAAATAAAGAGTTCCTCTACATAAAAATACCCACCATTGTCGCGTCTAACTGGTTGGTCTGGTTTCCCGCGGTTGCTGTGATTTACTCTATGCCGCCTCTTTTACAAATACCACTTTTTAATTTGGTTTTATGTTTTTTTGTTTTGCTTATCACCTCACTAAGCGCTAAAGAATAAATATTATTATCCGGCCATTCTTCTCAAACAATTTATTAACAAATATTGCATGAGCTCTAAAACACAAAAGCCCGCGCAGTTTCATGCACGGGCTTTTTTGTAGTAATCGCAAGAGCCTATTTATTAGCGGGAGTTCATTAACTTCCCGAGCCCCGTTAGTTACCTATTTTTCGTGGCCGGCAGCCCAATAGAACATACGCGTAACATACTCATCAAACCAAGGCGTATTGTTGATGTTCTTAATATTGTGCTTCAACGGCCCCGGCTGGCTGTACGCGGTCCGACCTCCCCACTCTGTGTCTTTGATCCAGACAATGGGCGTGTCTTTGAAAGTCCAACCGTTCTTAGGTCCAGAGGCTGTCATAAGTACTTCCACTTCAGGCCGGGGCGTTGGGTAATACCAACCGATCTTACCCGAGAACGCAACCGTCTCTGGGACCCCCTGCATAATATAGTGATCCGTGTTGGTCACTTTAGAATTCGCCGTTGCACTGCCGTGGACATGGCCTTTGGCAACGTTAGTCACGTTCATCGCTTCGGTTTGATAAAACCCCCATCCACGCGAAGTATTAACGGCTTGATAAAAACCAATAAAGCTCCCACCAGCTTTCATATAGGCTTCAAATTTCGCTTTTTCGTCGCCCGAGAACGGCTCTTTTAGCGTGCCAATAAAGCTAATAACGTCATATTGGCTCAGATCTTCTTTGCCCATTGAGCCCCTAGTTTTCGCTTCCGTGACGGTGAAATCTGCATTTGCTCCAAGCACCTCGCGCAAATAGGTTGTGCCTTCACCGGAATCCCAGTGGTTGGATGGAGAAAACGAAACCACTAATACATCAATCGGAAATTCAGCGCCTGCACCTGTGCCGGGATCAGGACCCGTACCTGGGTCAGGGTTATTGTTATTGGAGTTACCCTCTTGAGGCGGCCAAGCGTCCCCTTCGCACCATACCCGCCCTGCTTCATCAGCTAAGTACGCAGAGATATTCGCCGCGTCTTCAGCCGAAGCTGGGTTGCTTTTGCTAGGCATAAACTGAGAAATAAAGGCATCTAATGCTAATTTATGCAATTTGCCACCGTCGTTCTTCTTAGCTTTATAGCCATTGTTTTGCGAATCAAATAAATCCATTTTTGTAGGATTGCTGCCAGAGTCATGGCAGCCATCACAACCGTTGGCTGACCAAGCGTCTGCCCCCGCTAATACAGCTCCCTCGCAAGGATGTGCTACAACGCCGGTAGAACTAGAACTACTTGACGAGCTCGAACTGCTTGACGAACTTGAACTGCTTGACGAACTTGAACTGCTTGAAGAACTCGAACTACTGGAAGAGCTCGAACTACTGGAAGAGCTCGAACTACTGGAAGAGCTCGAACTACTTGATGAAGATGAACTACTCGAAGAACTCGAACTGGAAGTATTATCAGGCTTTTCCTGATAATCGGTCGCTCCATCACAAGCGAACAATGTGACTAAGGCACAACAGATAAATAATTTGCGAAACATGATATGACCTATCAGTTTATTACTGAATTCAAGGTGAATAAAAACTTTTAGTTATATATCAATGTTAACACTTGCTTAGAATGCATCCCATACCGAGTCCACTCAATTGAGAAATTAATCCCATATAGAAAAGGGTTATTGCATTGCAAAGCAACAAATACCAATAAAACATCCCTATTAAAACCTTATACAAACCCATTCAACAAAAAAGCCCGCAGTTGCGGGCTTTCTTAACCATAGGTTATCTGAGCACTAATCGAGTTCGACTCTGGCTGTCCAAAGCATCAGACGCGCAACATACCTTTTAAACCATTCTGTCTCATCAAAGCGCGGTAAATTAACTTCATTTGAGTTATCGGCCTGCGGCGAAGAGATTCCAGAATATGTCGCTCTACCGCCCCATGGAGTATCGGCGGTCCAGGCGAGAGGGTCATTTTTAAACTCCCATCCATCTTTTGGACCAGTACCGTTAAGTAATACCGTTACTTCATCGAGCTTCGGAATGGGTTTATACCAACCTAAGCGGCCGCCAATGGTAGACTGCTGTGGCATACCTTTAGTGACGGGATGCTCCCCTGCCACTGTAACAGTTGCCCTTACCTTACCGTGTGTATGCCCATTTTGATATTTCGCGTGCATCATTTCGTCCCAATAAAACGCCCAGCCATTCTCAGTGGTAGCGGCCTGATAAAAACCTAAAAAGTTGCCACCATTTTCCATATACTCTTTAATCTTTGCCTCTCCACTCGCTTTAAAAGCGTTGGCCATGGTGCCGATAAGAATAAGAACGTCATAATCCGCAAGGTTTTCATCGGCTAGCACATCGTTTTTAATTTCACCGTTTTGCGTACCTTGGTGAATAATCGACTTTGTCGTAATGTTGTAATCCATCCCGATGGCTTTTAAATCGGCCTGACCTTTCGATTTGCCATCCCAATGGTTGGTTTTACCGTTAGTTTTACCATTGACCGTAATAACCAGTGCTTTGATAGGTGTACCCGCAGGTTTCAAAGCAACGTTTCCATTGTTGTTATTGCCATTACCGTTGTTATTACCATTACCGTTGTTATTGTTGCCGTTATTATTATTCGAACCACCCTCTTCTGGTGGCCAAGCATCACCCGGGCACCAAGGTCTGCCGACTTTATCGGTTAGATAGGCCGTAATGGCTTCTCCTCGCTCTGTGCCGACAGCATCAGCTTCTTTGGGCATCCATTGCGCGATAAACTCTGCGGCAGTCAGATTGTTCGCTTGTCCGCCGCCATCGCTGCCTCTTTTTTTGTAGCCATTTTGTTCGCTGTCGAACAAATCGATACCCACTGCTTTAGCTACTTCGCCTTTCCATATCGTATCGCCGTTGCTCGGTACCTCTCCGTGGCAGTCGATGCAAGTCGATTCGTAGGTATCTTTGCCAAATAACACCTCACCTTCGCAGGAAGCTGCCATGCCAGAACTTGAGCTACTACTGCTCGAAGAACTGCTGCTACTTGATGAAGACGAGCTACTTGAAGAAGATGAGCTACTCGACGAAGAGCTCGAGCTGCTTGAGGAGGAAGTACTCGACGAAGAACTGCTTGAGGAACTTGATCCGTTGCCGGGACTCTCCGGCTCATTGGTCGCTCCGCCACAAGAACACAAAACCGCAAGCGATACGCAAAGCGTTAATTTTTGAAACATAGTTTTACCCAAAAGCATAAGTCTTACCCAGCTGGCTTGATGATATTGATCTGAACAGTTATAAAATGCGGCAATGTTAACAAGCGCCCGCTCCGCCTCCTACCGCAATTCATTACATTTGAGACACTAATCCCACAAACTCTAAGGAAATTATCAATAGGGGCTAAACAAAACTGCACAGTTTTGCAGATATACGTTTTTTACATCGACAACCAGTTAAATCAACCACCTGTAGCGAAAAGGATTGCAAAAGAAGCATTTTGAACTGAGTCTTAAAATTTATGTTACCTATAACAAAATTTAAGATTAACGACGCGACTAAAAGTAATTATCTGAGGTTAATAATCCGGTCGTGACTTTCACTGAAAAAAGTTGTGTTTTAAGAAGCTTTAGGAAGAAATTATTACTTAGAATAAAAACATTATGGGGATAGCTGGCCAAGCAAAATAAAATCGAGTATTAAAATATCAATAAATTATTGCCAAAAACCTCGCCAGAACCCTGTGAGCGAAATAGATCGAAATTTGGGAATCATTACTTCATCTCTATTTTTTACCGAACGTATGCTGATTATTCCTGTTTCTGCGAGTTTATTTACAATTGCATCATCAATATACGCCTCCGCACACGGAACAATATATTCCTCGCCGTCATTCGTATAGGCATGTAAAGGAAGTTGCGATAGCGTTTGCGCTGCATTAAGTTCGATGCTCCATCCATTTTCATCGAATAAATTTGCAAGCAAGATTACAATCAAATAAGCGCCATTCCCCCACAGATAATGTGTATGTTGTGCCTGCTCTAGTTCTTCAAATTTAAAACTTTCTATTGGGCTCGTTCGCATGCCATAGGGTAAGCGAATTAAAAAACGAGGTGCTGCAAGCGCCAAATGTTCGGCAAAACGCTCCGCACGTAAACTTGCCCATGCCTGATTAACTGACGGTTCTGCACGATAGTCCCAAGCACTGGCATCGTGTTGCAACACCAGGTTTTCACAACCGGCAAATTTAAGGTTCGCCCGAGCGACAATTGCACCGCCAATCTCGGCAGCAGCAGATGCAAAACACCTTAAAAGCTTCACATCTTCAATAGAATCTTCAAAGTTGTAATCCGCGAGAGTCAACGCAAAAGGTACTCCGCCGGGAATATTTCCTTCAGCCCTGATAAGCTGATAAATAATATTCGCTTGCTCGTCTTCCCCGTTCTCCAGGGTAGCCGCCAAAAGAAAGTTCTTTGGTACATTCGCTACAAAAATTTTTAATTTCCTGTTCGTGCTTACTCTTCTAACCAGCAAATACAAGCTGCGCCAAGTTGCTTCAAGCCTCTGAAACTCAGCCGAATGCAATACTCTGCGCAATAGTGCACTTTTGGCCCGCCGCACAGACTCAAGCATGGGTTCGAGTTCAGGATCTTCTTTCTCCGAAACAAAAGGCGCAACAATATTTTTAATTAGCGATTCAATATTATCGTTTGAGGTGTTTGACTCGTTCGTTCCACTAGAAGACCGTGTCAATATTTCATCAAACAATGTTGATGAGTCTTTTTCAGGCTGCTCAGCATTTGGATCGAAATCCCGGTGCGTCGTTTCCGGTTTTATTAGCAAGGGCTCTTGATAATCTTTCCACTGACGAATCTCCCGAGCAGCCTCCGCAAAGTCTGTTTTGCGTCGCAGTTTTCGCTCAAGTTTATTGAGCTGATCAAACAACTCTACTCGTTCAATAATATAATCTGGGTGCAGATCATCAAACTCTCGAAACGCAATAGATTCCTCACAAAAGGGTAAATTTAAACTCACATTAAATTTACGAAAAATCTCTTCAAAGTTATCACGATCAAGCTCAACTATTTTCGCTTGTTGAAAACCAGCAATACCCGCACTACCTTCGCTGTTACCACTTAACTCGGAAAGCACCAAGATATGAAACGGCATTGCCTCGTCACGCACAACATTTTCTCTCGTGTTCTTCGAGCGCTTAGCTTCCCCTAAACCAATTTCCCCAGTTGAAATAAAATGGCGCGACATAATGGTTTGATTCCGTTACTTAAATTCGATTGGAGGCAAGTCGTTTTCGGGGCCGGGTGTCGTTACAAGACCTTGTTCTTCATTCTGGCTTTTTTCATTACCGGATTTATCTACACTCTCAGCCTTTTCAGACAAATCTTTTGCAGCAAAAGTTGACTTACCTTTAACATCAACACGCTGAAAAGCCGGGCGATGCTTTTTAAGTTTTATCGAAAATTCGCGGCATTTTTTTGCCCTCTCCTGCATATTCGGCATATCATCAAGTGCTTCAGCCATTAGATGGTAAGCTTCGTATAACTTCACATAATTGGGAAAGGCGCTCATCATTCCATTGAGCAAGGCCACAGCTTCCTTAGGATCACCTTTCTGCTTACATGCAACCGCCAATTGGTATTTAAGCTCAGCTTCACCAATTTGAAAATTTAAGCAGCAATTTTTGATTTTCTTGTAATCTCGCACGAGTATGTCGTTTCGACCTGCTTTTATAAGCGCCTTTAAATACGTACCGCCGTAGTCCTTTAATAAATCATATAAATCGGCTCGATACAAAAACTCGAAATAATTTAAATGAAAACTGATATCGCTTGGAAAACGACTAATAGCATCCTGAAAAAGCTCGATCACTTCGTCATAATTGCCTTCTTTTAATTCAATATCAATATTCGCATGATAAAGCTCTTGTACTGTTTTTCCTTGTTTATGATCTTGAACTCCGCGAAACTCTCGTGCCGCGTAGCCCAACTTCCCTTGATATTGGAATAGCATATAGCCCATGATGTGAAACACCACTACCGCGTAGTAATATGAAACGACCGATTGCAGTGCAACAGCGATAAACGATAAGCTTCCAATCAGTTCATGTATAACAGCCACCGACCCCATCATAATCATAATAAAAGCTATCATGAGCCCATACGGTAGGCCTATAGCACTAATTAGTCGAATTATCTCTAGCGGGTTTAGCGATTCTATGGGGCTCTCTGTAAATGCAAAGTTGATGAGTATTGCAGGTACAGAAATGATAATTAAAAAGGTTAAAAATGCAGCAAAACCAGGGCCTAAAAAATACCAAGATGAGGAAACCATTGAGATCCCAACAATAATCATTGCGATCAGTTTTAAAATAATAATGAGATTGCCTTCAAATGCGCCTTGCAAATCCGGCGCTTCCATATCACCGTTAGAGGTGCGTTCCAAGCAGGAAAAGCAATACTTGACCAACGCTCCAATAAGTGCAAGGTAAAGCACTGCAGAATAAAAAATTAATACCGGTATGACACTTATAATGGTCGTAAGCAAAGATACACAACCAATCAGTATCATCGTATCTTTATTAAGTGGATAGTGAAAACTCTCTTTTAAGCGCCGCCAAAAAGGTGTTGCGCTATAACTTGAACCCAGACTTACAACTTCTTTGTCGCAAACAAAACAGCGTATTCCCTTTCTCGTCGCACTGTCATTTACACAGCTGTCACACATATGCGTATTGCAGTCCTGGCAAAAATAAGTAGCCGGCTCAAGAGGATGATATTTACAGTATTGCACGTGTCGTGTCACCGTCTGGTAAAGTAATTCGAGGGAATTCTACTAGAGCACCTCTGAATAATGCCGATGCTTCGGCATTATTCAGAGGTGCTCTAACGAAAACCCAATAAATTCTCAGCAATTTCGCTGTATTTTTCTTTTTCCTTAAATCGATTTAATCCTTCGCAAGCCTTGGATATTTTTTTAGCAAATACGCCGAGCAATCGATGTTTAAAGTCTTGTTGCAGCAATTGCTCAAACAAATCGATTGCAGTATTGGGGTCGGGCAAGGTTACCAAGCGCAAACCTAGATGTAACTTTTGTTCATTGTTAAGGCTTTCAATTTCCTTGCCATACTCTAACCAAAATTTTTCAACTTTTTCGAGTTCGTTTTGCTCTGAACTATCCAGCAACAAAAGATCTTTTACCGAGTCCAGATGCCGATCGTCATGCGTTAATTTCAATAAGTTACAGCGTAATCGAGCTAATTCAAAAGTTAGGCCATCGCTTTCAATTAATGTGTCAAGATTGATTAATGCCGTATCAAACTGAAATTTCTCCAGTGCACCATAGATTTTTGCGAGTTTTTCTTGGTGGGGGTCGCTATCCTGATTTTTTTCAATATAATCTCGATTAAGCATCTGTGGGTCTAATAACTGGCTTCCATACATTAGCAAAGCGCCACTCACAAAACCGCCGACGTGTGCCATAAAGGCTACATTTGAATCGCCGCCAAAAAAGTATTCAACTAGCTCTTTTCCAATAAATATCGGTAAGATAAACAACGCCGGTGCACGAAAATAACCGACAAAGAAAAATATCCAATAAAAAAATTCTATTTTTCGTAATTTAAATACAGCAAGATACATTGCCATAACACCGGATACAGCGCCGGATGCTCCAACCAGCGGACTAACGCCATCATCAACTATGATATGCGCAAGACCAGCGACAATACCTGAAATAAGATAGGCAGCCAAAAAGCGTAATTGCCCCAAAGCGGCTTCCACAGCAAAACCGCATATAACCAGGAAAAATAAATTTCCAAGTAAATGCATAATATCGCCGTGTAGAAATTGATAAGTTAATAAGTTGAAGACATTAAAATCATATGAACTCAAGCCACCCTTTTTGAAGCTCAATGATAAAACCTGATCATTTATTTCCTGCCTTGGATAACGCCAGCTATTGTAATAAGACTCATAAAACACGCTCAGCCCCATGAGACTTAAATGATCGTAAAAATCAGTGCGCACCAATAAAGTCAAGATTACCTCTTGGTGGTGGCCCGCAGCGTGATATTCGTTGAGCTCCTCAAGCAACGACGTTTCATTTCGCTCGGTCAAGTAATCTTGAAAGAGCGGCCACTCTTGTTCGAAAAAGCCTTGCGTTTCGTATCTCTCTAACGCGCTGTCGATTTTTTTTACATCGCCGGTTTGATACAGAAAAAATACAAGAATATTGAGCAATGCTATTGCAAAAAGCACTACCGGAGCGTGGTTCCAGTCGAATTTTTTTTCAGTAGGAACAATTACCATCGTTTTTTAAGAAGAACTCACTGGAATTAATAGTTGGGCTGATTATTATTCAACGAGAGTATAACGTAAAGTATTCCGTTAGGCTCGACTATCCGTCGTAAGATAGAAGTCGATATCACTTTGATAAAAGAGATCTTGATTTGAATTAATTATTCGCTAGCACACAAAAATGCTAGGGATTTACGTAGTACGCGACAACTGATAAACACTAAAACCGCCAATAATCGGGCTTTATTAACTCCGCAATAAAATGGATGGATTGTAGTGATCTTTATCTCACTTTGAATGCCGATACGTGCTGGGTGAGAATTTTGCCGTTTTCTTTTAGAACGATGCTCGAATTGGTGGTCAACCGAGCGTGCTCGGCCATCTCCTCTGAGTCTTTGCGAATCGAGTGAACACGTTCATTAATCTCGTCCGCAACACGGTTCTGCTGCTCAGCAGCCGTTGCTATTTGAGCTGACATTTCGGATATATAGTCAATTTCTCCACGTAAAGCGCGAAACGCCTCAACGCTCTCCACAACCACACCGACAGCAGACTCTCCCTGTTGCTGCAGTTTTTTAATGTCTTCGCTTGCGCTCGTCGAGCCATCTTGCAAAGATTGAATTTGACTACGTATTTGTTCGGTTGATTCTTGCGTTCGACTCGCCAAACTGCGCACTTCATCAGCAACCACGGCAAAACCTCGCCCTTGTTCACCGGCTCGAGCAGCCTCGATCGCAGCGTTGAGCGCTAACAAATTGGTTTGCTCGGCAATCCCCTGAATCACATTGAGAATTCCACCAATAGTATTACTTTCTTCGTTGAGCTGTTCGACTTTACTAACGGTGTTGCCAAGATTATTGATCAGCTTTTCCATGATTTCGCGACTCGCATCGGCATTTTCCGCGCTTGAAACGGCCGTTTCATGTGCGCGCTGAACGCTATCTGCTGTGTTTACGGCAATATTAGCAACTTCTTGAATAGAGCTGCTCATTTCAGCTATTGCAACAGATACACTGTCGGTCGCTTGGTGCTGATGCTCCGAACGTTCCAGTGTTTCATACATCGCAGCGGAAACATCTTGTGTAGTCACTGAAATAACAGAGGACTGAACACTTACCCCTACTATCGCTCTTTCAAGTTTTTCAAACAAATCATTAAACGCCTTGCCCACATCGGACAATTCATCATTACCTTTCACCGGTAAACGAAAAGCCATGTTTTTAGTCTCGGCTATTTTTTGAAATGCTTTGACAAACAATTTAAGCGTAATATTGATACTATTTGAGATAACAAACGAAACAAATATCAGTACCGAAAACAAAACTACGGCAACCGTCAACGTCTCAGCTATCTTTTTATCTGTTTGAGCTACCAGATTTTCAATTTCTAGATCAATCGTTTGTCGTATAAAAGTTTGTACATCACCAATAAGTTTTAGACGCTCAGTTGAAACATCAAACCACTCCCGCATAGTCAAATCTAACTTGGTGTCTAATCCATAACGCACGACTTCTCGAATTTCCGATACTCTTTTGTGAGACGGGCTATCCAGTACGATATGCTTGAGCTTTTGATTCAGGCTACTATCCGATAATTGCTGGAAGTAACGCATCTGATCGCGCTCAAAAAACCTGACATAGCGCAGCTTACCGAAACGCGAATGATGTAAACTTCCCTCGTTAATTACACGCAACAGAACACCACGCTCAACACCGGCGGAATTCTTAATTGATAACAAGTTATGAAAAGCTGCACTGTAAAGTAACAAAGAAGGGCTAGCACTGGCTTGTTGGACAACACGATAAATCGATACAGATAACGAATCGAGCATCGCATCATAATCTGTCATAACATGCTTGCGATCAGCGTATTTATTTATTCGTTTATCAACGTTGCCGCGCAACGTCTTTAGCAGGCTAGTTCGTTCAATAACATCAAGTATATCGTCGCGAAGATGTGGTTGCTGGGCAAAAGTAAGCTCATTCAACTGGTAGTGTTGTTGGTATTCGTTGAGGAGTTTGTCGACCTGCGGACGAACAACTTTTGCTTTATCGGCGAGAAACTTGTCCTGCCCTTGCTCTTGATCCGGGCTCAGTTCCGCTGTGTAACCAAAAGCTAAATCACGTTCTTCTTGCAATGCGGCTAATAAATTGTGGGCTCGTTCAGTGTAGTCAAACAAGATAACTAAACTGTTCAATTTCTCGCGATCTTGCGACAAGACTTGATATCGGTCTATTGATAGCCAAACAACAACCGAAAAAGGTATGACCAGCAACAGCAAAATTCTAAATCTTATCCGCGTATATTTCCGAATATAATAAATTAGCGATGACATAAAACTTTTCTATATTTAAGTCATATTTTCGTCATTATTTCAACGATATTCTCGTCAGAGCAGACTCCGTCTGGCTTGAATGGCGTGCTCAGGAAATTCCTTGCTTAAAGCTTAGTTCAATTAGGACTGTTATACGTGATAATTGAGAAACTCTAGCGCCAAATTGCGCGAGACTCTACCTGTAGTCGCCTCAATACTCCAAGATTAGCGGCAAAAAACTAAGGTTAAGAATTTCAGTTAAGAACTACGGTTAAGAATTACTAGTCGGCAAAGAAGGAATCGCGTTTAACAAATGCTGCGTGTAGGCGTGCTGTGGATGCTCGAATAAAGTTTCGGTATCGTTCTGCTCGACAATTTTTCCTTGCTGCATGACGACCACGCGGTCGCAAAGATAGCGCACCACCGAAAGGTCGTGTGAAATAAATAGCATTGTAAGTTGGTATTTCTTGGTAAGCTCCAGCAACAATTGCAAAATCTTAGCTTGCACTGTCACGTCGAGCGCAGAAACAGGCTCATCCGCAATAATCAATTTTGGCCTTACTGCCAATGCGCGACCAATTGCAATACGTTGGCGCTGGCCGCCCGAAAATTCGTGGGGGTATTTCCGGATAAAACGTCTATCCAAGCCCACATCATCCATTAACAGATTTACCTTCTCAAGCACATTATTTTTATTCGCAATACCATGCAGTAACATGGGTTCAGCGAGCGTTGCAAAAACCGTCTGGCGAGGGTTAAGCGACGAATAAGGGTCCTGAAAGATCATTTGCATATGCTTGCGCACATGGCGAAGTTCGCCGCCCGACGATTTCACGATATTGCTTCCCGCAAAAAAAATTTCTCCCTTAGTTGCTGCAAACAGTCGCAATATCGTTCGACCGAGCGTCGATTTTCCAGATCCGGATTCACCCACCAAACCCAATATCTCGCCTTCATTCAAATCAATCGTAATGTCATGAATACCCGCAACAACTTCATCCGCTCCTCTGCCAAATAGCGACTTTTTGAGGTAAAAAAGCTTACTCACATTTTTGATGCTCACGAGAGGCTTCTCTGATTGTGAGTAGGAATATTGCGCAGGTTTAGCAGTACTCGGGATTGCAGCAAGCAAGTCTTGCGTGTAGGTATGCTGTGGGTTGTGCAACACCGTATCAGCACTACCTTGCTCAACTATCTTGCCATCTTTCATCACCAATAAATGATCAGCAAAATGCGAAATTAGGCTTAAATCATGCGTAATAAAAATAATTGAAAGCTTGCGCGAATCTTGCAAATTGCGCAAAAGGCGTAAAATCTGAGCCTGTACTGTCACATCGAGCGCGGTAGTAGGCTCGTCGGCAATAATGACATCTGGGTCTGTAATTAGCGCCATTGCAATCATAACCCGTTGACGCATTCCCCCAGAAAACTCATGCGGATAAGATTTAATCCGCTTTGCGGCATCCGTAATGCCAACTTCTACCAGTACATCAACCGCTTTTTTTACCGCGTCGGTTTTATGCATTTTTTTATGCAAGAGTAGCGGCTCAATGAGTTGATCTTGAACTGTCATATACGGGTTTAATGACGTCATCGGGTCTTGAAAGATAACGTTAATCTTATGCCCGCGAATCAACTGCAATTCTTTTTCGTTTAAGGTCAATAAATCCTGGCCTTCAAAATGCGCCTCACCTGCATCGATTTTTCCAGGCGGTTTGGGTATAAGCCCAAGCAAGCTGTAGCAAGAAACCGATTTACCCGAGCCCGACTCCCCAACAATCCCCAACACTTTGCCCTGTTCAAGCGAAAAGCTCACATCGTCCACCGCAACCACACGGCCTTCACGCGTATAAAAGCTCGTCGTAAGGTTTTTAACATCAAGTAGGGCCATGGTTAATCTCCCGACCCTCGAGGATCAAGCGCATCACGTAAACCATCACCCAAAAAATTTAATGAAAATAACGTAATCGACAAAGTCAATCCCGGAAAAATCAACAACCAAGGGTACTCTTCCATCGACTCAACCCCGCCCGAAATCAGGGAACCCCACGAGCTTTGCGGTGCTTGCACCCCCAAACCCAAGAAACTCAAAAACGATTCCAGCAAAATAACGCTCGGAATCGTTAACGTCGTGTAGACAATGATGGGCCCCAAGGTGTTGGGGATAATATGACGAAAGATAATCTGCCAACGACTCAGGCCAATCGCAATAGCAGCATCAACAAATTCCTGGCGACGCAAATTAAGTACTTCCCCGCGCACAATTCTAGCCATTGTTAGCCACTCAACCGCGCCGATAGCCAAAAACAACAGCAGCAAGCTGCGCCCAAAAACGACGGTTAATAAAATAATAAAAATGGCGAACGGCAGCGCGTAGAGTGTATCGACAATGCGCATCATGACCACATCAACAGTGCCACCAATAAATCCCGAAGTAACACCCCACAAAACACCAATAGTCAACGCAACTGAAGTGGCGACCAGCCCAACCGCCAGAGAAATACGACTGCCGTAAAGCACGCGTGTAAATAAATCACGGCCTAGAACATCGGTACCAAACCAGTGCTGCAAAGACGGTGGAGAAGCGCCTAAATCAAGGTTTTGCAGTTCATAAGGATAAGGCGCAATCCAGGGAGTCAAAATCGCAACCACTGCCATAAAGCTCAATACGATAAGCCCAAACAGAGCCAATTTGTTCTTTTTAAGACGCGCAAAAGCATCATTAAATAACGATCGGCCTGACTCTATTGCTTGCGTATTCATCAGTTAGCCGTATTACCTTTGCGTAATTTAGGGTTTAAAAATATTAACAAGATATCGGCAGCCAAATTACACATGATAATGACAAACGCAAAAAATATTGTCGTACCAAGAATCATTGTATAGTCGCGGTTGAAAGCTGCCTGCACAAAAAAGCGCCCTAGGCCCGGAATTTGAAAAACCGTTTCGACCACGAATGACCCAGCCAACAGCCCGGCAAAGGCCGGCCCTAAAAACGAGACGACAGGCGAAACACCTCCACGTAACGCGTGTACAAGAATAACGCGCATGGCCGACAGCCCTTTTGCACGTGCGGTGCGAATATAATCCTGGGATAACACTTCCAACATTCCGCTGCGAGTAATCCGCGCAATATAGGCTCCATACGCCGATGCCAAAGTCAAAGCGGGTAACATTTTGTCACCCGGTAAATAGCCCCAACCCGACACCGGAAACATATTGAAATAAATGCCTAACGATAAAATTAATAACGGGCCGAGTAACATTGAGGGTAAACATATGCCTATCATCGCAACAGACATTGGCAAGTAGTCTAGCCAAGTATTTGATTTAACTGCCGCAATTATTCCCAACGGCATACCGATAAAAATAGCCAGCGTTATCGCATAAAGTGCAAGCTCAACCGTGACGGGAAAACTTTCAGCAATTATTTCATTGACAGTGCGACTCGGAAATTTATATGAAGGGCCCAATTCGCCCCGCACCAAGTTGGCTAAATATTCAAAATACTGTTGGTGCATTGGCGCATTGAGATTGTACGCTTCACGCAGAGCTTCCATCACCTCCGGTGCAACAGCCTTGTCCGTATCAAATGGACCGCCAGGTGCAAGGCGAACGAGAAAAAACGTTACGGTAACGACGATAAATAATACAGGAATCGCCTGGAGGATACGCTTAATAATAAGGGCTAACATGGGAAAGCAATCAGCCTAAAGCACTACTTATCAGCTTCTAAATAAACGCCATTATAGGAATAAAAATCCAAGGCATTATCATGCCATCCTTTGACACTTTCCCGAATGAGAGTAGATCCCATGTAAAAATAAACCGGCATGATTGGCACTTCATCGATTAAGATCGCCTCTGCGCGCTGAAAATGCTCGTAGCGCTCCTCCTGAGTCTCAGACTGCGCTGCCATCTCGATTGCCTTATCATATTCCGGGTTAAACCAGCCGGTCTCATTATTGCCACCATCCTTGACAAACATATCGAGGAAAGTATTAACGTCGTAATAATCGCCCACCCACGCCGCGCGAGCAATCTGATAATTCATCGCACGTTGATTCGACAAATAAACCTTCCAATCTTGGTTTTCCAGTTGGACGTCAACATTTAATTCCTTTTTCCACATTTGTTGAAAAGCCAGTGCTATCTTTTTATGGGATTCCATCGTGTTGTACAAAATAGTCAGTTTAGGGAATCCCTCACCGTTAGCGTATCCCGCTTCGGCCAAAAGTTGGCGCGCCAGTTCAGGGTCATAAGATACTTGCGCTTCAGCCGTGTAACCATTGGTATCTAACGGTGTAAAGTTATACGCGGGAAGTTGCCCGCCTTTAGTTACTTTCTCAACCAAAGTGACACGATCAATTGAGTAAGTAAGAGCCTTGCGAACTCTCACATCATTTAGCGGCTCAATTGTGGTATTAAAGCGATAAAAATAGGTAGCAAATTTCGGAAACTGACGAAAACCTGGATAATTCTTCTCACGATACACCGGAACTTTTTCGACAGGTATATCGTTAACCTTGTGCAATTGTCCTGCGCGATACATACGTTCTTCCGCCGCAGTATCTTGGATAGGATAAAAACGTATCTCATTTAATTTCACATTTTCACTATCCCAATAATACGGATTTTTTTTCACAGAAAAAATACTGTTTATTTTCCACTCCTTAATCACAAATGGCCCATTACCAACAAAGTTTTCTGCCCGCGTCCAACGGTTTCCACGCCGGTCAATTTCCCCGTGTTTTTTAATCGTCGGCACATGCACAGGATACATACTATGGTGATCGAGCAACTGCAAAAAATATGGTACGCGATTTGTGAGTTTAAATTCTAGGGTGCGATCGTCTACGGCTTTTATTCCCACCACGGAAAAATCGCTAATTTCGCCTAAATTAAACGCTTTCGCATTTTCAATCACATGTAACGAATAAGCGTATTGATTGCCTAGCTTGGGCAACAAAGCGCGTTCATATGAATCGACAAAATCTTTCGCGGTAATGTTTTCGCCATTAGACCATCGCGCCGTTTCTCGTATTTTAAATATATAGGTTCTGCCATCTTCAGATACCTCCCATGACTCGGCCACACCGGGAATCACATCAAGGGTTTTGGGATCTTTTGAAACAAGGCCTTCAAAAAGCGCAGATTGAATATGAAACTCGGGCAATCCCGTAGTCACATGAGGGTCGATATCTTGCGGTTCATCACCGTTACCAATATGTAAAATTTGTTCTCTATTGCCAATATCAACTGGCGTCTCTGAAGTCTTAGAGCACCCAGTAAAAAAAACGAGTGAGGCTAAACATAAACTGTGGAAAAACAACAAGAAGCGATTATTCATTTTATTTACCAATACCGAACCGAGTGACATCAACGTGCTATTGCGCTTTTTTTAAATCGGCGCTCAACATCTTTTCAAATGCATCAAAACTAAACGGGCGTCCCAAAAAGTCTTCTACTAAAGTTGCAGCTTTTTTTGAACCACCGGGCGCCAAAACCGTATCGCGAAAACGCCTTGCAAGCTCCCTGTTCATTAAACCTTCCCTCTCAAACTCGCTAAACATATCCGACGCAATAACCAACGACCACATGTACGTGTAATACACAGCCGAATAACCATACAGATGACCAAAACTTGCATAAAAATACGTGTCATCTACATATTCATACGGAGAATACCGTGCCTGCAATGTTTTCATTGCATCGACAAAATCTATATTTGACGGGTCTTGGTTATATAAGGCGAGTGACAAAGCAGCGTAGTACATTTGATGCCTAACGTTGAGACCTTTTGCAAACCCACGACTATCACGCATACGTTGAATCAGGCTATCGGGGATCACCTTGCCATTGGCATTTTTTGCAAAAGCCTTTAACGTGCTTGGGTCCCAAACCCACTCTTCCAACATTTGCGACGGTGCCTCGACAAAATCTCGCTCGGTGGCTATGCCAGAAATTCCCAACCAACGTTGATGTCCGCCAAATATTCCGTGAAGCAAGTGCCCAAACTCATGTAAAAATGTTTCGACCTGCTCATGCTCCATTAAACCTGTGCCACCATCGTTACCACCCGGAAAATTACAAACCAGTGCAGCGGTCGGCAATTGTTTGCCCGCGACTCCATGCCGCATGCCAAAATGGGCAGCGTGCTTGTATTTTCCATCGCGCGGATGCATATCAAGATAAAACTGCCCGATTACATTGTCGTTTTCAAGCACTTTGAATGCTTTCACAGACGGGTGCCAAACTTCTGTTCTCCAAGGTACTATCGTCACGCCGAATAGATTTTCTGTTAAATCAAAAATACCTTGTTCGACCTTGTTGTATGCAAAATATTGGCGAATTTCCTGAGGGTCCGCATCAAACTGTTCTTTTTTTACTAGTTTTTCGATATAGACTTTTTGCCAATCACCCACTTTTGTCGCGGTGGGATCGATTTTCTTTAAACGATCTAGCAATATCGTGTAATCGTTGGCTGCACGCGCTTTGGCAATTTCGTCAATGTTGTTGATAAAGTTGGCTGCCCGTTCAGGCGTTTCGATCATTTTATCTTCCATGGTTAAATGCGCGTATGTGGGATAATTCAGTATTTTGGCTAGCTCGTGGCGCTTCTCTAGCAGCCTGCGCAGTATTTCGTCATTGGCGGGATAGCCACGTAAACGAAACTCCTTGTAATACGCCAGACGCGCCTCGTCATCGTGCGCATAATTCATAAACGGAAAGTAATCACTGTAATCAGTACTCAGAACGATTTTTCCATTCTCGTCGGGCGCATGCGCTCTAATATAGTCGTCTGGCAAACCGGCAAGTTGTTTAACCGAATCGAGCTCGATTTTGCGAGAGTCTTCACTAATATTTTTGATAAAGCTTTGCCCTAGCTTACTTATCTCCTTATTAATTTCCTGAATCTTATCGCGTGTCTCTTTTGGTAAATTCACACCCGAGCGGCGAAATTCTTCTAATATTTCTCTAACATAGTGCAAATCGACTTCGCCAAGCTGGCTGGTATTCGCTTTGTCAAAATGATCGTAAATAGCCGGAGACATGCTAGATCTGATGGCCAGCGCCTCAATTCGTTGTTCACAAATTTGCGCGGCTTTACGCATCTCGGGGTTCGGATGCACATAGGCGAACAGACCAGATTTTCCGGCAATTTCATCAACTAGCATATGCCAGTCGTTTACGTCCTCAAGCAGAGCAATGGCATCATTGTCGGAACGCTCGCTCTCGAGCACCGCATACATTTTTTCGGCCTGACCATATTTCTCCTCGCACCAAGAAATATGCTCTTGTGCCTGAGTATCATCGTAAATAGGCCAAGGCTCGACTTTAGCGGCAGCCTGGCTTTGAGGAGGGGTAGAGGAACAAGAGCTCAAAAAAAAGGAGCAAATAATGAACAGCGCGATCGTCGAAATTGCTCTGGGTTTGAACATCTATGCGTCACTCTATTTTTTTAAATTCGCAGAGAAATGGAAACGGAGTATGAATCAAGTGGAAAAATTTTAAAACCATTAAACATTTCTGACACCTTAAAACACACCTTCAAGCAAATACATGAAGTAAATTTGGGACCTGACAAACTGACAACGCTCGGCACACCATTTGAGCGATTATTTTTGCTTCGCAACAATATTTCTATTAGTTATTAGTAAAAAGGTGTTAATTATATTTTCTTCGACTTGTAAAAACCAAAATGACAATATGAAAAAAGCCGAACATGCGGCACATAAAATTGAGAATTCAGCAATTACGCGGCCTTCATGCGAAGTGGTTACACTGTTAAGTTTTTGTTTCAAAAAGATTACATCAACCAGGCAGGCGAATTCCGTTATTCACAGGAAAAGCTACCCGTAATTCCGCATTCAAAGTCAAGCCCCAAATTGCTAAATTTTGTTCACGACAAGGGTTGACATATCATAAACCATTGTTTTTATTATATTTATTCTTATTGGCTGATAATTAGACAATTTAAGCCGGTATAAGGCTTCATGCGCTTTTGCGGGATTTTACCAGGCACTATCCACCAAGTTATCCACAATTTATGTGGAAAAATAAATGCGGAAATTTTAGCGAGTTTGTAACATAAGTGACATGAATGTTTCGCTTAACTGTAATAGCCGGATATTAAATGATCAGGGCTAAAACCATCAAGTCAGTTTTTGCCCCAAGTCTTATCCAAAAAAAGAAATGGCGCCAATATGATACAAAAGTTCCAAAACCTCATTCTTTAGTATGAAAAAAGCGAATGTGCATAATCACAGCTAGCTGTCGCGGTCAAGAAATTATCACCCATGTAATCGCACTTAAAAGCCAATTTTGCGTAATGGTATCCGGTTTCGAGTTGACACCGGTTTAATACTTTAGTCTTGTGTTTAGCTGCGTTAAAGTTACTGAATGCCTGTGCTGATGAAAATAATTTGTTAAATTCCCAATCCAGGCTGAGGTTTTACCTCTGCAAAACCATAAGACGTCAAAACATTAGTATTAAAAACTGTAAACCAAAAAACTATACAAACCAAAACTAATTAAACCAGCAGTACCTCTGAACATTATGAGACAAATGGGGAACCATTCTATGAGGCAAATACCGTCACTCGCACGTATCGTTCTTTTCTTTACCTGGCTGATCACACTATCAACTCAGCTTTCAGCAGACGCGATGAAGGAAACATTATTTAGTGATGTCAATAAGGCAATTGCAGATGCAAACGCGGTCACTGCCAATATTCTCTCCCCAGTAAGTTACGGCAAAGCTAAAAAGCTTTACGATAGAGCCGATGACCGCTATGAAAAAGGTCAGTCAATCGAGCGAATAAAAAAAGAACTCGCTGAAGCCACAGGGCTTTTCAAAAAAGCCACAGACAACAGCGCTATCGCAAAACTCACGTTCGAAAATGTGCTAAAAGCACGCGATGATGCCGCCGCCGCTGAGGCTAGTGCTAGGGCACTTAAAAATTGGACAGAAGCCGAGCAAAAGTTTTCCGACGCAGCTCGATCCCTCGAGTTAGGTAGTTTAAAACGCGCAAAAGATAAAATTTCGAGTACCGAAGCGCTTTACCGTAAAGCAGAACTCAACGCCATTAAGGCTTCTTACCTAAGCGAGACAAAGGCACTTATTGACCAAGCGACCAATAAGCGTGTCGTGCGTTACGCGCCAAAGACACTCGAAAACGCTTCTACACTGCTTGCCTCGGCGGAAAAGGAGCTAAATGAAAACCGTTACGATACTGACTACCCGCGCTCGCTTGCAAAGCAAGCACGCTATGAAGCCAAACATGCAATTTATATCGCCTCACGCGTCAAGTTGCTGCAAAACGAAGATGTATCTGCCGAGGATATTTTATTGAAGTCCGAGGAGCCACTTACCGCAATTGCCTCCCTGCTCGATCTAAATGTCCAATTTCACAATGGTTTTGATGATCCCACAAAAGCTATCAAAGCGAGAATAGAAGGCTTACTTAAGGATTCCTATGAACTAGGTGAGCGCAAGAAAGAAATCGAATTTTTGGAAACTGAAATTGCAACACTTGAAAAGCGTCTTGGTATTCAATCCGAGCGAATAGCTAAGCAAGAAGCACAAAAAAATAAACTGCGCGAAGTCACGGGATTATTCTCAAAAAATGAAGCAATCGTGTTACGCCAAGGCAACAACGTGCTACTACGTCTTATCGGCTTAACTTTTAACCCTGGTAGTTCAACGATTGCGACACGCAATTTCCAACTACTCAATCGCGTGCAAAAAGCCATCGACATGTACCCGGAATTTCGCGTCATTATTGAGGGTCACACAGACTCTTTTGGCAGTGACGCCACCAATCACGCGCTTTCAACTGACCGAGCCAAAGCTGTACGCGAATACATAATAGCGAATATGAATGATCGCTTACCAACGGATATTGAAGCGATAGGCTTTGGAGAAACGCGCCCCATTGCAAATAATGAGACACAAGATGGACGCGCTAAAAATCGGCGGATCGATTTAGTGCTAGTGCCAAACGCCTAACACTCAAGCTCACAGATTGCACCAAAACGCTGGTGCAATCTAACTATTGAGCGTGCTTGTTAGATAACAACGACCGAATTTTCTTCTTCGCACACGTTACTGGGAACATATTTGTCAGCCGAAGAGTCGTTTACCCAAGTTGTGCCATCCATCAAGTAACGAAAGGCATATTCCTTTCCCGGCTCAAGCGATATTTCCGCTGCGAACGATCCACTTCTTTGCTTGCGCATTTGAACGGCGCTTTCTTCTCGCCAATCATTAAAAGTGCCTAGGATAGACACGGAGCCCCGCGATCCAGCGCGCTCTTTTTCCAATACAAATTTTACTTTGCATACTGGTTTAGTTTTTAAATATTTTTTCTCAATACTCATAATGGCTTGTCTCTTGTACCGAACATTCGTTAAACAAAGAAGTTAAACAGTCCCCGTCAACGCATCCCTCTCGATCTAGCGAGTAAAACCTTTACTATTCAAGATCTCTTATATCGGAATACCTGATTCACTTCAATAACGCTGAGGTCCTGCCGATCATTTTGTTGATCAAACGTTCAGCATTATTGTTGGAGTTAACCAGAGGTTCCTATAAACTCCCTTTACTATAGACCATAATAAACTGTTGTCAGATAAGCGCAGCAATTATTCTAATTTGCTTTATCAGACGCTATTTATTATCGTCCACAACTCTATTACTTAGTCATTGGCAACGCAGTGGCTTATATCAACAACACTTTGTTTTGGCACCAGTTTCTTCGTCAACGATAAGAACATCAAATTATTGAGGAATGATATGACAAAAATGTTTCGAGTTATAAATTCAACTGCTTTTTGTACTCTACTCAGCGTTCTTATTAGTTGCTCCGATTCAAACGATGTTGAAGACGTAGTCGAAAGCCCACTTCCAGATGATTTTACCCGTGTCGTCTTTAGTCCGCTATCCGGCGCAATTCCCGCGCCCAATGACATACTCTTCAGCCGCCAAGTTCCTGCGGATGGTACGATGCACGCTGGTGCATCGAGCAACCCAGTTGTGCAGGGGATTAACGAGCTCGACGGAAATTCGTTGCTCTCTCCAATCGATGTCGTCTTCGAAGGCAGCTTAGACGATAGCCAAAATATTAGCGCCACAAGCTTTATCTCAAGTAATGGGCAAGTTATTCCAAACCCTAATCAGAATATTTTTCTACTCCCGCTGGTTTATCCCGGCGGTGACGCACTGCGCCAGGCTGGTGCTGATCTCGACGGTGATGGCAGCAACGACCTTTCCGAGGTACCAACTTTTCTGGAAGCATCTGAATATCAATTAGCAGTCGCCACCCAGAACGCAGCGGTTTTGCAGAAATTAGCCGACCCTATTGCACGAGCTGAGTTGATTAGCCTCGACGGCGGCGTCAACAATGTCATTCGCATCAACCCACTAAAACCGTTGCTACCGAGAACCAAATATTTAATCGTGGTGACGAATTTATCAGATGCAAGCGGAATGCCCATTCAGCCATCTTATTCTTACCTGCGCTTCCGGGAACCCGATTTCAGCGAAATCGACGACCCGTCATTACTCGGAGTGCGCAATGCAATATTAGGTTGGGAACAGCTAGCTAATGGCTATTTCGGTTTTATGCAAAGCGTATTTAGTGCAGCCTCCCCCGATTTAGCGTCGCCAAGTTCCGACGACATTATTATGACGATGACTTTCACTACCGGTGCAAGTACCTCATTTTTACAACATGTCGCAGCTCCCGAAACATTTTTCGAGACATCGATAACCACCGCCTATAAACAAGAAGCAATCACCAAGCTATTAAATGGCACATATACCCTGGATGGCAGTGACTCGGGTAGATTAGCGGGTGCAACAGATATCGCGATTAACAATTTAATTAACGTATTTTTGACTAGCGCTACGCTTCCAAACAACGAACCGAACCAACTTTATAGCCCGACTCTAGCCAGTGCCGTGCAAGGCGGTGCCGACTACGCCAGTCTTGCTTCAAGCAGTGCAACGTCTGCGCACATATTGCAGCGCGCGGCCGCCGAAGCAGCTGTTTTTATTCATGACAGTGGATCACCTGAACTCGGTGATACTGCCGTGCCTGTTTCCATCGCGCAAGAAGCTGTCGGAACAGCCAATACACTGCTTACTGCCAGCGCAGGTATCTGCCCTCCTAACGCATTTTCGTTTCCCAGTTCTCGCGCCACTCGTTTTTTCCGTGTCGATGACGTCAGCGCTCTAAACCCCAGCATAGAACTGCCGGCAAAAGTCTACCAAGGCCAAATTACGCTTCCCGTTTACCAACAACTACCGACCGAAACGAGCGGCGCGAATGTGCTAACAAGTACTTGGCAAGCTAGCGCATGTTTAGGCGCGATCCTGGACGCTAATGCTGAAAACCCTCCGGGAACGACTCCGCCGTCAAGCTCTGTGACATATCGTTATCCTTTCCCAACGAAGCAAGCAGATACCGTTGTCCCCATTGTCGTTACTATGCCAAACGAGGCTTTACTCACTGCACTTGGTAAACCAAAACCCGCTGACGGCTGGCCGGTAATAATCTTTCAACATGGCATCGGTGCTGATCGCAGTACCTCTCTTACCATGGCGAGTGCACTCGCTTCGGCTTGCATCGCACCAGGCGGCACTGCGCTTTCAGGGCTGGAATGTTATGCGACTGTGGCTATCGATATGCCCCTCCACGGTGTTGCTCCCGCAGGAAGCACACTGCCGGGCTTAACCAGTTTTTCAAACCCTGCTCTCGATTTTAGCCCTAATTTGCCAGAGGGAACGCCCAATGAAATTGATAGTGCTATTACCGAGCGCCACTACAATTACACGGCAAACGCTGCTAGCCAACCCGTACCAATGGACTATACGAATAACCTTGGTACATCCGGTAGCTTATTTATTAATTTGTTAAATTTTGCTAATTCTCGCGACTCAGTGCGTCAAGCAACTCTCGATCTACTGAATGTCAATGCGTCGTTGGATTCCATGGACGTAAATGCCGACGGCGAGCCGAACGATCTCGATATCAACAACGTCTTTTTCATCGGCCATTCACTTGGCGGAATTACCGGGATAGGCTTTTTGGCCACCAACAACGACGCAAAAGTACAGGCCAGCCCTTTTAGCCAATTGCCAAAAGTTCACGCAGCAAAAATAATGGTTTCTGGCGGCGGCCTAGTCAGGTTACTAACAAACTCTGAAAGTCGCGGGCCACTTATTCTCCAAGGCCTTGCCGCTGCAAGCGATGCACTGGCGCCCGGCCGAAGCGGGCTCGAAACTTATTTAAATGTATTTCAGGGCGCATTAAATTCAGTTGACCCCATTGGGCTCGCAGGCACACTCTCTGACGCGAACAGTGATACCGGTATCCTATTAACAGAAGTCGTCGGTGGTGGCGATATACCGTCTGACAACGTTATTCCAAACGGGGCTGACACGATTTGGGGCGAAGACAATGGCCCATTTAATACAACACTTGAAAACGGTTTTGTGTTGAGCAATTTCCCTGCTCCGTTGGCGGGAACCGAACCTCTGATAGCGGCTTTTGGCGCTGTTCCATCACAAAATGCAACCAGCGACGGCGACGCAGCGGTGCTTGTTACACGCTACAACGCGGGTAGTCACATCACCCCAGTCACCGGAGGAAACCCAGCGCTCGACCCCAATGCAACGCCTGCAGTATTTGCAGAGTTGATTGGGCAAACGGTGCAGTTTTTTATGGCGAAGGGCGACGTCAACGATTCGATTGTTAATGATACTTCGCTTGTGGAGTGATAGAAAACGAGTCAGCGCTTTTGTGAAAGTGCTGACTCGCTAACTAATTGGTTGTCCGTGAAAAAGTCTCTTTTTGCCTGTGACTTCGTTGGCCCCAGACTCCTGGTGCTCATTTAGTCCACTAAACTCCGCTCCAGCTTCCGAGGCCGCCTTGTCACAAACAAAAAACGCCATTTTCACGAACAACACGGTTAATTTTCTTTTGCAAGAAAATTAACGTCGAACGTAAAAAACTTCCAATTTGAAAGGTCAATTTTATTGATTATTATCAATAAAATCACTTGTTTACAAGTTTTTCACATTCGACTAATTGAGTGCAATTTGCAAGCGCAATGTAAACGTATCACCACTGCGTTCAGATAAAAAAGAAAACTCATATTCTTCAATATCGGCATTTGCATATTCTGCCGATAGCTTGATCGCCGAGCTGCGATAATAATTCAACGCGATTTCATTTGTTTGAGCCGTGTCGCCATCAAAAAAATACTCCAGCTCTACCTCGCTGCTGCGAAGTGCTAACTCAAACGTCGGTTTATCACTTCTGCGAAATTTTATTTCTCCATCATCGTAACGGCGAGGCTCACCAAAAATCGCCCATAAAAAACTCGTGTAATAGCCCTTAAAATTAACTTTTTCATCGATAAAAAGATAACTGTTAAAAGCATCAGTTTTTTGCTTAAAATATTCCGCTTGCAGAAGCAACTTATTCCAATATACGGCAAACTCAAAATTGTGGGTATCGATCGTTAAAGCGGTATCCAAGTCTCCACTTCGAATAAGATTACCAACTTCGCGACCAATCAGCGGCTCTTTGATTTCGTGTACTCTACTCGCAGGTTTGCGAGAGTTATAACCCGCACCCAGGTGGATAAAATTCTTGCGTTTTTTGTACACCAGACCAGAAAGTCGCAAGGTATGTGACTCCCCGTACTTGCGGAAAATAGCGTCATCGTCTGGCTCGAGTTCAACACTACTTAGATCAATATTCCAACGCTTCCCGGTAGCTTTTAAGTACGCACCATAATTTCGCCCCAAGCGAAATGCGCGCGAAGCCACAGAGCGCTCTTGAAGATATTGATACTTTAAGCCCTGCAGATTCTCCAGGCCAAATGGCTCCTTAAAACGGCCCAAAGTTAAAGAAATGGCGCGCGTCAGATCCTTTGCAATGTAGAGATCATCAATTTCAAATTTATTTTCGTCACTGCGATAATCGAGAGATAATTCAGCACTCACCGATCGCGTAAAGTCATACTCACCCGATAATTTTAGTTTTCGCAGCGCGATACCACGGCCGGGGTCTAATTCGTCTAAATCAAATAGTTTGCCACTTTGTCGGCTGTGCTCTGCAATCAAATAACCGGAGAGTTCAAACTTGGATTTATCGGCGAGCGCACTTTTGGAGAAAGCCCCAAAAAGAACTGCAAAGATGACGACCGAACGAGAACATAGCATGTGAATGAACTTATTTTTTCTTCTCCGTACAAAAAACTGAGAGCTGTGCGCTATCAGTTAAATAATCGATATGACCCACTTCGACTTTCACAATATCCAGACCCGTCCTTTCCCTTAAGTCCTGCAAAAGTTGCTCGTAGTTTTCCGGCTTTATATTCACGATATTGTCGTAGTTGATCTTTTTCTCGATAATTCGCGGCGCCAAAATATGCGTTTCTCCGACGCCAGACAAAATGCAAACCAAGGCCATTAGTGCCGCCAATTCCACGAAGCTCAACTTTGAAATTGAGCACATCAACGCTACGCCTATTATCACAAATAAATAGGTCATATCACGAATCGAAATTGTTTCTGTGCGATAACGCAGCATGGCAAATATTGCAAACAAACCAAAAGCAAAACCCATCGATAATTCAACATCGTGCAACAGATAAGTGACGAGAAAAACACCATTGGCAAACAGAAAGAAGCTAAAAACTGACTCTCTATTTGGCGAAATGCGAAAATATATAAATCTCAATAAGACAATACTGCCAACAAACAAGATAAAATAACGAAATAAAAAATCAGCTGATAACATATTGATATAGTTTACTGTGATACGGTTTATTACTGCGCGATTTGAGAATTTTAACCTGCATGGATAAGTGCTAAGTATATACCAACGACTGCTCTATGCGGCGGGTAATAGGTTTAAACCGATTGTATTTAAGTTTTGGATTAGGATATTGATTTTCGCTCATGCTCATTCCGATACAATATTTGCTAAACCGCGTCGGCCTGAGTTGTAACGCGCGTGTGGCGTCGAAGAACGGAGAATTACGACAATAGCGCCGCTGCTTCAGCTCCACAATACACAGTTCATTCAAATGCATTTGACTCGCATCCGCACTGGCTAATGACTTTGACTCTAAACCGATATCAATAGTTATGCGCTCCTCCCGCGCTTCATTGGCTAGAGAAATACGTTGATATGAATTGCGTAAACTCGGCAGCAAGGACATCTCCCGGCCTATACCCGAATTGAACAAAAATTCGCGATGCGCATTTAAGTTTAGATCTTCATGCGAATCAACTTCGATACGCGATTTTAGCGTTCGTTTTTTATTGTTTTTAAACTTAACTTCTAAGTAATCATTGCGTGAATCGAGGTAGCTGCGCAAACGAACCTTAAACCGGTTGAGTTTACCGCGCCGATGCATATGATAAAAATCGAGATCAGGCGTATCAAAATAGCACGTTTGATAACGAAATAGCCGCGAGTGATCGATTTCCAAAATCGTATACTCTCCGATAATCAAATCAAGCAGCGAGAATATACGCTGCATCGGAACAAGGAATTTAGTATCGACACGATTCATCAGTATAGCTGCGTCGAGCTGGTACAAGCCATGCGACGCGAATTTACACAAGAACTGTTCTATGTCGGAGCAATAACCGACCCTAACAGATGACACGTCGCTACAATTTATTGCTACTTGCAAAGTCGTTCCCGTAGCGCCGAAATAAGTATCTTGCCGCAGATGTTTTTTTGATTAATTATTTGTTGCATCAAAACTCGAATTTGTTATCCAAGAGAATTCGCCGTTACCATTTGGCACTCGCGCATAACTCTGATCTGTTATGCCATTTTGAAACCACACTTTATCGGCAAACTTTCCTTCCGGAGTAACTAAATAAACATTTTCGCCATCGGCATCTAACTTAAAGTTGGCATGCAGTGAAGGAATGGTTAAATCTTTCTTGTCCGCCCAAATAATAAGCGTACTATTTGCTTCAATCACAGTATTGTCGGGAAATAACCAGCGCTTCAAATTACTTTCTTCGTCGCTGACTGACCAACCGCTTAAATCGACTGCTTGGCTGGAGTTATTGTAGAGTTCAATCCAATCACCAAAAAGCCCTTCTTCGTCTGCAACCGCAGTGGTGTTCGAAGGCATGACTTCGTTAATCACAATGGGTGTAGCGACAGACTCTGCTGAAATAACTTGATAAACATATACATCATGTTCAGCGCCTGGGGGACTGTAGCTCGCAGTTTTTGCATTATTCGCAGCTATGGCTTCAATGTAATAACGAACAATAGTGCCTTTTGCTATCGGCGGTATCGTAGCCGTATAAACCCCAGAACTCGCGTCGCCCGACATCGACAATTTTTCAAACTGCCCGGTCAGACCTTTAGAATAATATAAGTTGACTGTATCAACAGATTGGTTCTGCTCTAAATTCGCTGTTACCAACACGCTTTGCTGGTCGGTCGGCCTCGTCGAAATATTCCCTGCAACTGAATCTGACACTTCATTGATTTCTAAGCCACTGGCGCTAAGTTCGCCGTTACTGCGAAGCGAATTGTAGCGGCGCGTGATGAGGCTTTTTAACGACTCAACTCCCTGCGTAAATTCGCTATAGGAATACTCTCTCACAGGTGAATTTGCCCTAACGAAGGAATCAATAAGCGCTTCGTAATCATCAATTATTTTGTGTGAGACGTCTGGATTTAGCAGCTCTTCTAACAGGACGCGATAATGAGCTAAATAACGTTGACGCAGTTCGGCGTTACCCAATAATTTAGTCAGTAACGGAAAGCGGTCGTCATTTGCTCTATAAAAAGGTGTCCAATTAATATAACGATCTCCTAATACCGAGTTACCATCATATTCAATCGGAAGTAGTCGCTGCGAAACCACATCGAAATATAAGTAATAATCCATACCGCCTTTATGAACATAACTGTCATCATCGGCAAAAAGGTTTTCAACCGCTAAGTACCAAAGCGTTTCGTCAATGTCGAGGTAGGGGCTAATACCCTCAATAAGGTTTGCATTATTTGTAGTTCCCAATGCGTGCGCGGCATTGGCTAAATCCTGCCAAGGGTCAATAAGCGTCGCGCCTTTTAGCGTGTAATAGGACATATAACTTCTGCCGTCGGGACCAAAATCGTTCAGACCAGAATTTCCGGTACCAAATCCGCGCGATCGCCCTTCGGCCCGCCATCGCGTTGTATCATTGTCGAAGAACCACTCTTTGGCGTGGTCTTTGTCGAGTTTTTGCACATTTGAATAAACGCCGTAGTTTTGGCCGTTTACAATTAAATTAACAAAGTTAGCTTTTGCACTCGGAATATATTTTCTTGCCAAATTTGAATAAAGTACCTCGCGTAGCGCGCTTTCATCGGTGTAGCCATTATTAAATTTTAACTCGTTGTAACCATTAATATCCTGACCGTTAACGGTAAATTCCAAGTCGATGGCAAACGATTTTTTTTCACCAGAACCGCGATAACTGGTCTGTCCGCGGTAACGCGCACCGACGGAATCAAAGCTAATGTCCTTGTAGCGCAAACTCGCGCCTAATAGCTCTTTATCGCTATAATTGCGAGCTAATAATTCTTTAAAGTTTTGTTGAGGAAAATCTAAATAGACTGTCTCCACCGCCGCGATATCAAAATAATCCGAGGTATATATTCCACCTCGTTCCAAACGCTCTCCGTCTTCTGAAAAGGAATATTCTTTTGGCAGGTCGGTAAATATATTGACTGCGCCCACACCGCTAGAACTCGATGAAGAAGCACTGGAAGAAGAACTGCTTGAAGAAGAACTACTACTTGAAGAAGAACTACTAGAAGAAGAGCTATTTGACGATGAACCGCTAGATGATGAACTACTCGACGAGGAGCTATTAGACGACGAATTACCCGGCGATTCATTAACCTCACCGCCGCCGCACGCGCACAAAATTACTGAAAAAATTAGGATATTTGTGCTGCGATAAAAAAGCATGGTAGCCCCCAGGATTGCTTCTGAGTTGTATAAATTTTCAGATGGTCCATCAGTAAAATGGCTAACAAATCAAATAAATCAGAGTTGCCATAACCTAAAAATACAATATTTGTTTGAATTTACCTCAAATACGGTATTCATATCCGTGATAGAGATCTCGCTTCGATGCTCGATAACGGGCACCTTAGTGGTTATCCAGAAATATCAGCATCCAAGGTTATAGCAAGTTTTTTGCGCCAGTAGTGACTATGCGCGCGGTTACTTGCATATATTTGCGTGTGCATACATTACTTGCTACTGCAAATTTGGACGGTAAAAAGATGTCGAATAAACTCCGCACATTGACCGTATAGACGCCAATATCAGGAGGCGAGCCCATTGCGACCCCATAAAAGCTGAAACACAGGGCTTGGAGGTGACCGTCGTACGCGGGAAACCTCCAGGGAAGGAGGGAATGCTGGGAATGCAGTGGTCCGGCGTTCCGGAGCAATTTCGAGTGATCGTAGGATCGAGCCTAAGGGGATGTATAAAGGGGGACGCCTAGTCCGGGTCTTGAAAACAAGCCCCAATTCATGTCTTGGTGGTGGTAAATAAGAATAATCACTTGCTCTTTTCAAGATTTTCATTAATTCACGATTAAATCATAGGACAACAATGGCCCAGACATTTTATTTCGTGTTAATAAACCAGTTTACAAAAAGCTGCTCGCAAACCTTCCAAATTGAATAGAACACAACGCTCATAAAAGCACTAAAAATAATTTCCATAAATTGCATTGCAGCCCCGTCTTGCAGGCTCATCCAGCCATATTGTTTGATTAAATTAACATTTGCCTGAAAGATAAAAAATAAATTTAACGAAAAATACCCAAAACCTAAAAAACAAAACGCCATCAGCACCAAGGTCGAAGCCGGGGACCGCTCCAAGTGTTTAACAAGTTTTAAGCGAATTGATTTCATTTTTGAAGCCATGTTCAACACCGACTAACCAATATAAAACACTGACGTCTCTCGTACGATACGAGCGACCTATACTTAACCCCACAAGCAAGCGTACTTTGCTAGCAGAGGTTCCTGCAGAATCTTGAGTCCCAAATCGAGTGTTAGTTACAGCGCATTGTTTCTAGAAAAGGCAGTGGACACGATATTCCTCAAATTTTTCGCTCAGATATTAGCACTCTCATGAACTGCTGACATTCGGTCTGAACGCTCAGTTTACGCACGCTTGATATACCTGAATATCTCCAGCGACTTAACTCCCTGCCCGATTCTATGCCGTACAGCGCACAATTTCAGCTGATATCAGTTGACTTAGTGCCCCAAGCCGATTTATTTTCAACGTATACATAAAGGCGGCGAAATATTAATAACGACTCGTCGCTGTATTTAGGCGTTGCCCGCCACCGCAAACAGATAACCATAATACATTTAACCAAGCTATTAATAGCGTTGTAGCCGCTATACAGTAGGTATTTTATGAAATACAAGTCCCTTGTTTGTGCCGCGATATGCTTAACATTTGTCGCCTGTAGCGGTGAATCCGAAAAGCCCGCTGACTCATCGTCAAGCTCAAGCAGCTCGAGTTCTTCCTCTAGCTCTTCGAGTTCAAGCTCAAGTTCTTCATCCTCGAGCTCTTCCTCAAGTTCGTCGTCATCAAGCTCTTCATCTTCTAGCTCCTCGTCATCTTCTAGCAGTAGCAGCTCGTCTTCAAGTTCATCGGGCGCAGCTCCCATCGAATGCGCGAGTGCAATCAGCAATGGTCAAAGCCGCTGGCAATCGACCTGTGAGAATTGTCATGGTAGTGTTCCAGATGGCATGACGAAATGGACAGCCAAGAATAAGACGATCGACCTTTTCGATGAAGACTCCGGACCAGGATACAAAGCTAGAGGCGGTGCGATGATAATGACGTACCTAGCCGACTTTATTGCGGGCTATATGCCTAACATGAACGGGGAGGTTAGTGAGGCCCAAGCAGAAGAAATCGTAGCCTATTTAACCGATAAAGCTGATCGCCCGTGGTGCCCTGGGCAAGATTGGCCGCCTTCATCCTCCAGCGGCAGCAGCTCCTCTAGTTCAAGCAGCTCTTCTTCAAGTAGCTCTTCTTCAAGCGGCGGTGACCGTATGGGAAGCCCTAACGGAACGGGTGCATTTATCGAGCACAATGGCCGCATCGTTTTCGAAGCAGAGGCTATCCCGGTCTCCGGCAAATGGCGAACCGATACCAGACACGACGGATATTCCGGTAGCGGCTACGTCGAACACTGCTGGACACAAAACTGCCGAGGGCCGAAAAGTAGCGGCTCCGGAAGCAGTATGGTTTATCCAGTTCGCGTGCTCGAAGGCGGTATTTACCAAATTCACTTCTACTCCCATCAAGCCGCGCCCAACGGCGGCACCGGTCGCGACTGGGAACTAAACAACGATGTGTTAATTCGCATGAGAAATGCACAAAAAGCGCCGGATGCACCAACCCCAGGCGAGGATTGGCAAGATGGTTTTGCCAATATTGGCGCGAAGTTCATTAAGGCCTACGTCGGTTCGGTTGAGGATTACAAAGCTTACAAAAATCGAAACCGGCGTGAGGAACTGCGGAGCCCGCTCGCCAACCTGTGGCGCTGGTGGATGTGGACGGCCGACGATAGCGGTGCGACTGATCACAACTCGATACGCGTTCGACTAACACCCGGTAATTACGACCTGGAAATTCAAGGGCGATCAGACGGCTTTTCAATCGATAAAGTTGCGATAGTAAAATGGGACGACCGCCTGAATGACCGCCAACCTTCTGAAGAAGAATCGGTCGAGTGGACAATGTGGGACCTCTCTTGGCGAGAAGAATAATTTTTGTCAAATTCTAATAATCAAAAAAAGAAACTTAAAGCCGCTATATAAAGCGGCTTTTTTATTTGTATACCCACGTTATTTTCCTTAATCAACTATATTTTCCTGCGAAAACTCGTACATAAAAGCATCACATTTACTCACCAGTTTTACCCTTGTAAAATTCGCCGTATCCTCCTTCTCAACTCGACATCAGCAATGTCAAGCTCACAATTAAAGTCGCCTGAATAATATGAAATTTATTGCACTTGTTGCGCTGCTGGCATTGGCCGCATGCGAACTTTCCCCTAACAGGCATCCCTCTAAATATATCGAAGATAAGCCAACCTCGACTAAACCCAATGTCATTCTCATTTTTATCGATGATATGGGCTTTGCAGATATCTCCGGTTTTGGTAACCCGGCAGTAAACACACCGAATATGGATCACTTGGCTAAAGAGGGCTTAAGGCTGACAAATTTTTACGTTAACTCACCCATTTGCTCCGCTTCTCGCGTGGCGCTCAAAACCGGACTTTACCCCCAACGGACACGCATACACTCATTTTTAAGCACACGCAAACACAATAAACGTCGGAAAATGCCTAATTATTTACCCGATACCTACAACACCTACGCAAAGGTTTTTAAGGAAAACGGCTACGCGACCGCACATTTCGGCAAGTGGCACATCGGCGGAGGGCGTGATGTAAACGATGCACCGCTGCCACAGGCCTACGGATATGATAAATCCCTCGTCGCGTTTGAGGGGCTTGGCGATCGAATACTGTGGTCAAAAACGGCGGGAAATATAGCGCCGAGCTGGAATTACAATATAGGTAAAATTTATGACTTACCGAAACACCAAACAACCGAAACCTACGTTAATCGTGCGATAAAATTTATAAGAAAAAATCGCGAGCGACCGTTTTTAGTTAATGTGTTTCCCAATGATGTGCACGATGCTCATGAACCTTCACAAGCTCAACTCGAAAAGTGGAAAGGTAAAGGTAGCTCTTTATCAGAAGACAAGTTCTTTGCTGTGCTGGATGAAATGGATAAACAGATCGGGCGGCTTCTCGGTGCGCTTGATAAACTCAACTTAAGTGACAATACGATTGTTATCTTAACCAGTGACAATGGTCCAACAGATTGGAAACGCTATTACGATAAGAATATTAAGCCACCCGGTTTTACCGGCCCGTTTTTCGGGCGGAAATGGAGTTTGTACGAAGGTGGAATACGCATGCCTTTTATTATTCGTTGGCCAGAGAAAATAGATGCCAACCAAACCAATGACACTTCTGTAGTCGCAGCAATGGATATTTTTCCAAGCCTTATCAAAATAGCTAATCTTAAAAATAGAAACAGCCTAACCCTTGACGGCGAAGATATGTCTCAAGCATTACTTGGAAAAAACAAAAAACGCCTGAAACCACTCTTCTGGGAGTATGGTGTGTATGGCAGTATCAAACCAGGAAAAAAAGCACACCACAGCCCAAAACTCGCCATGCGCAATGAGAGATATAAGCTACTATTAAATCCGGATGGCTCAGAGTTAAAGATGTTCGATTTACTGAATGACCAAGGTGAAAAACACGATATCGCCGCTGGCAATCAAGTACTGGTAGATGCAATGAAAAAACAGCTGCTTGACTGGTGGAAAGAAATGAATAGCTATTATCATGATTAAAAGTTTACATGACGGCAAGAAACCATAGAGAGACAAAATGAGAAGATCAAAGCTTTTTGTTAAATTAGTTATTTTATGGGGTTTGCTTTTTTATTTATGCAGTTGTAATCATATTCAAAAACTCGACAACGATTTTGAAAAATCCCTTATCGTCCAACTAGGTAAAGAACAACCCAGTAGGGAATATATCGCTTTAGAAAATGATAAATTAAAAATTAAAATCAACATTTACGGAGCGGAATTAAGCAGCCTTTACCACAAAAAAACAAAAACTGAGCTCCTTTGGCAAGGCACTCCGCCCTATTGGAGTCGTCAAGCAACCATTATGTTTCCGGTAGCAATTAAATTAAAAGACTTCCGCTACACATATAAAAACAAACAATACCTTATACCAAGCCATGGTATTGCTCCATATCGCAATTTTAAGGTACTGCCGCAAAAGAACAAAAATACCGTTTCGTTAGAACTTAGCTCAGATGCTTTAACATTAAACTCCTACCCATTTGATTTTCGTTTCATCGTGACTTATACACTTGAGGACCTTGAACTACTTCACACATTTAAAGTAGTGAATCGCGACAATAAAACAATGTTTTATACGATAGGTGGACACCCCGCGTTTAATACCCCACTTACCAATAAACTAACGCGTCGGGACTATCAATTTTGGTTTGCCAAACCGATCACGAGCGATCGCTTACTCGTCACAAAGAACCTAAGGCAAAATCAAAGTTTGCCGTTTTTACAAGACGAAAACACATTAAATTTTGCCGACACTCGCATCCCTTATGCTGGCATGCTAGTCAAAAATATTCCAGTGGAGGAAATTGGTATTGGGCTAGCAGGTAAAGTTCCATTTATTAAAGTAAATCGCGGCAACTTTCCCAACGTTAATTTGTGGTCGAAACCTGACACACCTCTTGCAGCCATCGAACCGATGGATAGCTATCACGACTATATTGACAGCCCCCCCGATATAGATAAAAAAACACATATGAATCGGTTAAAAGCGGGAAAAACGGCAGAGTACTTTTACACGATTATTGTCGATGATTTAGATAGCAATCCGTATCAATAGTGTAATTTTTCTCGTAGCTGAGCACTAATACCACTCGCCGTGACAGCGGGCAACCTGGAAGCAAAATTCTAGCAGCAATTGCTGTTGTAATATCAAGTAGTTTTTCAAGTTCGACATTACTCATATATGTCCTTAATCGACAAAGTTTGCTACACCTATGCTAGAAAACAAATTTTCAAAAACACTTTTATTCAGCTGATGTTCTTTTAAAAACAATCACTAAATCTCGTATAAAAAAAGCCCGACCTAAAGTCGGGCGGAGCTTGCGCGATAGTAAAGGTTTCTGATTCTCAATAAGACCTAAATAGTCCGTGGCTTGGTCATTATTGGCAATTTGACAACCGCTCCTCCGGTTATAGAATCCGATGACACAATCGTCACCTGGGCTAACGGAAGCCGCCATTGGAATATCTGGATGCCAGCGATTATAAATATTTTCATAGGGCCACTAATTTAAATCATTTACTATACTGAAAGATAAGACGCTATGGTTTTTTCATCAACACTGTCGCGAGTCTCTTCTCTAACAATCTCTCCTTTTTCTATTACTAGAATTCGGTCTGCCACATCCAAAGCAAAACTTAATACCTGTTCCGAAACAAAAATGGAGAGCCCATGACTATCGCGAATTTTTTTTAGCGTGTTGGCTATTTCTTTGATGATCGATGGCTGAATTCCCTCAGTAGGCTCATCAAGCAACAGTACCTTTGGTTTACTCGCCAAGGCTCGAGCAATTGCCAGCTGCTGCTGTTGTCCGCCAGATAAATTACCTCCACGTCTTGATTTCATCTCCTCAAGAACTGGAAATAATTCGTAAATAGAAGCGGGAACTTTTTTATCATTTACGGTGGTGAGTCCAGTTTCAATATTTTCCTTAACGGTCATTGTTGAAAATATCATTCTTCCTTGCGGAACAAAGGCTAAACCCTCACGCACACGCTCATGACTTTTCATTCGCGAGACATCAACCGGTCCCAACGCGACAGACCCAAGCCTACTTTCAACCATACCCATTAACGATTTCATCAAGGTACTTTTTCCCATACCATTGCGACCTAGAATTGCAACAATCTCATTCTCCTTGATATCAAAGTTCATTCCATGAATAACTTCACTCTGCCCATAGGAAACGCTGTAATCAGAAACTTGCAACATATGGCTGTCCTCAGTGCCCTAAATAAACTTCAATCACTTTTTCATCGTTTTTTACACGCTCCATCGAACCCTCGGACAACACTTTTCCCTGATGCATAACCGTTACTCGATGCGCGATGTCCTCGACAAACTGCATATCGTGCTCTATTACGATCACCGCCCTACCCTTGGTTATCCGATTTAACAACTCTGCGGTTTTTTTCCTCTCTGCAACGGACATCCCGGCGACCGGCTCGTCGAGCATTAAAAGTTCGGGTTTTTGAATAAGCAACATACCAATTTCAAGCCACTGCTTTTGCCCGTGGCTCAATAAACCAGCAACACTATCCAGCTGATCATCCAAAAAAATGGTTTCTGCTGTTTCTCGAACAGCTGCATCGACCTCGTCGTCACGTTTAAAAAATAATGCACCAAAAACATTGCGACCTCGCGGAAAGGAAATCTCAAGATTTTCGTATACGGTTAAATCTTCGTAAATCGAGGGATTTTGGAATTTACGCCCTATGCCGCCATGAACGATTTGGTGTTCTTTTTGTTTGGTGATTTCTTTTCCGCGAAACTTAATTGAACCCTCCGTCGAGCGTGTTTTCCCGCAAATAAGATCTAGTACCGTTGTTTTTCCTGCGCCGTTTGGCCCAATTATTACGCGGATCTCTTCCTCTTCGACGTAAAACGACAAATCGTTTACAGCTTTAAAACCATCGAAGGAAACCGTTAACCCCTCAACCGATAAAACAAAATCTCTCGCATCACTTTTTCGAGCTTGCTGGTTTTCTTGCGCTTGCATCGTTATACCCTCGCCTGTTCAGCCGAAACTTTTAGATTTTGCTTTGACTTGAGTTGCTTCCATCTGTTTAAGATAAAAGGCTCAACATAAGAACTATAAAGACCCGCTAAACCTCTTGGAAATGACATTGTTACACCAATGAATAATGCACCCATTGCAAACAGCCAGAGTTCGGGAAACGATTCAGAAAAAGTAGTTTTCGCCCAGTTTACTACTAGAGTCCCATATATTGCGCCGTATATTGAAAAACGGCCACCAACAGCGCAGAAAATAACCATTTCAATCGATGGCACAATACCGACAAAAGACGGTGACATAAAACCTACTTGCAACGTGAACATCGCTCCGCCGATAGCGGCAAAAGCTGCACCAACACAAAAAACAAAAATCTTAAAATTTGCTACGTCGTAACCGGAAAAGCGAACGCGGTCTTCACTGTCACGCATAGCAACTAACAATCGACCCAATTTACTCTTCGTAATAAGCTTCGCAAGAACCAAACATACAAGCAATAAAAAACAACACAGGTAATACAATATATATTTGGCACTATCCGTGCGAATATCCCAACCCAATAAAGTGCGCAAATCAGTAATGCCGTTAACACCACCGGTATAACCCTGTTGACCAATAATCAATATCGTTAATATAGAGGCTATCGCCTGCGTGATAATGGCAAAATAAACACCTCCGACTCGACGTTTAAACATTGCCACGCCAATAATGTAAGCGAACAATGTCGGAACTATAATAATTGCAAGAAGAGCAAACGGTAAACTGTAAAACGGTTCCCAAAACCAGGGTAATTCGGTGATCTGATTCCAGTCCATAAAATCGGGTATTCCCGGAGTACTTTGGATTTTTGTACTCTCTGGGTCAGATGCCTCTAATTTTAAAAACATCGCCATCGCGTAGCCACCGAGACCAAAGAATACTCCCTGGCCAAGGCTCAAAATACCGCCATACCCCCAACACAGGACGAGGCCCAGGGCGACAAAGGCGTACGTTAAGTATTTTCCCACTAGGTTCAGTCGAAAAATATCAAGAAAAAGTGGAAGAATCGCGAATAGCAATGCGGCTAAAATCCCGATATAAACTAAATCGTGTCGAGAAAATGTCGCTCTAAAACTTACAAAACTCATCCTTACACCTCACCGACGAATTTTCAAAGCAAATAAGCCTTGGGGTCTTATCATAAGAATTCCAACAACGACTAATAAGGTAAGTACTTTCGCCATCGAGCCACTTAAAAAGAATTCCATTGTGGACTGTGCCTGAGAAATCGTAAAAGCAGAAGCAATTGTACCGAGCAGGCTCGCTGCACCGCCAAATACAACCACCAAAAATGTGTCAACAATATACAGCTGACCAGAAGTAGGCCCAGTGCTACCGATCATCGTAAAAGCGCTGCCTGCAATTCCAGCAATACCGCAGCCAATAGCAAAAGTGATCCGATCAACTTTTTGTGTATTGATACCAACTGCGCCCGCCATAGGCCGATTTTGCACAACGGCTCGAACCTGGCCTCCAAAACGCGATTTAAACATTAAAAAATAAACACTAACGGCAATAACAAAAGTTAAAATCATTACAAAAACACCGTTAAACGGAATTTCCACTAAATCGGTTAACGGTATAGATCCCATCATCCAATCCGGTAGAGTTACACCAACTTCACGCGCACCGAAAACTGAGCGATAAACTTGCTGCAGAATTAAGCTGAGTCCCCAGGTTGCCAGCAGGGTATCAAGCGGTCTGCGGTAAAGGTGCCTTACCATCCCCCATTCAACCAATGCACCAAGTGCCGCAGTAACTATAAAGGCGAGGATCATTGCGAGAAAGAAATAGATACTGAATAAACTCGGTAAATTATTTTCAAAAAAAGAGGATAGAAGATACGTTATATATGCACCCAAAATCATAAACTCTCCATGTGCCATATTGATCACCCCCATTTGTCCAAAAATGATAGCTAAACCCAAAGCCATTAGAACAAATACGGAAAATAAAATAAGGCCAGCAAAACCCTGCATAGCAAAAATTGATACTAGCTCTGCCGATGTATAATCACTAAACATAACCGGACCCCACCAAATAATAAACGACAACTCAGACTGCGGGCTCAGCAATAAGCCCGCTTTACACTCACCTTATTATTGATAACCCTTTGGAAAAGGATCGGGTTCCATCAATTCTTTTGTTTCGTAAACCAATTCATACTGGCCGTTGCGCAACGCGCGCCCGATTCTTGTTTTGGACCATAAGTGATGATTAGGGTGAATCTTCACGTAACCCTCAGGGGCAGTATGCAGTTCGATACCAGGAGAAGCCGCACGCACTTTATCGATATCAAATGACCCTGCTTTTTCCACAGCGGCTTTCCACAACCATGGTCCTAAATAAGCAGCTTGAGTCACATCTCCGATGACAATATCGTCTCCCCACATTTCTTTAAATGCTTTTACAAAACGTTTATTATTTTCATTAGGTAGCGATTGAAAATATTTCATTGCTGCATAAGCACCTTCAATGTTCTCGCCACCGATACCCAATATTTCATCTTCCGTTACGGAAATCGTCAAAATAAGGGGCTTTTCTTTACGAGGGTCAATTCCCGCCGCTTTAAGCTGTTTATAAAATGCTACATTTGACCCGCCGACAACAATGGCATAAATCACATCAGGGCGGCGTAACTTTATTTTATTAATCACGGAATTAAACTGCGTGTGGCCCAAGGGATAATACTCTTCGCCCACAACTTTTAGGCCCAATTTTTCGATATGTTTGCGGGCAATTTTATTAGATGTCCGAGGCCAAATATAATCCGAACCAAGTAGATAGAATTTTTTGGCGCCCTTTTCTTTTACAACCCAATCAATTCCGGCAAGAATTTGTTGAGTCGCTTCTTGCCCCGTATAAATCACATTGGGCGACTGCTCCAAGCCCTCGTAAAAAGTCGGGTAATAAAGCATGCCGTTGTACTGCTCAAATACCGGTAATACAGCCTTCCGCGATGCAGACGTCCAGCAACCAAAAACGGCTGCAACTTTATCGTTCACGAGTAACTTCTTCGATTTTTCTGCAAACGTCGGCCAATCGCTTGCGCCATCTTCTTGAATATATTTAATTTTTCGACCTAGCACCCCTCCCATATCATTTATTTGTTTTATCGCCAGTTTTTCCGCCTGAACAGAGCCGGTTTCGCTAATTGCCATGGTTCCGGTGACGGAGTGCAGTATGCCTACTGTCACCTCCTTATCGGTAACGGCTAAACCTGTCGTGTTAACACTGGCGTTTACCATCGCGGCCGAAAGTAAAAACCAAAGCGATAGATAAAATGAAAGTATGAGCCTTCTATCAGACTGATCACAAGACGCTCCTGCAGTAAACAAACTTAATATACGTTTTAGGTTAATGGACATAGGGACACCTCGACTAAGAAAAAATAAATAACAACAACCAATGAGACCCATAGTGCGCGCATATCCGTGTTAGTAAAATTCGTTAAACACACTAGCAAACTACGTCATTTGACGTATGGGTATTGAGTAGGCATCCACTTATGATGTGATGGGGAAAAAGCGCAGAAATTTCTGCTTCCATATTAAGACTGGCGGGTATTCATACTGGCCCATTTATTGCGCTAACTTCTAAACAACCTTTGGTTTTTATCAACTACTACCGCTCGTCAGCGATCGTGAAAGCGTCAAACGATGACTTGGGTATAAGAGTTTTCACTTTCAGATATGACAGTAAAACAAGAAATTTTTCGCGTTCGACGTAATTACAACAAATGGGTTAACAACCAAACGCTCGAAGATTACGCTCTGCGATTTACTGCGAAAGCCTCACGCAAATGGTCTTTGGGTCGTGTTGCGCTTACTGCACTTGGGTCGATATCGTTCTTGGCGCTAGAAGCAATTGGAGGCGCCATAACACTCGTTTACGGTTTTCCAAACACGCTGTATGCTGTTATCGCCGTAAGTCTTATTATCTTCCTATGCGCTATACCCATTTGTTATTACGCAGCGCAATACGGCGTTGATATCGATTTGCTCACTCGTGGTGCGGGCTTTGGCTATATTGGTTCAACCACAACCTCGCTGATATACGCCTCGTTCACGTTTATTTTCTTTGCGTTGGAAGCAGCAATAATGGCGAAAGCCTTAGAGCTCGTATTTTCCATACCGCTAGAATTGGGTTACATCTTAAGTTCGGTCGTTGTAATTCCTTTAGTTTTTTACGGTATTACTTTTATTAGCCGGTTTCAAATGTGGACACAACCGTTTTGGTTGTTTCTGCAAATTCTTCCATTCATCTTTATCATTTATTTAGAAGCTAAAACAATTAGTAATTGGACTACATATTCCCCAAAACAACTTGAAAACGGTGCCAATTTCAACGTGCTTTTATTTGGTGGCGCAACAGCCGTATTATTTTCCTTGATCGGTCAAATTGGAGAACAAGTAGATTTCTTGCGTTTTCTTCCACCTAGAAACAAAACAAATAATAAATCATGGTGGGCAGCTCTACTTGGCGCCGGTCCCGGCTGGATCATCCTAGGCGCTCTAAAGATATTAATCGGATCATTCTTAGCATTCTTGGCACTACAACATGGAATCGTCGAAGAAGATGCCGATGATCCAGCAAAAATGTATCAAATTGCTTTTTCCTATCTCTCCAACAACGAATATATTGTTTTGTCGTTGGTTGGGATATTCGTTGTTTTATCGCAGCTCAAGATCAATGTGACAAACGCGTACGCAGGCTCCATCGCTTGGTCTAATTTTTTTTCGCGCCTTACCCGCAGCCACCCCGGTAGAGTTGTATGGCTAGTATTTAACGTCGCTATTGCTCTATTGCTTATGGAACTTGGCGTGTATCAGGCATTCGAAAATACGCTAACGATCTACGCGCTTGTTGCCGTCGCGTGGGTCGGATCCCTTGTCGCAGACCTCGTTATCAATAAACCTCTTGGGCTTAGCCCGCCATACATAGAATTTAAGCGCGCTTACCTGCACGACATTAACCCGGTTGGTGTCGGTTCCATGCTAATCGCAACAATTATGGGAGTAATGGCTTATATTGGTGCGTTGGGCGAAACATGCAAGGCACTTGCACACTTTCTAACACTTGGAACGCCTTTTATTACGGTTCCCGCAATCGCGCTACTAACTCGCAGTCGATACTATCTTGCGCGCGAAAAAGACAAATTTGTAGAAACACAAAACGAGATTGCCTGTTGCATATGCGAAAACCATTATGAAAGCGAAGATATGGCATACTGTCCCGCCTACGGTGGCCCGATATGTTCACTTTGTTGTTCGTTAGACGCGCGATGTCAGGACCAGTGTAAAGACCAAACCAGCCCTACAGAAAATTTTATAGAACTTCTGCGTCGCACCCTACCCAAAGCTGCAAGCCCCTATATCAATTCACAACTGATAAAATTTTCTTTTCTATTAATTGCCGTCGCATCGATCTGCGGCGCACTTTTATCTGTCGTCTATTCACATACGGTTACTGGCGCAGAAAGTCACAACGAACTATTATCGGACACGCTTTGGAAAGTATTTTTTATTTTGATGATCGTTTCAGGCGTTATATGCTGGCTTTTTATCCTCGCTCATGAGAGCCGGATTGTCGCTCAAGAAGAATCTCAAACTCAAACACTTCGACTTGTAAAAGAAATCGAGGCGCATGAGATAACCGATCGGAAACTTCAAGACGCAAAAGAAACCGCAGAGGCTGCAAATAACGCAAAAAGCCGTTACCTCACGGGAATAAGCCATGAATTGAGAACTCCACTCAACACCATTCTTGGCTATGCGCAATTATTAGAGAAAGATCCCGAAATTAATCGCAGAGTTCAGCACCAAGTTGTCGTCATTCGACGCAGCGGTGAACACCTCGCCGACTTAATCGAAGGCTTGCTTGATATATCTAAAATAGAAGCTGGTCGCCTGGACATTTATCGCGACCGCATCCGCTTCAAAGCTCTACTAGAACAGCTGGTGGACATGTTTCGACCACAAGCAGAAGCAAAGAACTTAGCATTTGAACTTAAAATCCAGAGCATACTACCGGAGTTTGTGCAAGGAGATGAGAAGCGGGTTCGGCAAATATTAATTAACCTATTATCGAATGCCATCAATTACACCAGGACAGGCAAGGTGATATTTACAGTAAGGTATCGTAACCACGTTGCTGAATTTAAAGTTATTGATACGGGTGTTGGAATTTCCGAGGCTGATATCGAACGTATTTTTAGGCCTTTCGAGCGTGTGCGCACTCCTGGTGTTCCAAGTATCGGAGGTACCGGGTTAGGCTTAACTATATCTCGGCTACTTTGCGATATTATGGGGGGAGATTTATCAGTTCAAAGGAATAACTATGGCGGTGCAACATTTATGGTATCCCTAATGCTCGCTAGGTTACCTGGAGAGGAAAGTGAATACGCCGTCATTAAAAGAATTTGTGGCTATAAAGGAACAAGAAAAACAATACTTGTAGTAGATGACGATGCAACACATCGAGGCCTGTTGAGTGATCTACTATCTCCCCTCGGTTTTACCGTGCTGGAAGCCCAGGACGCAGCGAGTTGCGAGGCTATGCTTGAACACTGCGTACCAGATATTTATTTTCTCGATTGCCTTATGCCTGGTAAAGACGGTTTAAAGCTCGCTGATGACCTAAGAATTCAAGGTATCCGCGCGCCAATTGTCATCGTATCGGCAAACGCATTTGCGGAAGAAAGTAAACAAGTCGGCGATCTTGCCTATGACGCTTATTTAAATAAACCGATAAAATTGGAAAATCTACTTGAACTTATTGGTAACTTATTGTCACTCAAGTGGGATTACAAAGGTACTTCTCCCGATTACCAGAACGATAAAGCAATAACACACAAGAGTTTTCTTCCGAATTTACATTGGCAACAACGTATTATTGAAAACGCGTCCAGCGGAAATTTAAGTGGACTACGCGATATCTTAAATAAACTTAGGGAAGACCCTGACGTAAACGAGGAGTTTATCAAGCATCTACAAAACCTGGTTCAAAAAGTTCGTTTTGAAGAAATTGTTGATTTGTTTGGAGGTATCAAATGAACAAAGATACAGTACTCGTTGTCGACGACTCGCCTGATACGCTTGCAATGCTAAACGATGCTCTTGAAGTCGCTGGTATGACTGCGCTGGTATCCCTCGACGGAAAAAACGCGATAAATCTCGCGAGAAAAATTAAACCCAACATTATTTTACTCGACGCTATTATGCCGAACCTCAATGGATACGAGACTTGCATGCGCCTTAAACAAGATTTGGATACCCGCGGTATACCGATAATTTTTATGACGGGTTTGACCGATAGCGAAAGCGTGGTAAAAGCATTTGAATACGGAGGAGTAGATTTCGTTACCAAACCGATTAAGCCTGACGAACTGATCGCCCGGATTCGCGTTCATCTGACGACCTTTCGCAATGCATTAAGCGCCCATACAGCACTAGATACTGCTGGCCAGCATATTATCGCTCTAGATAAAAATAACGATATCGCATGGGCAACACCGCAAACTCAATCTCTATTCGAAAGTGCCGGAATTAGGGAGGATTGGTTGCATTCCAAATTATATAAGCAGCTAGAGCACTGGCTTAACGGAAACCCAAAAGAAAATGATAGCCTGCCGGTGAAACTCGATTCATCAACTATTCGTTTCATATTTCTAGAAACTGAGGATGAAACTAAATTATTAAAAATAATCGACGAGGAAAAACCTGATAGCATCGAGATACTCAAGCATTGCTTCTCATTAACGCAACGCGAAGCTGAAGTCCTACTTTGGATTGCTAAAGGAAAAACCAACCGAGATATTGCTCAAATTATGGAGATTAGCCCGCGTACAGTGAACAAACATCTTGAACAGATTTTTCCGAAACTTGGCGTTGAAAATCGCACAACTGCGGCAGCAAAAGCAATTGGACGGTTAAGCTAATTCTCATTAATAGATAGCTTACAAGCAAAATTAAGCTTTGCAAGCTAAGTAAATTTTTAGCTCTGACAAGATTAGCCTATGGAAAAATTTATAGGCCCCCAATCTTGCAACCTACATTATTATTTCTTATAAATCGACTGAAGACTCTTCTCAACTGCATTAAACGCGGGTAAAAACCTAGAAATGTATTTATAAAGGACTATAGTTACATTTTAGGTATGGTTATTTTGAAGCAAAATATTTCGATTTGAAATAAGTAGAAGACGGAGTTGTTCGAAAACCATAAGGATGCTTCTTCATAAATTTGTATAACCGGAAAGTTTGCAGAATTTAAATCATTTTCGGACCTATGTAGTTATGAGAAAAGGCAGTTTTAGCGCATTTTTTTTTAGTGTTAGGGCAAAGATACTCGTGATGATCATTGTTCCTATTGTATTATCAATAGGATCATTCAGCCTTATACGAAATTATCTAAACACTGCGGCAAAGATCAACGACCAACGCGTCAACAAACAATTTCAGCGATTTGACGACATCACCAAGCTAAACAATCTTTATATGGAAGATTTCACAGCCCTAGTTCACCGAGCGCGTGCGCAAAGCTTATTTTGGAACGAAGCCCAAGATTCAATAAATACCATCACTGAGCAAAAATCTACGTTGTGGGAGAGTTTACTGACGGAACACCCTGAATTGCTAAACGAAGAGTTGTCAGAAAAAGTCGTTAAACAGCGTGAAAAACTAAACGCTTTGTTCGACAAAGTAAATTCCGCAATAAAAGAGCAATCTTCATACGAATTGGGCGATATCGCAGACCTAGACTTGTACACAGAGCTATCAAATTTGGACGAAGTCCTTAATGAACTACGCGCTAATCAGACAGCATTGCGAGAAAAAGAAGAGCTAGAAATGCGCGCTTCACTGGACGAAGCTAAAAAGCTCTTTGCATTAAACATCTTCGCTATTTTTATCATTATTGGACTAACCGGCTGCTGGATTTATTTCAGAATAAACCATCGTATTAAACTCTTTTTAGATACTGTTTCGTACGTGGAAAAAACGAGGGATTTTACCCATAAAAACAATATGCGCGGAAAAGACGAATTCAGTGAAATAGGTCAGCGCTTTGACAAATTATTGGGCTATTTCCGTACGATAATCGCAGATTTCCAAATTGTATCAAAAACATTATCGGCGACATCCACCATCCTAGTGGGGTCAAACGAAAAACTGGGCGTCCAGTCCGTAAACCAAGGCAAACTCTTTGGCGCTATCGAAAATGACCTGACTGAAATTAGCACTTCATCCGATCACGTCAAAGAAGCTCTACTCAATTCGCAACAATTAGATAGTCAGGCTGAGTCGCGAGTCTCAGGGGGACGCGAGAAAGTATCGGTGACAATGGATGCGATTAAAAACCTAGATAAAATGCTAGATTCTGCAGTCGATTCAATTCGGCTCGTAAAAAACGAATCAGATCAAATTAGCCAAGCGATAACCTTAATTAGCAATATTTCGGACCAGACTAATCTATTAGCACTTAACGCGGCAATTGAGGCAGCACGAGCAGGAGAGCAAGGCAGAGGTTTCGCAGTAGTTGCGGAGGAGGTAAGAAATTTAGCGTTAAAAACTACGTCATCCACCGAGGAGATTCGTTTAATTTTGACTCATTTAGTCGAATGCATTGATAATGCAGAAAAAAATGTTAGCAATGGAAAGAGTGCCGCGTCAGATAGCGTTACATTGGTTAGCGACTCCGGCGAGTTTCTCGTCGAAATAGCTGATACGCTCCGACTACTTTTGCAAGATAGAAATAAAATATCGAGCACAATTGAAATTCAATCGAAAAACATTACGAATATTATCGAAAAACTAAAAGAAGCCCTTGAAGAAAATGATAAAACAATCGATCTCTCAAAGCTGGCTTTGGATTCAGGATCTCAAGTCGCCAATCTAGCGAAACGCTTGAGCAATGATCTGAGCAGCTGTAATACTCAGTCAGATAAACCTAAAACAGACGAAGAGTTGTTTTAACCACCCATTTGCCTAATTCGAAAAGAGTTTGAACCAATACATATAAGTAAGGAAATTACCTTTAAGCCTCTTTTCAGTTTCTTGCCCATCATGTTTGCGATTTGGTTTTCATAGAGTTAAAACTGTCTCTAACTGTCGGGTCAGGGAAAGAAAATTATTTAAGCAGTGCGAGCTATAAAAAAGTAGCGCACAATTTAATTCATTTCTTTCTCAAGCTTTCTAGCAACGTAATCAGACGATGTTGTGAATCGAGCGAGCAATGTATAAACCGTTGGCACAACAAATAGCGTAAAAATAGTCGCAAAGGCAACGCCGGATAATAATGTCACACCAAGTACCATTCGATTTTCCGAGCCGGCGCCAAAACTTAAAATTAAGGGTATCGAGCCAGTTATAGTTGTGATACTAGTCATTACAATCGGCCGTAAGCGTACAGCCGCTGAAGTTGTAATCGCATCGATAATCGATTTACCTTCATTGCGCAGCTGGTTCGCAAACTCAACAATTAAAATTCCGTTTTTAGCTGCCAGGCCAATTAACATAATTAAACCAATTTGGCTAAATAAATTGAGACTATTACCGGTAACGTATAAACCCAATAACCCACCCGCAATCGCTAGCGGGACAGTCAATATAATAATAAAGGGGTTCACATAACTTTCAAACTGCGCTGCTAGCACCAAAAACATAACCAGCACTCCCAGGCCAAACATCATAAAAGTAGAGCCACCTGCGTACTTGTAATCGCGAGAGCGGCCTTTGTAGTCGACTACCACTTGTTCAGGTAAATGCTCTTTTACGGTCGTTTCTAAAAAGCTCAATGCTTCACCGAGCGGAAAATCGTCTTTTAAATTTGCTGTGAGAGTAATGGCACGTGTTCGATTGTAACGGTTAAGACTTTTTGACGTTCCGTACTCGCTAAACGAAACAACATTTGAAAGAGGAATCAATTCGCCGCTTCGATCAGAGCGCAAATAGATATTAGTCAAATCCTGAGGACTATTTTGCAACTCTCGTATACCCTCGATAATGACATCGTATTCCTCACCACTTTCTAAAAAAGTGGTGACGCGCCTTGACGCCAACATGCTTTCTAAAGTGCGACCAATATTGGAGACTGAAACACCTAAATCAGCGGCACGATCATAGTTTATATTGATACGAATTTGCGGGCTCGTTTCCTTGTAATCCCAATCCAAACCCACAAAGCCGGGGTTGTTTTCATTGATTTTTCCTACCAGTGTATCGCGCCATGAAGCCAGCTCTTCATAGCTGCCACCACCAATAACAAATTCAACGGGCTTGCTCAGCCGCCCCCCTATGCCCTGACGCATAATTGGAAAGGCAAGTACGCCAGGCAAGTCGGCAAGTGTTTTACGTACCTCTCCAATAATTTCAAATGCCGATCGACGGTTTGCCCAATCATCAAGCAATACAATAACAATTCCACTGTTAAAGGTTTGCGCACCGCCGGTAAAGCCTGGTACGCGCACAAGCAGACGCTGTGCTTCACCCGATTCAGCTAACGGCATTAGGCGGCGCTCTATTTCGTCCATATACTTTTTCATGTAAGCGTAACTTGCACCTTCTGGACCGTTCACAACAATAAAAAATGCGCCGCGATCTTCCTTGGGTGCGTATTCTGAAGGGAGTTTATTGACTAAAATAAAAGCAATTGCCACAATACCGGCAAATATAATACCAATCCACCAGGGCTGTCTAAGGAAAAACTTCAGCAATTTCAAATAAGCACTTTTATTTTCGCGCGTTTCATCATCTGAATTATTTATTTTGCTATTTTGTTTTAACAGTAGAGATGCCAGTACGGGTGATAACGTCAATGCCACGAAACTGGAAAAAATAACGGCAGCTGTCATTGTTAATGCAAACTCAGAAAAAAGCCGACCAATATCACCTTTGATCACCGTAATGGGCGCAAATACAGCCACCAGTACAGCTGTCGTTGCAATAACTGCAAACCCTACTTGCCGCGTACCTTTAAAGGCTGCAACTAACGGTGTTTCGCCATAAACCTGCATACGGCGATAAATATTTTCCAGCACAACAATAGCGTCGTCGACAACTAGCCCAATCGCAAGCACAAGCGCTAGCAACGTCAATAGATTTATCGAAAACCCCATCGCCTGCAGTAAGATAAATGTCGCGATTAACGACACCGGGACCGTTACTGCCGGAACGAGCATCGCTCTCACACTGCGTAAAAAAATTAATATAACCAATACAACCAGTGCAATTGCAATTGCTAAGGTCTTATAAACTTCTTGAATCGCCTGCTCAATGTAAACGGCGGAATCATAACTCTGTTTAATTTCCATGCCCTCGGGCAGAGTCGGGTTAAGTCGTTCGGCTATTTCACGTGCAGACCTAGAAACGTCGATCGTATTTGCGGTGGACTGTTTAACCATGCCAAGTCCAACCATATTCACGCCGTTACCGCGAAAACTAATGCGATGCTCTCGCGTACCTTTCACCACTGTCGCGACATCGCCCAGGCGCACAATATGGCCATCGTCTCCGCGCTTTAATGCGAGCTCAGCAAAACTTTCCGGTTCGACGAAGAGTCTGTTAACACGCAAAGTAAATTGACGCGCTGAAGATTCAATTTGTCCTGCGGGCAGTTCAACATTTTCCCTGCGTAACGCATCTTCTATATCAGAAACTGTTAAGCGATGAGCCGCCAAGCGAAACCGATCGACCCATATTCTCATCGCGTATTCTTGTCCTCCGCCAATACGCACGCGAGCAACGCCATCGGCAACAGAAAATTGATCAACCAAATAGCGCGAGGCGTAATCTGTCAATTCAGGTACCGTTAGTTTGTCGCTGACAAGATTGAGCCACATAATAACGTCGTCATTCGAATCCTGTTTTTGCACTTCCGGAACATCAGCTTCAACCGGTAAATCGTCGATAATGCGTGAGACTCGATCTCTCACGTCATTGGTTGCCGCGTCAATATCACGATCCAAGTTAAATTCAATGCGAATATTTGAATTTCCGTCAGAACTGCTTGAAGTCAGAGTGCGAATGCCTTCCAAACCTGCAATACGCTCCTCGAGTTTCTCGGTGATCCGCGCTTCAACCACATTTGCAGCAGCACCCGGATAAGAGGTGGAGACTGTGACGATGGGGGGATCGATATTGGGGTATTCGCGCAATGGCAATTGTTGAAAAGAAATAACACCAAAAACGATTAATAGAATCGACAGCACGGAAGCAAAAACCGGGCGTTTGATGCAAAAATCAGACAGTATCACAGCGTATTTGCCCTACTCTACTTTACGACGCTTCGTCAGCAGTCTCGGCGGCGTTATCAAAAGTTCTTTGTAAAATGTTCACAGCAGTACCCTCGCGCAAACGCAGCAAGCCTTCAGTGACCACTTTGTCGCCGATGTTTAGGCCCTCAAGAATAACGATTTTGCCTTTGCTGCGCGCGCCGGTTATCACTGCTTGCCTACGAGCGATATTTTTTTCATCAATTTTATAAACAAATTGTTCAGTTCCAAATTGCAACAGAGCTTCTTCAGGCAACAATAAAGAGGGTTTGGGCTGGCGTCTAAACTCCACCGCCATCAACATGCCGGGCCTTAAAACCTTATTTTCGTTTGGTAGCTTTGCACGCACGCGAATCGAACGCGTTCGCACAACGACACGCGAGTCAATGCTGGAGATTTCACCGGAAAAAATCTGATCGCTCAGATCTAATGCTCTGGCGTTAATTTTTAAGCCTGGTTCGACAACATCAATAAACGCCGAAGGGAGGGTAATATCAAGCTTCATGATGCTATCGTCATCTAATGTAGCGATCGTATCACCCGGCCGCACCAGCGTTCCGATGCTGACCTCACGCAAGCCCAACACGCCCGCGAATGGCGCTAAGATCAGTCGATCTTTTAATTGCGAGCGCGTTGCCTGGAACTCTGCCTCCGCCGCCTGCCATTCTCGCCTGCGCTGGTCCAGCAGCGACTCAGATGACAAGCCCGATGTGACTAATTTTTTTACCCTTTCGTATTGGCGCTCTGCCTCGTCGGTCTTCGCTTTTGCTGACGCGAGCTGAGCATGCTCTTGGTTGTCGGTCATTTCCACCAAGATTTCGCCCTGCTCCACCCTCTTGCCATCATCAAAGTGCAGCTCGCTAATGGTGTCGGTAACAGTTGCCGAAATTGTCACAGCTTCGTTGGCGCGAAGCGTACCAAGTGCCTCTATCCTTTCTGAAAACTCTTCAAGTGCCATGGTATGGACAAACACCGGCGCCGATGGTGGCTGGGCTGATATCACCTGGCTCATCGAAAGCAACATAACAAAGCTTAAACTACAAAGAGGTCGAATCACATTCACGGACAATCCACCGAGCGGGTATTTTATAAGTAGACATACGTATCCGAGGAAAAATCGGTTCGGAAGATTCGATTAGACAAACTGAAACCGGTTTGTTTCTCGGCTATTTTTCGCACAAGTTTTAGCAGCATACGGAAACGCGTCGGTGAATACAAATCCGACACGAGTTGGCACTCAGTATTTACAGGGCACATGGGGCAATTTTGAGATAGGTTCTAGTACCCGCTTGTTAGCCTGGGGTAAGATGTCGCGCCGTCTTAACTTTTGCAAATCAAGCTTTTGAAACTCAGGCGTTTAGAACTCAAATGACTTTACTTCTTATCTACCTCTCTATTGCTATCGGTGTTTCATTCCTGTGCTCTATTCTAGAGGCTGTGCTGCTATCGGTCACTCCCAGCTTTGTCGAGCAGAAATTACAGCAGTCACCCCGCTCAGGAAAAAGACTTAAGCTAGTCAAAGACAATCTCGAGAACTCGATATCGGCGATTCTCATTCTCAATACTTTTGCACATACCATGGGCGCAGCAGGTGTCGGCGGACAAGCCCTGAAATTATTCGGGGAAAAATGGGAGACCGCGATTGCTATTGCTCTTACGCTAGCAATTTTATATTTATCCGAAATTATTCCCAAAACCCTGGGTGCCAGCTACTGGCGCCAAATTGCGCAACCTGCAGCGTTTTTAATAACGTTATTAGTAAAATTGGTTTATCCGCTTGTTTGGTTTTCTAGCACAATTACTAGACTCTTTACCAAGCAAAAAATGTCGCATATTAGTCGCGAAGAAATCCTCGCGTTTGCGACACTAGGTTATAAGGGTGGCGTGCTTGGCAACCAAGAAAACTTAATTATTAATAATATTCTTACGCTTCGCGAAATGAGGGTCCAGCATATATTGACACCAAGGTCTGTCGTGCACGCGGTCGAAAAGTCTACCTCACCTGAAGATGTTCTAAATCTGCCTCGTAGCGAGCAATTCTCTCGCATACCTATATTCGAAGAAAATATTGATAATATTGTCGGCGTTGTACTTGTAAAAGATATATTGGAACGTTATCGAAAAAATCAGCTCCCCAAGACCATCGGAGAAATGACGGACACCATTCACCGGGTTAGCGAAAAATTACCTGTTTTACAATTGTTAGATGTTTTTATTAAACGCTCGGAACATATTTTTGTTGTAGAAGACGAATTTGGCCAGACCGAGGGTATCGTCACACTGGAAGATGCAATAGAAACGTTAATCGGCAGAGAAATTACTGACGAAACCGACGCGATCGATGACTTGCAGAGTTTCGCGAAGCGTAAGTTCCGTGAGCGGGTGCGACGCAATGACAAGCTAATCGATAACTCTGATATATCCGATAACTAATAATTTGCAGCTGGCCATATACGATACAGTTAGCGGATAGCTAACACATTCAGATATGCATTGACCTGATTCGTAGAACAAAGCTTAATTCAAGCAATACATCTCAGCAAGAGTTCGCAATTCTGCGTTTTTCTTTAGCTCGTTGCCTTGCTAGTTTGTTATATTGATATTGGAAAAACTCTACGGAGAGAATCAAATGAAACCCCACACCCTAATCTCGATAATGTTTGTTTTCTGTTTTTCTGGCTGTAATGGAGATGGCAATATAAGCCAGTTGCAACTTGCTCCTGACAACAGGATCGAGCAAATAAATATTCCTTTTTACGAACATGGATACAACAATTTTTCAACTCAAGTGATTGAATCTGTAGGCGACTTAGATGCGTTTCAACAACAAGTCAATATGCAAGAAGGTTGGAACAATAATCGTGCTGAGTTCTTGTTGGAGCTCAACAAAAACTCAGCCAAATTAACCCAATATAATATTTTGCTATTTCGTCTTACTGCGCCCTCTGGCTCCATTACCTTCACACCGCAACCACCCGTTTTAGACAATGAAGGCAACCTTGTTATTGATATTCACCACGATGTACCGGAGGGCGGCACTGCCGATATGGCTTACTACGCCTTGGCTTATCTAGTAAATAAATCTGTCTCGCAGGTTAACTTTCTGATTGGCGAGAGAAAAGAAATTATTGCCAACGACAAAAAACTTGCTTTCTTTCCGTTGAATTGCGCCTCATATTATGACGGGTGTAATTGGTGCTCGCATTCAGAACCACCGGGTGGCATTAGATGCACTGAGCGTTTTTGCTCAATAGATAATTATGGCGAAGCAAAATGTGAAAGATGGGAATAATCCACCTTAAGAGTTTTAAAAGTCGCTCGCTAAAATTCCTTTTTATGAGCGACTAGAAAAATATCTTTAGTTACTTCAATTGAAAATTATTCTGCCTCCGGCCCGTTTAGGCTGAACAATATTAAACTGTTTTTGTCATTGACAAATCCGCCCATGGAACCGTCACCAGAGATGCGCAAAGATCGGTGATTGATCTTCCCATTTCCCGATATGTTTCTAAATATTTTCGTTAAAGTATAATCGGCTTCATACAGCCACGCTTGTTCAGGATTATTGAACGTATCAATTGCACCAACTATTTGCCCAGTCGGGCTCACTTCTATATTGTTGGGGTAGGGGTTAGCGTCCAGCTGAGTGAGGCCATAATTAGCTTCAATATCAATAACACCGAAGGCATACGGCGCACCGCTTGCCGCGTAAGCGATCGTACCATCGCGATTTAATGCAATATCACGCCCATTGCTTGGAAAGCTACTTTGACCGGGAATTTTTTCAACTAGCAACTGACTTTTTAAACTGTTGTAACGCAACGCATAACAGAAGATCAGGCTTTGCGTTGTTTGGCATAGCCGATTGCCGTTTACATTGATATCTTGCTCCAGAACTCTGCGGCTTTGAGGATTCGTGCTCTCCACTTCGATAGGTTCTCCGGTAAAAGCAGAGAACGCTTTACTATCACTTGTATAAATTAAATCATCATTTGTTGTGCGACTAAAATTAAATCGCCCGCCGGAAAAATCATCGCTCGACCAACCTTGAATGTCGCTGTTATCGGATAGATCAACAATAAGCATCTCATTTCCATTTGCAATAAATAAATAATCGCCGTTGTGGCTAACCTCCATCTTCCCGAGAAAACTACTAATATCCTCAACACGCTTAACTAAAGCACCGGTATAGGAATTGTAAATATCTATGTCGCCACCGCTACCATTATTGGCATAAACATAAGGGCGAACAGGATCAAAAACGATTTCGTTGAACGAACCACTTATCTCATGCCTTAAACCAATATTTTCGCCGCCCACCCATAAGCTCACATTTATATTTTCGCCTATATTATCCCGCGTATTTGTTGAGTTAAGAACGATTTGCGCTTCGTGCAATTTATCGTTTTCTACTACACTAGGATCAACTGCCACTCGAATTTTTCCAGGTTCAACCAATTCTACAGCTTCAATCCATGGCACATCATACGAAACATCGATTGAGGTAATTTCAAAACCATTACTGTCGAACACATCGATAACACGCTCCAGATGGCTGTGATTGGGGAATTGCGAAAACGCGAGGCCATTTTCGGGAACGTAAACTGAATGGTCAGATGCAAGAACCGAAATTGCAATTGTTTGCCTGTGACTTCCTCCGTTAACCCTTTCTGCGTGCACAATAATTTCACCCCTGTGTTCACCCTCAGGTAAGCTCACCGGGTTGACTGAAAACTTAATATCGGAGCCATTTTCGTTAACGGTTCCACTGGACTCAATTTTTATTGCGTCTTCGAATGGGAAGTCAGGCATAAAGGAAAAGCTATAATTATTTTCTCCTGTATTAATTTTTGCATTCACAGTTTGATAAATCTCACTGCCATGCCCAGCGCTGACATCGAGCTCTATCGCCTGTGTATCGAGGCTAAACTCGGGATTAACAACATTAACGGTGATAGTTCGAACTCTCTGAGTGCTGTCGGCAAGTACATCAAAAATTATATTTGTCGCATAAGATCCGGGCATTAAATTAGTTGTATCGACTTTTACAATTAAATTTCCACCGCCCTTAGCAGCAGCCAGTTCCGGAACAGCCCAATCTTCACTGCTAGAAACTTCCCAATCGGCGCCCTGATTCGTCACCTGATAAACGACATCTGACATTTGTCTATCTGAACCGTAAACACGCTGCAATTCATCGGGCGAATCCGAAACCGTTAACGCCACATGCGCGGTTGGGTCCAGAGGAAACGCATCGATGTCATCGACAACGCCGTCATTGTCATCATCGGGGTCAGCATTGTCTCCAATGCCGTCTTTATCAGCGTCGCTGGTTTCCGAAGCGTCGAGTGGGAAGGCGTCACTGATGTCGGGTACAACATCATTATCGTCATCATCATCGGCGTTATTGCCAATCCCATCCCTGTCTGTATCGACAGCTTCCGAGGGGTCAAAGGGAAATGCATCCACGCTATCAGGCGTCGAGTCGTTGTCATCATCTTGGTCGGCATTGTCACCAATGCCGTCGTTATCTGCATCGCTTGATTCGGAAGCTAACAGAGGAAAAGCATCATTAATATCCGGTACCGAGTCATTGTCGTCGTCGACATCGGCGTTGTTGCCAATTCCGTCGGCATCACTGTCAACTGACTCAGTCGGGTCCAGTGGAAAGGCATCTACAGCATCGAGCACCGAATCGTTGTCATCGTCGGCATCCGCATTATCACCAATTCCGTCGAGGTCTGAATCTTTGCTTTCCGAGCTATCATTTGGAAATTTATCCTCGGTATCCGGTACGCCGTCGTTGTCAGAATCAAGCGTTCCTGGGTCTTGAGGATTTTGCGGGTTTTGCGGATTTCCGTTATTGCCATTTGGGTTGTTAGGATCAAACGGACCCGAATAGTTTGTCAGCTCAACGAGCTCGCCGCCCGTTGAGGTCACCCGGCGACGCACAATACCAAGCCCCTCGACAAACCAAAATTCCCCGTTGTACTGCAATATAACCTCAGTCCCATCTATATTAGCTCGCGCTTCAATTTCAAAGCTCGCGCCGCGCGCGTTAAAAGTGCCGTAGGGAACAGTTACCTGTTGCTCACCGAGATAACGTGAGCTCCCAGTCACATTTATATTTCTTCGCCCGTAAGTTGGCGAAATATCCACTGTGCCACCTGTATTTAAACTCGCGGTTGCTCCTATAGATGCGCCTTCATTTAGTACTGCAAGATAATTGTTAAAGGTAAGATCGACAGTAAAAACCCCGACACCGGCGATAACAACTGACGGAAGATAAACACCTTGAATGCCCACCGTATTGGTATCAGTAAAGATATTCTCGGTCGCACCAGAGGCATGCTGGTACACCTCTACCGAATTGCCTGACAGCACTTTGGTTTCGCGAATTGATGTGGCTTGATTCTGATAGTTGTAATACCAGCGAGCCTGCGTGTCGCTCGGTAACCAGGCACTTTTTTCCAGACCACGCACTGCACCGGAACCAGAGCTGCTTGAGTTCGGCCCTCCGACACTCGGTACGACAGGCCCAGACCCGCTGCTGCTTCCTCCTCCACCGCTTCCACAAGCGGTCAATACCAAGGAGGCAGTTAGTGTCAGTAAAGTGAAGATTAAGGACCGATTAATCGCTTTAAACATCGTGGAAAGCTCCATTTTTTTGAAAGGATTTACTCATCTTGAGAGCTAAAACAATAGCTCTAATTTACACAAGTTATTGATAATATTAATATTTTTATAGGTGCAACACCTATTCTTGCCCTGTTTCCACGGTTTTTTGTATAGAGCAACAACTCACTAAGAGCCCGCGTTACATTAAGCTGGCACAAGTTCGAGCCGCTAATCTTAGCCCTATCCATTTATCTTGTTAATTTGGCGCGTAGTTTAACGCTTTCAAGTGATAGATGGGAGTGCATAGCCCAGATTTCCCGGACCTAGATTAGAACCTCTCCCAAAATACAAAATGAGATAGCTTCTAACTATTAAGGCCTAAGCCAAGACTAAAGTTACGACAACACCGCTAATGAATTGGAATTGGCGCAGCCTCTATATTCATTAGCGACGCAGAAAATATCGATATTTAGCCTCGCGCCCGTCTCACTGCCCTAAAACGACCTGGGAAAATAAAGGCCCTGTCGCTTTGTATATTGTCAATTTCGGCAGCCAATGCCTATATCGGACAAAGCTGATCCAAAATGTCTCAGAACGTCTTCATAAGCCCCATCGCTGGCAACATTCAGAAATCCAATTCCACCGGCGCAAACCTAAATTCGCTTGCAGAGACCGTCCATTAAAAACCTTCTTTTGGCAAGTTTTTTAACAAGTGAATTTTTTCATCAATGTATTAAATCTCACTTCCCAATACCAAACAATCCGTTACAATTATGCGCGAGTTTTGCTGCACACATTATACAACAACAATTTAACATGTGATTTGGGAGCCCTTTTGTGAATACCGAAGATGCTATTGCCCTACCCGAAGAAAAGCAGTCCAATTCAACATCCCCTAAAACAGTCATTCAAGAAATCAAAAACTCGTTGATTCGAGGTTATGGAATATTACCGATAATTGGCGCAGGCATGTCGGCACGGTCTGGTGTGCCCGCCGGACCTGACTATCACGCTTATTTATTTCACTGCATCCGCGAAGTCTGCGAAAAACGTTGGTCACCCACCGACTTTATTTGGCCGCCATTTTCAAAAATTTCGACCACCTCCTCTTCCGATCAGCAAGCGTGGTGCACTAGCCTAATGGGTGTCACAGGGCAGGCATCAGGCGGCCAAAATATGCTTTGCGGAGCGGAGGAAATTTACGACTCGGATGAGGCCAAAATTCTGCACCAGGCTGCTGGAGCGACAAGTGACTGGCGTTTGATGTTACTTTTTCTTTCTCGCATCTCCGTTCAAGAAATAAGTGATTCAAACGGAATCGCCAAGCGCAAATTGGTAAGCAAGGAAGTGGATTCAGAAGTAGTCGATTCCTTTTTCAGAAACTTAACGCAAGACAAAAAACCGAATGTCGCCCATATGTTGCTCGCGCACTTGGCCGACGTCCTGAGAATAAAGCCGATCATTACCACCAACTTCGACAACTTAATCGAGCTGGCTTTCAACACACTCGATATGCCAATCGAATCATTTCATGTGCACAGGAATTCGCGTTTCCCCGATTCGCTCGCGGTAAAATCTCAACGTAGCATCATCAAAATACACGGCGGTCGCTACGGTATGCGCGCCGACTTGTCGCTTGACAGCTTGCCTGAAGAACCCGACGTAAGGCGCTTTCTCGATTATATATCCATGCCAACCGACATCGGCCCGCAACAGCATCGAGCTCATCCGCAGGCCGGGCATCAACGCAATATCCTTGTTATGGGAGTATCGGGCAAAGAGCGAAGAACAATATCTTTGCTCTGCCGTGCCCTATTGCGCTTTGACTCTAGCGAAAGCGCACAACCCAGCGACGCTCGCTCCCACGAGCGACTGACCGTATATTGGATCTGTTATACACGAGAAGAAGAATCGGTTGTGAGAAACTCTTTTGAACAAATATTAAGAGAAACAACTACTAATACCGATTTCGAAGAAATTTATAATGGCAGAGGTGCTAGCGACGCAACAAAAAGAAACACTATCAATATAATAAATGAACAAATTCAAGATATTTTAAAAACCGACTTACGCATTGTTGCATCTAACGATTTAGGTTTGTTTTTACTTGATCTATACCAACATATTTTCCTATGCTTACCGCCGGGCGGTGTACCATTTAACGCTAAATGGAAGGTCCCCATTCCCTCACTTGATGTCAGCTTAGAAAAAAAGAGTAAATATCAAAATGCGTTGCAAGAATTATTAAACGAGTTAGAAACAAAGATTGCGGCAAAGAATGTTTCTCCGGGGCTAAAAAACGTTCACAAATTTCAATTCGATAAAAAAATGAATATATCAGTGTTTTCGAAGAAATTTGATAAACTCGCTAAACAAAGAAACAACTTGTTCAAACATCCCATCAATTTCCTTGATAAAAGCAATAAATTTACATCAACAAAAAACTTTTTCAGCATATTCAGTAAGAATAATGAGTGCATCTGGCTCGAGATAAAGTCGACATTTGATATCTGTGATTTCTCAGAGGAAATACTCCAGCGAATAGCAGATTTATCCAAAACGAAAATAGACTCGATTAATTTTAACCAACAAAAAATTAAAAATTTACTGAAAAAACATATAATAGGTACTGAATACAGCGAAGAACTGGCAATGGCATTTACCAAAGTGGCTTGCACACTATGTAAACCTGTATACCTATTTGTTGATACAACTCAATATCCAGCCGGCGATGATCCTACTAAACCAGCTGACCATAATTGGACTGAGGAAAAACGCCTTCAGTTATTATGCCTTCTAGACTGGTTATGCGAACTCAACAAATCAAATGAGAATATTAAAATAAACACAATTATTGTATCTGATGAAGTGAACAGAGTTTCCACACCACGCGAACAAGCTCCTATTCTTTCGTCTTGCTCTCCAGATATTACACCACACCCCATTTTTATTTCCGGCTCTTCTGATATCACACCGCTCATTGCAGACTGCTTTACAAGCCTCGCTGGAGGCCGCCCTTGCATATGGCTCGATCTAGTTGAGACTTTCGATATCTCAGCCTTTGCTGCAAGTGTTATAGAAGCAATCGCCAATCTCTCTGGCAGTGACTTTAATCCTGTGTACCTCGACTTAAATGATTTCCAAAAAGCATATAAAGATAACAAAATTGATAAATATCTCGATAATCGGCTGGGCTTGCAGCTTGTAAAGGTCACGTCAGCAGTGCGCAGACCTGTCGTAATATTTGTTAACGCAGCGGACTATCCGACATTTCGCGAAAGACAAGGTGGAAAGAACAGCCCTTACTGGACAGAAGAAAAACGCCTTTATTGTTTATTGTTTTTAACTTGGCTCAGCCGTTTTGGAAAATCGAACTCAAATGTCAACGTAGTGGTCGTCTCGCCAGACAACGACGGTTTAGCTAGGAAATTTTCCGGAGAACTCCAACAATACAATATACTCATTAAAAATGAATCAGTTAAAGAAAATTACGATATTTGGGATACGCCCCAAGAGGTGGTGAATAACTTTTATACTTCATTGCACGAAAAACCCTTATCAATTGAATACAGACGCTTCTTAACCGGTTTAACACTTTTTAGAGAGCCCAGCTATCGCTCAGTATTACATTCCTGGGGATTAATCAAAACGCAAGAATTTCACAATATTGACAGAAATATTAGAGGGGCCCTCGAAAATCAAGAAGACAACGACGAACAGCGTTTCGCTGCAGCTGCATTTTTTGTCAGAGATTTAGAAAAACAGGGTGTAGTTAGGACTCAAGAGGGTCATCGTGTACACGTTTCTCGGCAAATGAGAAAGCTGCTAAAAACGAAATTAATGCATTTCACTGAACCCGAAGACATAACAGAGCAAAAAAAAATAGAGGCAGCTTGCCATCAAGGAATAGCCGATTGGCATGTAAAGCTCTACCGATCTTGCGGGGATATCGAAGCATTAATAACATCTATCTATCATCGCCTAAAATGTATTAGCGCCGCCCATAAGTATACGGATAACGATGAAACAAGATTTATAAAAAATTCTATTTTGGAAATACGATCAACATTAGACATTATCTCCCCCATTATTATTGTATCGTCACGATTATCTGCATGCTTAAACTTATGGAATGAAAACACCTTTTTCTGCAAGAAAATAATTGAGCAGTTGTCGCGTTCAAATAAAAACTCAACACTTAAAACCGAGGATAGAAAGAGCTTTGTTCGCAGACTAAAACTCATACACGAGCAATTTGATGTACTCATTAATTATTACAACACAGAAATAAAGGGGCAACCTATATATCTCGACTCTCCCCAGTTTCACGAAAACTTTAACGGCGAAGACAATAACGATGTAAAAACCTCGACCGGACAAAAAAAATCAAATAATAAAGAAGAAATGACTGCGGACATTAGTCAATTAAGGCAATACATTACAATTCGTGACTACGAAAACGCTAAGGAAGAAGCTAAAGCCTTATTTAATAAACTTAAGGCAATAGATACGATATACGAAACAGTAGAAAAAGCGGAGATTAATACTCACTCTTCCGTGGCGAAGGCAAGGGATAACGCGAGAGTAAAAGCGCGAGAATGGACAGTGAAGAAAAACCCGTCTAAGGACGACCTTCAACACATGATTAAGCTTCTGTTTCGCTATCAGATGTTAAAATTACACGAGGCTGAGCATGTGCGACACGATTTCGAGTTAAGAGAAAGCCGGGGCGAAGACTACATTCCGTTAGGAAAAGCGAATTTCCCTATGCACTTACTGCGACAGGCCGAAATGATCTATATTTGTTCCACAGAAATAATGCGCTATATCGACGATGTAAAGTTTCTGCAAGTCGAAAACGCATTGTTGCGAACCAATACCGGAACAGTGCTCTCCTGGCAAAACCGGCCGAGTGAAGCTAACCGTCGCTACAATGAAGCTTACGGCTATTTTAATCACGCGGAACATCGGCCACAAATTGTAATGCATTTTGCTACCGTCGATTTACGTCGTACAGAACATTTTTTAGCATTGTACTCAAGCTTGAATAATAAGGAGCCTACAGCTAAAGAACGCGAAGCGTTAACTCAACGCAAATTTGCATGCTTATACGATGCTTGTAGTAGCGTGGAACGTGCAGCTTACAAAGCTCATGGCGCAGCCGTTCAGGCGAGATGGCACGCATGGCTGCATGAAATTGAACTCACCATTTGTTGGCGCATCGTTGGAGTGGATATGACTCAAGAATTTGCTCACTGCCGCCGAAGAGAAGGCTTACACGAATGGCTTGAGAATAGTTTGCTGGCGGGCATGAAGCTTGCTAATGAAGACATCCATCGTCTAGCCCGATATGTTTTTTTGATACAAAATATCAAGGAAATTCTAGTGAATAAACAACCGAACTATCCGCTAAACGAAATTGAGAAAAAAATACTATCGGTCTGTAACGAGCATATAAGACCCTTAGCAAAGCAGTTTCAACAATGTTATGTAAACTGCAAAAAATATTCCGATCCATTTATACGCGATGTATTTTATATTCCTGGATTAGAGGATTATTTTAGAGCAGATGAGCTACCATTTATCGAAAAGACTTTCGATACGCAGAAATAATAGAACCCATATACACTAAAATACATGTAGATTAAGTGAGGGGCTTAGCCCCCCAATTTATTTGTATTGCTCAATATCAAAAGGGTCAACCTCTTGGCTAAGATCAAAGGGGTCGCTCTCAACAATCCATGGATCCATAGTCGATACCTGATATTGACGAATTTTATTGATCATCTGTTCCTTAATCTCAGCATATTTTGGGTCGTCTGCTAAGTTATTCGCCTCATCAGGGTCAGCATTCATATCAAAGAGCTCAAATTCAGCGCGATATAAAAAGTCATCTATTGAACGCTTTCCAAACGTTTTTAGCTTGCGCTGAATTGTGCCACGCCAAGTAGATGCCGCGACAAGATCTGTCGCAAAAGGAAAGCGCAGTTCGTGTGCTAAATTCCAAATTAATTTATAGTCGCGAGTGCGGAGAGTTCGCATAGGGTAATACATTGTTAATTCGTGAAAATTATGGGAAGCAAAAATTTCATCCCAATTCTGTTTTTCATTTTGATCAATGATCTTTGCGAATGAGCGGCCGTCGAATTCGTAATCATCAGGGCTCGCATCTGCCCATTCTAAAATTGTTGGAGTAATATCAACCCAACTTACCATTGCATCTTGAACAAATCCTGCTGCTTTGTTTTCAGGCATTCTTACAACCAGCGGCAGGCGTATGCCCGGCTCATAATGAGTCGTTTTTGCTCCGGGCATCGCTACGCCGTTATCGCTCAAATAAATAAAGATTGTGTTTTCCCAAGCACCCACTTTTTTTAATAAATCAACCATATGGCCAATGCCCTGGTCCAATCGATCAACGGCCTCATAATACTGCGCAATTTCCTCACGAGTCTCCGGAATATCCGGTAAAAACGATGGCACATCTACGTCTTCAGGTTTAAACGTTTTTTTTGTGATGCCCGGGTAGCTATCGGCGAGATTACCAAAGGCATTGGGCTTATCACCAATTTCAAACGGGTTGCCTCGATGGGGGTCATCCGAAGCCATTAAAATAAAAAACGGCTGGTTAGGATCAGAATTTATGAACTCTTTAGTAGCCTCAGCCATCTCTTTTGGGCTTCGACCTATCGACTTCATATCGTTGGCCTTACCTTTAGAGAGAACTGTGTCAAATTTATAAACATGCTCTGGCGCCAAGTGAAATTTGCCGATGCGCGCTGTTCGATAGCCCGCCTCACTCAACAAAACCGGCAAGGAGCGGACTTTATCGTAAGAGCTAAAATGGTTGTAATCATGCATATGGCCAAACATACCATTATGGTGGCCATGCAGGCCGCTCATCAGCGCAGACCGACTGACCGCACAGCTAGCCGACGAAGCATAAGCATACGTAAAACGAATGCCAGCGCCGGCAAGTGCATCGAGATTGGGCGTGCTAATAGCACTGGCACCATAAGCACTAAAGGCATCTAGGCCGTGGTCATCGGAAACATATAAAACAACATTTGGTCTAGTATCCTTTGCTGACGCTGCGGGCTTCTCTGGGGTGCTTGTTGTGTTAGAGTCAGAAACGTCCGTTTTATCACCACAAGCAGTGAGCAAAACGAGCAATAAGAGTGTATGTACAGCCAATATAGTGTTTTTCATGAGTGAGTGATTGTTCATTTTTAATGAGGGATAACGGTAAGGTTAATAAATAGGCAGATTTATAATGAATATTTCGAATTGCCATGTTTACGGGCTGGTTCACAGGAACGCGCCAATAGCGACGTTTATACTGCCCCTTGCTTTAGGTTCAGTCAAGAGCGGGCCAGTTTCTGCCCAACGAATAGTCAATGCAAAAAATGCCTTGTCTTTTCAGACTATTTAGAGCAAATGGCTGTAATTTTTAGAGGTGATGTTAATAGACTTTCTATATCAAGCAGGTAATATTTAACGATCTTTATTTTTTCTGGCAGAAGTAAATTATTGTAACCATCTTTTAATAGATTAAATTAAAATTTAATCTATTGGACTTTCAACACCTTGTCCTTCGCGATTTAAAATATGCCTGTAAATAATTGTAGTTTGTACTCCATTGTTTTATATGAGTAAAAATTGATTCAGATGTAGCTACAAGTACGAAGTTAATAAAGATACTAGATCATCATATAAAAAGATTGAATGTGGCTTTCTCCAGTGTGCAAGTAGCATTTAATAAAGTTAACCGTGAAATAATTCTGAAAACATGACTAATGCATCCCGCCGGGCACCTAAGTACACTCTAGCCTATGGAGCCTGCGGAACGGCCATAAAATGGCAGCTCTTTAGCGCGCTGTTACAACTTAAGCCAACTATCGAAGTACGAGTATGAATATTAGTGATTACTATGAAATAGAGGGTGATGGCCCACCAATTGTCTTTATTCACGGTTCTTTTGCGACAACTTCAGCCTGGAAGGGAATAGTTAAAGAACTATCCACGAATCATACTTGTATATTGCTTAAGCTACCGGGTCACGGTGGTGCGGCTGATCCTGATGACTTTTCTGATCCCGCGATTGAAACAGAGCTTGAGATACTTGCAAGCGTTGTTAAATCGCTGACAGCCGAACCAGTGCACCTAGTCGGCCACTCCTTTGGTGGCGTAGTAGCTTTGGCGCAGGCGCTCAAAGGCAATTTACAGTTAAGTCAACTTTCACTTTTTGAACCTGTTGCAATATGGCTGTTAAACAGAGTTAAAAATTTTGCAGCTAGAGCCACTGTGGATGAATTTCTTTTTGATTACAGACAGGCTGTTTTGCAGAAACAGCCATCGGCATGCGGAAAAGTAATAGATTTTTGGGGCGGCAAAGGTCACTTTGAGTTGCTGCCGGAAAAAGTAAAGCAAAGTATGGAAGTATTAGTAGCCAACAATATTAGACACTGGAACACTGAGGCGGCTATAAATAGCACCCTCGCAGAATTAGAGAGCTGTTCGATACCGACTCGGCTGGTATGCGGTACGGAGTCGAATTCAGTTGCAATTTCAATATGTGGCCATCTTAATGAAGCACTTCCGAACAGCAGAAAATATGTCATCCCAGGAGCCAGCCACTTTCTCGTTACTAGTCATGCGCATCAATGTGTTGAAGTCTTGCAAGACTAGTCAGTACTCTAGGGCCTCCCTTTAACCAAGCGTTATTCCTCATGAGCAAATATGCCATTACCAACCAGTAAAGAAGAATTGCTGTACAATTTACATGAAACTTATAGAAAACTGGATGCCGAGTTTGATAGCGTTCCTCCGCAATTAGAAAGGCAGCAAGAAATTGAAGGTAATATTTCATGTTGTGATATTTTGGCATATCAAATTGGCTGGGCAAGTTTACTTATGGGTTGGGACAACTCAGAATCGAAAGGAAAGTCACCCAATATGCCAGCTAAAGGCTATAAATGGAATCAACTTGGTAAACTAGCAGAGTCTTTTTATCGAAATAGTTCAGAAAAAACCCTCAAGCAATTACGAGCCGAGTTTAAACGGGTATTCAATAAATTAATAAAATGGGTAGAATCTTTTTCTGAAACGGAGTTGCTCGACCTTCATCAGCGCCAATGGGCCGGTGAAAAATGGGCGGTAGTTAAGTGGATACAAGTTAATACAATAGCTCCCTATCGTTCAGCCAGAACAAAAATTAGGCGCTGGAAAAAGGAAAATGAAATATGACAAGCACATTAAAAATCGGCAGCAAAAGGCGCAGGTTGAAATCTCTAACGCTCGTATTTTAAGCGTTATATTTCCAGGAGAGGATGATGGAACACCATAGTTTGTTCAGTGATAAATCAAAGCTATACGAGTCTGCTAGACCTCTTTATCCAGAGAGTCTATATCAGTACCTCTCCGATTTATGCGCGTCGAAAGATAAAGCTTGGGACTGTGCATGTGGAAATGGACAGGCTGCTGAAAACCTAGCAAAGATCTTTGATACGGTTGTTGCTACTGACATTAGCGAACAACAGATTAAAAACGCAAAGACACTTGATAATGTCGAGTTTTTCGTATCCTCTGCCGAGAATACTCCCTTTCTCGAAAATTCATTTGACCTCATATGCGTTGCTCAAGCACTGCACTGGTTCGATCTCAAGTCTTTCTGGCAGGAGGTAAAGCGCGTGCTAAAACCAGGTGGTATATTCTCTGCCTGGGGTTACACTTGGCCAAGTATTTCGCCAGAACTTGACGCGATTTTTCGCGAACGAGTCCTCGATGTAATAGAGCCGTACTGGGCACCCCAAAATAGCTTACTTTGGAATCATTATAAAGAAATCAGCTTTCCATTTAACGAGATAAAATCTCCAAACTTCATGATGCAAGTTAACTGGAATCTTAAAGAGTTTTTCGACTTCATACACACGTTTTCAGCTACGCGTCGCTGCATGGATAAAATGGGGAAAATATTTTTCGAAGTGGCGTTCAATGCCATGGCAAAACAATGGGTTGAAGTCGAACAAAAGAGAGTCATCAACTTAGACTTTGTTTTCTATGCTGGTAAAATGAGAATATAACAATATGTATCATTAGTGCGATAAGTATGAATGAAAATGTAAAGTTAAAATTTGATTCTTATCCAACTCATGTGAAGCCAAAGCTTGAAAAGTTGCGAAGCCTTATTCTTGATGTGGCGTCAAAAACAGATGGCGTGGGTAAAATTGAAGAAACTCTGAAGTGGGGAGAGCCATCGTATCTCACATCAGAAACTAAAAGCGGCACTACAATAAGAATCGATTGGAAAGAAAAACACCCAGAGCAATATGCACTCTATGTAAATTGTAATACATCACTTATAGATTCGTATAATTCTTTGTTTCCAGGTATATTTTCTTTCGAAAACAACAGAGCAATTGTGTTCACCATCAATGAGCCGTTACCAGAAAAAGAGCTTAGACTATGTATTCAAATGGCTTTGACTTACCACAAATCAAAAGCCAAAAAACGCACTCAACTTAACAAAGGGTAAGGCGCTTCAGTGCTACATATTTAGGCAGATATATTCGCGCCACTGAGCGATACCTTAGGCAACCAAAAATGAAACTTAGAGATGCAACAATCGACGACCTTTCACTGCTTCGCTATTGGGATGAGCAACCACACGTATTGGCTGCTGATCCAAATGACGATTGGGACTGGGAATCTGAGCTAAAGCGAAAACCACCGTGGCGAGAACAGTTAGTTGCCGAATTTGAAGGCCGCCCAATAGGATTTGTGCAAATTATTGATCCCAAAACTGAAGATAGCCATTATTGGGGTAAAATTGAAGAGGGTTTTCGCGCTATTGATATATGGTTGGGTGAGTCAGGTGATCTTGGCAAAGGTTACGGATCAACAATTATGAAGATAGTAATCAAGCGTTGTTTTTCAAAAGAAGGCGTAAAAGCAATATTGGTTGACCCTCTAGAAAGTAATAAGAAAGCATGTAGGTTTTATGAAAAATTGGGGTTTAAGTTGGTTGAAAAGCGACGATTTGGCTCAGATGACTGCGCTGTCTATAAACTTGATAGAACCGATGTCTAAAAATTCGCTCAAATCTGCTTCCGCTTAAGGTATACCGCTATTGTTATTGAGTAATAAAGACAAGCGACTCATAATGCATACTGCAAATAAGCATGCGAATACAAACCTATGAAAGGTCAAGCTGGACGAGAACCCGCGCCAATAATTCATACTTCCCAAACAACTATTTGAATGTGCAAAATGACCAGGAGAAAACATGGATAAAACAGACTCAGTATATAAGCCGCCAAAATCAGATTTAGACATTCAAGTTGAGTTTGATATCCCAAGTGAAATATTAAAGAAAATCAAACACGGATGGATTGCCGCTATTATCTCTGGAGTTATGACTCTCGGAGTAACCTTATTGGCCATAAACACCGGAGCGTTAGACGGGCTATATGATATTTGGTCTATGGTAGACGTAGTTCTGATTTTCCTTCTTGCGTTCGGAATCTATAAAAAGAGCAGATTCGCAGCTACATTTATGCTTTTATATTTCCTGCTGTCTAAAATATGGTTAATCGTCGAAACGGGTAAGCCAAGCGGATTATTTTTTTCTCTCATCTTTTTATATTTCTATATTCAAGCGACGGTTGGTACATTTCAGTATCATAAACTTATTAAGTCTACTCATCATTCAACACAGCCGAACGAAGACGCATCGGCTGATTAAAAACTTAACGAAACTCTGATTAAACATTGAGAGGAGTATTACTATGTCGAGTGTCATTATCCCCACTTTGAAGTACGAGGACGCACCAACGGCCATCGAATGGCTTTGCAAGGCTTTTGGGTTTGAGAAGCATCTGGTAGTAGAGGGAGAGCCTGGCAAAATCATCCACGCACAACTTACCTTTGGAAATGGAATGATTATGTTGGGTTCTGCACGAGAAAGCGCATTTGATAATTATCAAAAATCGCCAAAAGCCGTTGGCGGCATTGGCACACAAAGCCCTTATATCATTGTGACGGATGTGGACTCACACCATGCACGGGCGTTAGAAGCTGGAGCAAAAATTGTACTTGAGCCGGAAGACCAAGACCACGGTGGTCGTCTTTACTCATGTTTGGACCCCGAGGGCTATTTGTGGAATTTTGGGTCTTACAATCCGTGGCAATAATATGTTACCAATGCCTAACTGCGCAAAACAAAGAAACCTGCTAGCGTCGCGAGATACGTAAATAATTAGCAATTTTCGAATATAAAAATAAAGCCAGAATAAAGGATAAACTTGTAACTGCTAAAAGCGGAAAAAACCAACTGCTGAAAGTTAATAACACAATATCCCATTGTATATGGCCATTGTTATAAAAAAGATTACCTGGGTTTAGACTCCAGTCCATCCCCGTTATCGTAAGTGATACGATAAGAGAAGTTATTACAGAAACTAACATCGGACGAAGAGTATATTTTTTTACGGCAACCCAATTCATTTTAATTCAACTACCAGAGTGCAAATACAGCGCACGGCGTAAACCTATGCCCGGTTTTCAATGCTAAAGGCTGTCAGGAAGAAAGTCGCCGACCAGCTTCCATTCCATCCCATTACCCCAACCCGCGCCATGGTCACTAATGATTTGCTGTTTTGAACCTTCGCCGACCCTGTGCTTACCAAAGGACAATTGCGCTAAGATTTCTCCAGATCGGAGATGCTGGCTCGCCCAGGAGATAGGAGAATCGCCATGCGCATCCCGGGCTTCTCGATCTGCGCCATTTGCCAAAAGATACTCAATAATATTTGTATCCGCATATGCCGCAGCGCGATGCAGAGGAGTCTCGCCTCTAGTGCGAACATCCCTCATAAAAGCACCGGTTTCCTTACCGGGATTTGTTTGTGCGTTTACATCGGCGCCATGTTCAACTAAAAGTTTAACAACATAAATGAAGTAAGGCCGGCCAGCCTTAGTTAAGGCGTTATGGAGTGCCGTTTCACCGGTATTATCGTTTTTCGCCTTCGCGTTCGCACCCTGAGTCAGCAAAAAATCAGTCATTTTCCAATGCCCGAAAAAAGCGGCATTGCAAAGCTCGTCGTCAAGACTAATTGAACTAAAATCTGCCCCAGCTTGCAAAACCGCTTTCATAGCAGTGACATCGTTGTAATAAACAAACCATTGCAAAACACTTATCTGACCTTCACTTAATACGTTTGGCCAATCTGGCAAATCGATAAGGTCAAATACCAAATCAGTTCTTCCACAGCTTATTCGTTCAAGTATTTCATTTTTATTCATGCAAAGGGTCCTTTATTGTTTACCCATAACATAGCCAAATCGAGCGTATGTTATACATATCTAACCCCGTCCACCTATTACTACAACAATTTCTCGTAAGGGTTTTGTAGCTACAAAATTACCATTTGAAGTTTTGACGAACTTGATTAGAAAACTAAAACTCTCACCGGGTGACTTATTCGAATCATATAAACAAGCAAACAGCTCACCACCCCCAAGCTTATACCATGCAATTGTATTGATATGCGGATCCGTCCAAGAAGAGTATTCATTAATATTAAGCTGAATGGCACTCGCAATCATATCAAATTGCTTTGCAGGAGGTGTTGGCAAAGAATTCCAAAAGTCCGCTTCATATACTTGACAGTAGTCACTATGTGAAAATAAAGCCCTTGTTTGAGCGCAACTTATCAACGTATTTACAAACAACAAGAATATTAACTTTTTCAAAGTAGCCTTCTCGAATCTATGATATCTATAGCCCGTATTTTTCGCGATAAAAATCATTGCTTAGTTGGCTTTAGATTGTTAAACCGTTGTTTATAATTGGACTCTATAAACATATAAAGGCCCGCCCTACTCTTTTCCACTGTAGCACTAGGATCTGTATATATATCGTGCTTACCCTGAGGATAAATTGATACATTGAGATTAATATTAAATGCGCGCAAATGATCTGACATTATTTTTGCATTCCAAACTGGTACAACCTCATCATTTTCACCATGATGTATATCCACGTTTTCTAGGTTCGTCTGAGGTTTAAAGTAAACAGGTGAGCTAGCGAGCATTCTTATTCTGGCCTCAGTATTCGTTTTTCCTTCGAAGAACTGACATTGATATTGCGTACCATAATTATCTTTCACACTATCTCGGTAAAAATCAGTGGGTGCTGCAAACGAACTAACGGTATTTACCCTCGGGTCTCTCACAGCCATCAGCAGTGCGACAATGCCGCCCCTACTATAACCTCGTGCAAATATTTTTTTAAAGTTCGCCTCGGGATATAAGGATTCTGCAACATTGACTAGCGCAATCGCATCATCAGTCGCGCCATCGTATGCATCGCAAAAGTCTCCACCAGACGCATAGCCTCTTCCCTTGAAATAAGCTGTTCTGCCACGAAACGAAGGTATGATTTTAATAAAATCTGAATAGGGTTCAAACTTTACGTAACCAGACCTGGGATAAATACCTAGCCTTATCTCCGGTTTTTCTTGATTTAAACCATCAAGGATTACCATAACCGGTGCGTTAGTCAGATCTTTTGATTTAGGTAAAATAATTCCTCCGAAATGTGCATTCCCGTGTAATTCATGCTTAACTAGCACAAACCCAGATTCCCTGTCCGATAATACTACTTCAATATTTTTTGCAGATACGTCACGGTTATTCCACTCATTCCAAACAGCATTTATATCTTTATCGGTGATTGGGCGGTAATTGAAACCTGATTCTGCATAACAGAATTTACTGATAATAATTATAAAGAACAAAACAAATTTTTTTGATATTCCTTGCATAAGATTTATCCACATATAACGACTTTACTAAGTTGCGAGGCTTATTGTTTAGGAACCCGGACCGTATTATTCAGCCTCTTTAACCCAAGTAATAATGGGTTTCCATTCAGGCCGCTTGAGCAAATTTTCGCATTTAATCGTCGCTATTCCTCGCGCATCTGTTCCCTCGTAAACTAGTACGTAACATTGCTGCGTAATAGAATCAACCACATAGTGTATCGTCGAAAAGTATTGAGTATATATACCGTGCCGTCCTTCTTTGACCGGTTTAGCAAGTGCTGCGAGTGGAAATATAAGTATAAGAGACGCGAAAACAACAGCAGGTAATTTCATTTAAATATCCGTTAATTAGTTTAGTTGCTTTGTCTGCATGATAACTGATAATCATTTCATCTGGATCCCGTGTCAAGCACGGGATGACGGGAGAATGGATTTTGGGATGACGTATCAATAGATTTAAGGTGCTGATACGAATAATACTGTCTAATACGAATAGCACTATCTGGTACGAATAGCACTATCTGGTACGAATAGCACTACCTGATACGAAATAGCACTATCTGATACGAAATAGTACTATCTGATACGAAATAGTACTATCTGATAAGAGTAATACTATCTGATACGAATAGTACTATCTGGCACGATATATATACTTAAAGCGTGCTCGTTCCTTAAATACCCAGCGTCATCCCGCGCTTGACGCGGGATCCAGTGATTTATTAAATATCTATTGCGGTGCTGTTAAGCCTTCAACAATCACGCGATCACCCGAAACAAGGGACACCAAAAAGAAATAACGTTGGAACGGGTCAATAAAGGTGGCTACTGAATCAGTTCTATCTAACTCTATACCGTAAGCAAACTGAATATCTAAGCCCGAGCCCTGATTTTCTACAATACTGCTTATCTCTCCTGAGGCTAAGTCATAGCGAAATAAACCGCCATTGCTCTTACCACCCACTATCAGATCTTTATATCGCGAGCGGAAGGCTGCGGAAAGTGCATCAGATTCCTCCGAACTTGTAAAGAGAATTTTCTCTTCCCCAGAACTAAGAATATTTTTCTCGATTAAATGTCCCTCCACAGTTCCAAAGTAGGCAGTATTGTTTTCCCAATTCATTTCCACACTGACCGGGGCATCAGGGTCTTCCTGTCCCAGATCGCGAATGATAGAGGTGCTGTTTGAGGATAGATCTAAACTAAGCAATTTACCGTTATAAGTAGCAAATACACCTTTACCTGTATCCCAATTATAATTTAGTGAAATGGGTAAACTAAACCCACCACCAAAATGTCCATCAGGGCCTTTATACTCAGTAGAAAACGTTGAAAAGCGATTACTCACCGTATCATATTCAATGCCGTTGTAATGCCAATCTATAATGACAAGCCGCTGGCGATCGTTACTCGAAGAAATAACCGGGTATATAACTTCGTCGCGATAGTGTTGTGTTAATGCGGTAAATTTCTGAGTATAGAAGTCATATTTACACAAGTGGTCTCGGTTATGTAGATAAATATGCCCATGCCTAAGGTCTGTGACGTGTGTGGAATAGATAAAAACATGATTTGAACCAAAACCAGGATAGGAGCAACCGCTTCGGCGACCACCTTGAAATTGCTCCGCTGGTTTTTTGGGTAGGGTGTTGTATATCCGTATGAAATCTTTTTGAGGGTAGTTATGAGACGCAACATTCAGTGAAATATCTCTTTCACCCGGAAGCACTCTAATACTAGCGCGCCAGATACCGTCAGAGCCCTCTACATACTCTGCTTGAACTCCGCTCACCTGTAAATTAGGGTCTCGATCAGGGCTGTTATCCCAGTAACTGACTTTTACCAGCACTTCGATCTCGGTATCTGCGCCGAGACCAATGTTGGAATTGTGTACCGGAAATAAAATTCGCGCTTCGCTTATTGAATCGGTACCAGTTTTTCTTGGCTCTGCCGATATTGTCAGGGGTAAACTATGGAGCTCCCCTGCTTTATTGTGAGCCGTTAATATCACTTCATAGACGCCGTCCTTATTCGAGTCCCAGGGGTAAACTCTGTCCACTCGCTTAATTGATCTAAGCTGCCCCGTCTCAGGTTTAACATAAAAATACTCGCTATCCTTACCCACCAGCCCAAAGGTCCATTCACTTGGGTCTTGGGCGATAAACGTCGGTTGATAATAAGTATTGTAAACACCCGATTCTATTTCGGTTTCTGAAGTCCACTGGAAGCTGCTTCCAGTCGTTGGTGTTACAGTGGTGCCGTTTCCATCGGAAGGTTGTTTAACGGGCTCCTTAACGCTACTCCCTTGGCAAGAAATTAATGACAGAGCAAAAATAGATAGTATCGCTAGATATTGATAAATGGGCTTTTTCATTGTGATTCCCTCATTTGTATCGTGACTACATGTGTAAACTCGATAGAACACTCTCCAAGTGACTACCGATGCTCTGAAATATCTCGGCCCCTTTTCACCCACCAAGATCTATATCAACGCTTATAACGTGTGCCCAATTAAAGGGCACTTACGCCGATAAACTTAATTCAAGCACGAATATTGACGAAAAAATATCACCAATTTTTGTGACAAGCGAACTATTTATCATCAAAATTGTACAAAAAACAGGCTCTCGTTAATTGAGGAAGGCCTCCACAACTTCCCCACTCAACTATAAATTGCCGAAATACTTAGTCAGCAATAGCGTTGTTTAATCAAAGCGCGTGAACGCTTTAGATTGATTCACATGGAAGCGCCATGCGGCACTAATATCCGATGCGACTACCCTACCCTTAGATAGTGGCGGAATTTCGTCGAGCCTGAAGAAAGCCGCGTCGCTTGTTTCCGTACCCGGCTTAATATTATCGACGTCTGTTGATTGACACAGAAAAAACAGCTTATAGAAATCGCGAATATCGGGATCATATTCGCCCTTAGCTTTGTGGCGAACTGAATAGAGATGCGTTGCCTGAGCGCTAATACCAGCTTCTTCGTGAATTTCTTTTTCTATATTTTCGGCCGGTGACAAACCCACATCCGCGTATCCACCGGGCAGCGTCCATAAACCATCCGACTTTTCTTGAACCAGTAAAATTTTCTCGCCGTTAAACACCGCTCCCCTAACATCCACTTTCGGTGTCGCGTAACCCTCCGCGCCTACACCTAGTAATCGATCAATAGATTCAATTGGCACCTTACCGATAGCGGCTAACAATGAAAGCGCAATTTGGGAGATTTCTTCGTAGCGCTCAAGGTCGTATTGACCTTCGGTAAACTCCCTACCGGTTTCTGCAATCGCGTGCAGCCTTTTAGCAGCGTTTAGCCATAAATTTTCCATAGAAGAACACCCTTAATTTGTTAGTATTTTTAATACCTATGCCGCAAGCTATAGCTGGCAAATCTCGTTACACTTTTTGCTACTAAACTCCGCATAAATACTATCAAACGCTTTTAAATATTTTCGGGGAGCTGTTTTTTTTAATCTGTTAATAGTTTTCAAAACCTCGTCCCTTTTATTCAAAGGTAATGCCGCAGCCATCACAGACGCTTCACTCAAGGCAGACTTTAACAACGAGTCCTTAAATGAGGCCTCGAAGCTTGAATCACCCAAGCTTGTAAGCACCCCTATGTATACTTGCAGGATACCCGTTTGCATTTTTTTAACTCCGTTTAGTCTAATTTGCGTTCGTTGATCAGGAGGTAACGATTTCCAAAACGGCTCGATAAGAGAAAGTTGTATGGCACTGCAATCTATAAGAAAGGGGTAAAATACCTTTAGCTCATCCTGATATTTTACTGAATTTTCCACCATCAGCTCAGCAACGTTTACTTGATTTTTTTGGAAAAGACCTGACTGTCTAAAACCAGAACCCATTTGGTCTGTCAAATATGTCATGCCAAACTTACTAGCCTTTTCGCAAACATCTAGCAAGCCAAATAGATCATCTACTGTATATTTGCCAGCAGTTATTTGTTTTTGGCTTTTCGAAAGTTTCTCGATAATAACTGAAACTCTTTTATCTTTTAGTCGTGGCAGTTGCCCTATGGATTTTCCTTTGCCCAATAGAGCTTCAAACTCCTTGCTTAACGCTAAGTAGTTAGCAAACTCGGGATGTGCAGCATGCACAAACTGACTACACATTAAAGTGATTATCAGCACGATATATTTCATAATTTCTTCCTTCGCAACAGATCTTACAACCGTATAATTGAACGGTTAAGTATCGCAGTCTTTTGATCAGATTGAATACTAGATTCGGAGCAAATCTTATGCTAATGATCTAGATTCGTAAATAGGCGGCAAGCATTTAGTATAATAAACAAAGTGGAGATTTCTAAAAAACGAAAGAATACAAATGCTTGGAGAAAACCCAATGAATATCAAGGTTAAGGTTTTTAGCAGTAAGTTGTATGACGAGGAGTTTTTCAATCGTTTTAATGATAAAAAACTAATCTTAGAGTACTTACCTTATCGTCTGAATGAGCAAACCGTGGGCTTGGCTGAAGGAGCACAAGCGGTTTGCTGTTTCGTTAATGATGTTATCGACTCAACCGTAATTCGCGCGCTAAAGGAACAGGGTATTTCACTCGTTGCACTGCGGTGCGCCGGATTTAACAACGTCGATCTCGAAGCAGCAAAAACGCATGGTATAACAGTTTGCCGTGTTCCCGATTATTCTCCCTTTGCGGTAGCCGAGCATGCGGTTGCATTAATTCTCGATTTAAATCGTAATATTCATCGGGCTTATAACCGTGTAAGGGAAAACGATTACTCGTTAAAAGGTCTAATGGGGTTCGATCTATATGGCAAAAAAGTTGGTGTTATCGGCGCTGGAAAAATCGGTAAAGCATTTATCAATATTATGCAGGGTTTTGGTTGCGAGGTACTGGTCGCTGATCCTTTTGTTAAACAAGCTGAGTTACCTAACGGCTGTTCGCTAGTCTCAAACAGTGCGCTATTTGAACAATGCAATATTGTTTCGTTACATTGTCCACTCACGCCGGAAACGCATCACTTAATTAACGAACAAACCATTCAGAACATGCAGCCAGGAGTAATGCTAATTAACACCAGTCGCGGTGCTTTAGTGGATACAGCGGCGGTCATAAAAGCCCTTAAAAGCCGTCATATTGGCTACTTGGGCATCGATGTCTATGAAGAGGAGGCCGATCTGTTTTTCGAAGATCTATCTAACACTTTTATAGAAGACGATATTTTTGCACGTTTACAAACCTTTCCGAATGTCGTGATTACAGGTCACCAAGCATTTTTTACTAAAGAAGCCATGCAACGAATTGCCGAAGTCACGCTGGATAATATTAATAATTACTCGCTTGGTAAAATTGACGATATGTACTGTGTTTAGTTGGACAGAATATTCTGCAAAATGGGCCGCCAAGCTGTATTACAACTAGCATTTGGTCCGGTTTCCCCTCTCTCCCGATAAGCCTCCCAGTTAGCTCAACTTGGGTATTCTTGTTCCAGGGAAAAGTTTGCACTTAGTCTAATATTTATCAGAACCGCCTTCACAAAGGGCGGCAATACCGTTAGCATCCCAGTACATTTGTGTCGCTGCGCACCCAGTTCGTTAAAAGGATATTATGAAAGCCTTCCAATTGCTCTATTCCCTACTTTTATCAACATCTTTTATTTTGCTTCTCAGTGCTTGCAATGGTAGCGATCAGAGCAACGATGATAAGACTCCGGAAGAAAAACTTTTTGTATTTTCGTCACCGAGCGTTCTTAGCGTTCAGGAAAATACGAACGTACCCTTTTTTTCGCCTTCTCTAGTAAGCAACCAAGGAATCAAGTTTTCGTTAACTGGAGGCGCGGATCAAGCAGCATTTATTTTTGATTCATCGCGCAGAGAGCTCAGCTTTTCTTCCGCACCAGACTTTGAAAACCCGCATGACTCCAACCACGACAATGTATATGAAGTCGAAATTAGTGCTTGGAATAAGAGCAACGATTCTATCAAGCTGGCCCTAGAGGTCCACGTTTCAGATCAGGCGAGGATTGTTGCTGACTTTACCTACCCAATTGAAAATACGAATTTTGGCGGTATTACTCAAACGATTATTGCCCGCGGCACACTAAGGGATATCGAAGATGAGGAAGTTAAACCCGGAGATTTTGACGAAGTATTGGTCAACAACGTAAAAGCAACCATAAAAGGAGACAACCACAACCAATGGGAAGCAGAAATTCCCATCAATATTGGTATCTTCCAAGTAGAACTTTTCATTAAAAAAGACTCAGAAATGTGGGCGAAAAAAATTAGGGTTAGTAATGATAAACTTCGCTACCCTATGACCGAAATCGAAATCGATAAACACAATAACAGGATTATCGGTACCAATTACAATCTTGATGCCATAGTTTCCTTCGATTTGGAAAGCAAAGCCTACAAAGTAATCTCCAGTCGCGATGTCGGTTCAGGCCCAGATTTTTCATCACTTGTCGACCTGACTCTAGAATCCAGCGACACTGCCTATGCCGTCGATAGGCTCTCGCAGTTGTTTAAAGTAGATCTCAATACCGGTACAAGGACTTTATTGCCATTACTGGGCGACGACCCCATATACAGTGGCCGGCGTATCAGAACAATTTTTTACTATGACGGATTAAAAGTTTCGGGGCTATCCAATTCGTCTATATATGATTATCAAGGCAGCTCTACTCATTCACTGCCCTATGCATTTGGCACATCGTTGGCTGGTGTCAGTGCTGTAGACGTATCTTCAGATGGGAACGAACTTGTATTTGCGTCGCCATCACGTTTGTTTACTTACGATCCAATACTACGATCACTCTACACAATACCGAGAGTCGTAAACGAAGCCTCTCCTGTATCTTTAAACTCAATTAATGGCGTAGCAAATTTCTCTGAAGATAAAATACTCATTGCTCATCGCGGTGAATTAGACGACGGGACGGGTTCTCAGAACATCGGTCACAATATTACTCTGGTTGATAAAAAATCTGGAGAGACCTCTTTATTTGCCTCGAACCTAGAAACCGATAAAGTCCCATTTTTATCTTTAAGAGATATCGAAACAGATCTAAATAACGGCAAAGCTTATGTAACGGATACTCGGCAAAACGCGCTTATCGAAATAGACCTAAAAACCCTGGAGCGAAGAAAAATATTAGAAACGTCTGTTGCCAAAAAGAGTATTTCTGGGGCAATTGTCAGCGCCCTTTCGGAAGATAAAAATAGTATCGTTTACTACGATTTATATCGGAAAGTCATCGAATCAATCAACCTGACGACACATCAAAAAGAAACAATATTAGATTTTTCTCGCTACGATAACAACGCATTAATAAACGGCGCCAAAATTCTCACATTTGACCTTGAAGCTAACACCGTTTACGTCGTTTCGAATACCAATTCAATTTTTGGCGATTTAATCAAAATCAATCTCAGCGATGGCAGTTTTGATATTGTGTCAGATTCAGCAAAAGAAGAAGTGAAAGAGGCGGCATTGGAAAATAGCGGCGCTTCTATAACCAGCTTGAGTGCTCATATTCACGATAAAAATAACAAAGAAATGATTTTCTGGAAGTATTCAAATAACTTGGGCACTTATCAAGTTAAAATCAACTTAGAGACTGGCGCAAGGGAGAAGATCGAAACCACTTTGCCACAGGAAGACTCCGAACGCAATTTCCAAAGACGCCCTCTATTCGCATTTGCAAGTACAAGTGACAACGAAGTATTCTTAACCACCCGTATATCAGACCCGTTTTTAAATGAGCGTGCTGTGCTTCAGCGTGCCAATACAACTACCGGTATCCGAACCACTCTGGCAGAAGGTGGCGATTTTAGCTTGCCAACGCATTTTAGTATTCAAATCTATTCACTTACATGGAATCAGGATAAATCTGCACTGCTTGCCGCAGTGCCTTTCGACGGAGCAATACTTGAAATTAATCCAAATACTGGCATCACTAGACTTATAAGTGGCCGAGGGAAAGGCAACGGGCCTCATTTAAACTTTCCTAGAGCTATCCACCCGATTTGGGAAGATAATAAGCTTTTCGTTATGGATACTGGTATTGATGCATTAGTAAAAATCGATTTAGTATCTGGTGATCGAACGATATTTTCCTATTAAAGAATCGACCATTATGAAGTGATTGAACGTTTTTACGTCGTACTCATTGCAAGCACTTGCTAGAAGAAACTTAACCACCCCATCGAGTGACAGTATTTTAGTAACATGCCGATGCACATTAAAATTACTATCCCTCTTAAATACGAAGGGTTTATTTTAAATAAATAATGGGCCCCTAACCACGCACCGATAACTTGACCCAACATCATTACAATACCCGCAAACCAAGCAATTTGCCCAGCAATAATAAAAACAATTAGCGAGGCTATATTAGTGGAAAAGTTTAGTGGTTTAGCAAACGCCGTCGATAAAATTAATCCGTGCCCTCGACACGCTACCCCTGCTAGAGCAAAAAAAGACCCAGTTCCCGGCCCAAACATACCGTCGTATCCACCAATTGAAGGGACGATAAAGTTTCTATATTTTTTATATGAAAGATGAGTTTTCTGTGTTTTTTGAATTTTAGAAAGCAAGGGAGACAGCATAAAATAGACTGTTATTAAAACAAGCACCACGGGTATAACAAACGATAGCACTTCCGTATTCACAAATTGAACGGCTATTGAACCTATAGCCGAACCAATAAATGCTGATAACATTAAATACTTAACATCACCCCAACTGACTTTTTTCTTTTTTATTACCATATAAGTTGCAGTAGCCGTTCCCATACTACCCTGCAATTTATTAGTACCAAGTGCAGCCAACGGAGGCACACCACTTAATAATAATGCTGGCATTGTTATCAGCCCACCACCACCAGCCAAGGTGTCAATAAAGCCGGCAAAGACAGCAATAAGGAATAAAAATACGAGCAAATCAAATGAAAATGAAAATGAAATTAACTCCAATGCTTTTCCTTTATATCCACACTTTAATTTTTACGTGATTTAAGGTTCTTCCAGTTTTCTTTCTGTATAAAATACTAAAAAGTCAATGAATAATCATTTCCAATAAATGACTATCGAGATTAAACCTATAATAGGCATTGGTTGCGCCATCTCCACCAAACAAAGCGTTTTTAGCAGAATCGTAAAATAAGGCTCGTGCACTATATAAAGGCGTTCTAGGATTGTTAGCTGGAATCAAACGTTTGTTCTCTCCAGTATTCAAGTCTATTGATAAAATGCCTTCACGCGCTGGAAAATAAAAAGTGTTGGAGGCATTGTCGATTGTTGCATGACGCCATGTAGAAGTGTTTAAAGAAATACGTATTTCACTAGGCAAATCAACAACCTTAGTTTTTTCCCCTGTTAAGAAGTCTTCTTGCCAAATTTCATAGCCATCCGTATTATTACCACCCCGATACAACCTTCGGCCACCTGGCAAATCAAAAAATGACCGAAACCACGACATTTCACCTTCAAGCAAAATGGACCAACTTTTATTGTCAATATCATATCGATATACTCTGGATATTGGATAAATAATAAGATGTTGTTCATTTAATTCCAGAATTCGGCGATTATAAAAGTATATAGAACCATCATAATGCCCGACAAACCGTAGATCGCTTAAGGCGTGTAAAGAACCCGCAAAAGGATTTGTTAAATGCTGATGAACACCGGTAAGCACATCAAACTCAATGACATCTGTATGATAGCGTTCTAAATCAAACTCAGCAGGTTTTAATGATCGCTCCAAAAAGTACCACTTATTTTTATCCGGCGCATGTAATATTCGTGTTTTGAAAAATATTTTATCATCGTTTTCAGATTCAATATTGTTAAAATCAACGATACGCAAGACTTCACCACTGTCCGGGTTAATGGTGAAAACCCCTTTACTGTTGGAGACACTAATTTCGGAAGTTTTCTCGTTATATTGGCCTATTGAGGAATAATAAAAATCATCTGACTTTGCTTGTGTGTTACTACTAACTACAACGTCTTCGTCCGTAGAGCTAGAACCATATTTTTTAATGATACCGGTACTGGTTAAAACATACATCATCTGATCGGGACCAATCATAGTGCTTAAAATAGAAGTTCCGTCATCGCTAAACGGCATTTGATTTGTCGAAAGTTCTTGATAGGCCTGATCAGCGAGGTTATATGCTACCAAATGATAAGTTCCGCCTACGTCTAACTGTAACAATAAATTATTATTATTTTTATCTAAGAAAAATGAACGATCGGTTAATATCTGCCCCTGATTTGGTATTTGATCTCTATATGGAATAACCTCTGAATATTGAAAGTCATTCAAACTGATCTTTCCGATAATATCTCGAATACGAAATCCAGTTCCTATTATTCCAAGCGTTTCTTTTATTTCATCTATCTCAGGAGGTTGAGAAAGAGACTCTTGTGATGTCAGGTATAGCGAATCCGAACCAGAATCATAACGTAGATGTTTTATCGTATTTAAGAGATATGTTTTATCAGAACGTTGATCAATTTGAATTTGACCAAGTTCGCGGTAGCTAAAATCATCTGGGCTGATTTCACTAACGACATAACCTGCTTCTCTTCCATTCGCAATAACCAATAAGCGATTCTCAACTTCGTCAAAAACGATATTGCGATACCATATTTCGTTTAACGACTGAAGTATTATAGGACGTCTTAAACCGCTACCCTCCACCAAGTCCACCTGAATAAAATCCGCTTCCGAAGTATTATTAGCTAAATAGGCAGTTTTCCCGTCGCCCGAATAAGTAACAAAATGGATAGGGAATTCTTCTGCAAGCTCTGAAAAGAGCAGGCTTTCCTCCAGTTCATATATTTTATTTTTGCTTCCCGATTCTCGATCTATTCCGAAAAATGTTTTTGAAGGAATATCATAGATAATAAACCGGTCCCGCTCCGAGTCATATACTGACTCACTAAAGGGCGAAAACAACTCGTCACTATTATTATAATACTTAACCCGCCGAATATTACTCCAGCCACCTTTACCTTTAGTCATTATTTCAACAGCATTTACATCATTAGGTAACGGTATATCTGTTCCCCAACGAACCTGCCCGTTTTCGCTATAAAGCGTTTGAGTTTCCCCGTTAACAACAACTTCGGCCAAATCGGTTTCCGATACAACGCCATCATCCAGATCTTCTAAGTAGCCGGTTAATGTAATTTTATCCACGACACCTAAAAAAGAACTTCCAGGGATTGGGCCATCCAACTTCGTTATTATTTGGGAAATATCTTTTACCGAAAGCTGAAATTCTTGCACGGCCTCAAGGCCTCTGCCATCATTCACACTAACATTTATTTTATAAATATTATCCGTATCGGAATCCGCTGGAGTTTCAAAATCTGGAGGGGTGATAAACGTTAGTGTTCCGTTATCAGATAGGCTAAATAACTCGGAATCCTCCCCTTGCACAATAGAATAAGTGAGAAGATCGTTATTCCCGTCAGTCGCTTGAAATATATGAACAGTACCTTCAGAGTTTTCATCTATTTCAATAGCTGCAGCAGAGTTAAACGTAGGCGGAAGGTTTTCTTGCGGAGTCTCAATATTATCGGTTGAATTATTACCACTTCCACAGCCACTGAGACTAAATATCAATCCAAAAACGGCAGGTATGGAACCTCTGAGAACATTCATTATTATTCCTCTCCTAAAAACTATTTGCATTCTTACCAATAAGCCCAGCGCTAACACGAGGGCATATTGATTTTTCTTGCATTACCTGTCAACCCTGCACTGAAAATAATACATGAGAGAGCTTTCCAGCAACAAATAGGAACAATGAATTTGCTCTATAGAAGCAAAAAAAAGGAGCAGCGCTACGGCTACCCCACTTTACTTATAAGAACTGAATAGAACTAACTATTCGTCCACTCAATAAACGCTAACTCTTCTGCCGCTTCATTGAGAGCATCGAAACTTCCCTCTTCGATCAAACTTGGTGGCTGCGGAGCTTCGATTTGTTCGTCGCGAATTCTACCAAGCTTCTTATCGAATTCCGTCGGTCTAACACCTTGCAAGGAGTCGTCGGCGACATTTTCGAAGAAAGTATCCCATGGTTTAAACGCGTCGAATAAATATTGTTGGCCGAGTTTGCGGTTGCTTAAATCAAGCTCGTTATTACCGTTTTTCTTTACGGTATCCTTGCCTGCTCCGCCATTGACGGTGTTATTGCCGTGGCCACCATAGAGTTTATCCTTACCGCCATCACCTTTAATATTATCGTCTCCCTCTTGGCCAAAGAGCACATCGTTACCGCTGCCGCCCTCAATCGTATCATCACTGATACGCGAATTATTTTCGTAGCGATAATACTTGAAGACATCATTACCGTTGCTGTCTCGTTTTATTTTTTGGAAATCCATTCTCAATTCTTCAGTATCACTGATAATAGGATCATTAGGCGTTTCCATCGACAGCGATGTCGCAAAGGCTGCAGAATCCGCCATAACAAAATCCTTTCCAGCTCCGCCCAAGATTGTGTCATTGCCTAACTCAACATAAGTCCTATCTTGAGAAAAGCTGCGATTTTCGTATTGATCATGAAAATGATGTGAGCCGTAATAGAAATGATTATGGTGATGGTGGCGATCAAAACGTTCGTCGACAAAACGTTCAATATCGCGTGCGAGATCTTTAGCATCAGTGCGCAATTGGTTCCATTGCTGATTATTGTTTGGATTATCATTGATTATCTCTCCGACAAGCACAGAGAAATCACCGATAATAAAGTCGTCACCGTCGTTACCATTAAGCTGATCGTTGCCTAAACGCAAGTCGTATTGATAGTCACGCTCAATGCGCTGCAAATCATTGTGACTAATCGTCTGGCCGCGGTAGTTAAAGTCGTGATCGACGTGCTGACGCAATTCTTGATCGCGCGATTGATTAAGATTATTGAGCTGATTATTAACGTTGTTATAAACGTTGTTGGAAATATAGGCCCGCTCAAGATTATCTCTGCGATCATCATCGCCATCAATAGATTGGCCGACAATCACTGCCAGATCGCCCACAATCAAATCGGCTTCGTCGCCCCCATCAATATTATCGTTGCCGATATAAAGATCGTGAAGATCGACATCGACGTGGTTGTTCACCCTGCCATTTGCATAGGAGTCATCAACCAAAGTGTCGAGCACTTCGTAATGCGCATCTCTTACGGTAAAGCGCATATCGACAGCGAGATACTCCAAATCTTCAACGTGGTTGAACGATGCCTTGACGACATCTTCAAACGTCGAAGAATCAGCCGGCAAGCCATATTCAATCGAGCTGATGACAATCGCTTCATCACCAAAGATTGAATCGCGGCCAGCACCGCCGGTAATGGTATCTTCGCCGTAACGAATATCGTGTTCGCCCACGTTATTATTAAGGCGCGCGTCCATTTGCGTGTAATCAACAGCCATCGCCATTAACGCCTCACTGACATCAAGCAGAGCGTCAAATGCATCATTCATGCTGTGCTGAAGCCTGTTAAGGCCTGTAACCACAGGCGTATGGAACAGCGCGTCGTCGCCGACAATAAAGTCGTCACCGGCACCACCGTCTAAGGTATCGCTTCCGGGAAGAACGTCAGTGTGGTGCACAACATCAGTAATAAATGAAACGTATCCGCGCAATTTGCGGCCGTCGTTTAATTCGAGCTCATCTACACCGAGAGCCTGCTCCATAATCACAACACTGTCGTCTACATAAGAGAGCAGACGATCTTGGAAGTTGTACGGAGAATTCATCGTCGCTTCGATCGGGTTAACCGTAAATGGAGAAACGATTAACGTGCCGGCAGTACCGCTAAAGTCGATGCTACTATCGTCACTATCGATAAAGCGAATTCCGTTTTGGATATGTGCTAAATCGGTGTAGAACGGCACGAGATTCTCAGCGCCATCAGCAAATATCGTATCGTTTTCCGTTCCACCAGAAAGGTTGTCATCGCCGCGCTGACCAAAGATTAAATCCTCGCCTGCACCGCCATCGACGGTATCGTCATTTGAATCGGCAAAATCGACAAGCACAAGGTTGGTATCCCAATCATTAGTATCGGGGTTATCAACCTTGTTACCACTAGCATTGAATGAACCGGTTACCAGAACTTTATCCGCCTCAATCAAGCGCTTGGCCAAGTCGTCATCGTACTGGTTAATACCGCTTTGGCCGATGCTAATAATCTCCTTAACAGTCGCCGTTTCTTCCAAGAAGACATTGCGATGCCAGCTGCCATTTTCACGCACGCGAATATCGCCGTTGGCTTTGTAGTCGCGGATAATATGACCGACATCAGCGATAATAACGTCATTGCCCTCATCACCGGCGATATTGTCATTACCGAGTTGACCGATCAGTTCATCATCACCCAAGCCACCGGAGATGGTATCGTCACCGCGTTGGCCATGAATAATATCGTCGCCATCATTACCAAAAATGTTGTCATCACCGAAGACACGATCGCGATCATCGAAAAGTTCAACCGAACGAATCACATCGTCAAACGGTGCATCGTGT
>JANQJB010000125.1 GCA_028281865.1 Marinagarivorans sp.
GTCGACAGAACCGACACGGATAATCGACGCAACGTATTTGCCTACGATGCATTAAATCGACAAATATTGGCGGCTGATGCCCTCGGCCAAGTCAGCGAAAATGTTTACGACACGCTCGGCAATTTAACTAAGCAAATTCAATATGCCAATACCGTAACGCCCGGCGAAAGCTTAACAAGTGAAACGTTAACGCGCCCGACTTTGCAAGCAAATGAGGATCGCACAACGCGCTTTGTTTACGATCAATTAAACCGTCAGCGTTATAGTATTGATGCCCTAGGCCAGGTGAGCGAAGTTGGCTATACCACCTTTGGTGAGGTTCAATACAGTGTTCGTTACGATGCACCTGTCGAGAAAGATATCGACTATACGCTCGCGCAATTGGATGAGACAGCGTCGCCAGACAATATTCTTGATCGATCGCCACAGATTAACCGTGTGCAAACATCCTTTTTTGACAACGTCGGACGCGAACGTTTTTCTTTTAGTCGTGTAGCGAATAATGGCGCAGTTGAATGGCTTGCCACCGAGACACGCTATAACGCATTTAATGAGGCCATTGAAACGCGTCGTTACGACCAAGCGGTTAGTGAGCTTTCATTAAATATCGCCGGCTTAGATGGAACGATTACCATTGGCGAGCTTAGCGATATTATTAGCGATCTCGGTTACAGCAATAGCGATCTTCAGCAAGCTCAACACGCCCGCTTTGCCTACGATCGCTTAGGCCAATTGCGTTTTACCGTTGATGCACTGGGTAATTTAAGCGAAAACAATTACAACGCCTTTGGTGAAATCGAAACGCAATTGCGTTATCGCCTAGCACCTTCCACGCCTAGCAATCCTATTGCTAATGGTACATTGGATATCGCTACCTTGGAGTCGCAATTAAATCAATTTGAAGCTGTTGAACGCACTGACTGGGCCTACGACCAATTGGGTCGCCAAGCATACACGGTCAATGGAGTTGGCAGTGTGACAAACTGGCAATACAACAGTTTCGATGAAGTCAGTTTGCAAACTGAATACGCCGATCCTTTTGCAGGAGCTCCTGCAGATCTTGCGACGTTAACAAGTACCTATACGAATAATACCAACGTCAATAATAGAACCCAGCATTTTAGTTATGACCAGCGCGGCCAGTTAAGCTTTAGCGTCGATTCACTCGGGCAAGTTAGCGGCCAAACCTACGACCGTTTTGGCCAAATTATTGAGACCGCACAATACCATACGAAATTAACAACCTTGCCAGAGGCGGACGAAACGCTTACCAGCCCTCCCACAGCGGCTCCGGAATTTGATCGCCATAGCTTCTTTGTTTATGACGCAATCGGCCAAGAAACTCACAACGTTGATGCACTTGGGCAAGTCATAAAAAATGAATACAACAGCTTTGGACAGCGTATATTGCAAACACAATATTTTAATCGTGTTGCGCTAAGCGCAGGTGGCAACGCGAGCGCAGCGGTTGCAGCTTTGGCGACTGATGCTGCGGATCGCCAAAGTCATAATTCCTACGATCAACTTGGGCAATTGCGCTTTAGCGTTAATGCTCTAGGGCAAATAACGGAGACACGTTACGATGCTCTCGGCCAAGTTGTCGAAAACGTGTTGTATGCAAACGAGTTAAATACTCTACCGACCTTACAAGATAATTTTTCTAGCGCGCCGGTTATGGAAGATACTGATCGCGACCGTCACAGCTTTATGGTCTACGATGCACTGGGTCGTCAGCGCTTTATGATTGATGCGCTCGGTCAAATCAAAGAAATGAGTTACAACGCCTTAGATCAATTGACCAATGAAATTGCCTATGCAGAAACTTCTGCAAGTTTATCGCTCAGTGCAGCACCAAGCCTTGCGGAGGTAGAGCAAGCTCTACCGACAGGCGATAAACGTGAAACACAAAGTATTTACGATACTGCGGGGCAAAAAATTATTGAGGTTGATGCGGAAAACTACCTCACGCTTAGTCAATTTGATGCACTCGGCCGTATTACACGCCAAACGCGTTTAAGCTTTATATTGACAACGGAAGTCGTTAATCAATTGCGCGCTCAAACCATTGATGCCAATGTATTGGCGGCGGGCGATAGCAATGCGCGTGTGCGCGAAATGGTTTTTGATGCGCTTGGCCGCGAGCGTTTTACCATTACCGCTAACCAGACTTTGGCAGAAAATACTTATAATGCATTTAACGAGTTAACAGCAGCGTCGGTATACAACTTAAGTAGTGCAGAAGTAACGCTACTACAAGGCCTTGCACGCCATGAAGGCGCTCCGATACTTGCTGATATAGCAGGCCAAACCTTTGCCGACAAACGCACGGAATCTTATGACTACGATAAGCTTGGCCAGCTAAAGAAAACCACTGACGCAGCGTTAGAATTTGAGCAGTACGGTTACGACAGTTTTGGTAACCGCACAAGCTTTACCAATAAAAAAGGCGCAACGTGGGAATATCGCTTCGATAAGTTAAATCGTTTAACCGAGGAAATTAATCCCGAGCTCACTAGCGTTTGGGTCAGCGCCGATAATGCTGCCGTTAGCAATGCCAAAATTGTCACCAAGCTCGAGTACGACAAATTTAATAATCTGGAGTCGAGGGCCGAGGGTTATATTAGATCCGGCGGTGTGGACAACGATGGCGATGTGCGTATTACGCGTTACGAATACGATAAGTTGGATCGCCAAACGTTAATTAAAAATGGCCGTTACGATTCCGTTGCCGGTCTCTTCATCAATGATGTTGGCCCCGATAGCACAGACCCCAATGTGCACGTACGCGAAACGCATGTGACTTACGACGCTTTAGGCAATGCGGTGAAAAACCGTGTGCAGGTAGGCGATGTTGCTGTGGTTAGCTACAAGGTTTACGACAAACTAGGGCAAGTTCGCTTCGATATTGATGCTGAAAATCAAGTCAGCCAAATGCAGTATAACGCCTTTGGTGAACAAGAAGAGTTAACACGTTATGCTAATCGCTTAGAACAACCATTTGTTGGCAGCGATGCGACCAACGACGAAAAATATTATTTGCTTGGCAGTGATGGCGCTTCGATTATTAGTAACCAAGCTAGCGACGATCGTACATTAGTTGTCAGCAATGGATTACTTGATCGCACATTAACGACAACCTACGATGCTTTAGGTCGCTCCAAGGTAGTTAAACAAGAGCAGCTGGAAGCAGCAAACCTCCACCAAGTAGGCGGCAACTTTAATAATGAGCAGTCGCCGGTTACAACAACGTCATACAACGCCTTTAATGAAATTTTTAAGCAAAGTGTACAAGTTAGCGACTCAACAACGCGTGATACTTATTACTACTACGACGAACGCGGCCAGGAAATATTTAGCATTGACCCCGAAGGTTTTGTAACCGAAAACAGCTACGATAGTTTGGGCAATTTAATTCGGGTAGTTGAGTATGCTAAACCGATTGACGGCAGCAGCTTTGATTTTTCCACGGCGCCTGCTCAGTCCGAGCTAGATCAAATCAAACTCGATATGCTGGACCCGAGTATCGCAATTGATACGCCGGAATTAGAAGCGCACTGGGAAGACTTAGGACGTTATGGTGCTGATCGTATCGTTCACTACGATTACGACGAATTAAATCGTCAAACTCGGATACAAAAAAGCAATTTAACCTTCAATACATGGACGAGTGACAACAATCCAATAGCGCCGGAATATACGCTGCAAGATTATTATATTGCGCGCGATGCGCAGGAGAGTCAGCGCTTAACCGTCTCCGTTAAACGTTATGATCAATTAGGTAACTTAGAAGAGTTGGCGGAACTAGGTTACACACCTGAGACGACTCAAGAGGGCGGTATCACAATACCGGGCGCTATTGGCTTTGATCCCGAGACACAGGTTGGCGGTAACCGAACCATCCAAACCTATAATGCGCTTGGCCAAATCACAAAGATTACCCAACCAGAACGCACAGTTGCAGGGAATGAAGTTGATCCGTTTCTACTGCAACAAACCACGGCGCCGGTCACGAAGTTTGTCTTCAATGCTTTTGGTGACGTGATAACCGAGACTCAGTTTGCATCCGACCCCGATGCTCAGGGTGGAAGTGCTAGCTCAGACCGCATTGTTACCCGGCGCTACGACCAACTTGGTAATGAAATTAGCGCCGAAGATACACTCGGTAAAATTATTAATCGTACCTTTGATTACGCAGGCCGCACACGTGAAGAGTTTTTAGATATAAACGTCGACAATAGAAGCGGTACTGGCTTGAATGAGAAGCAGTGGGGATACGATCATGCTATTCGCCGGCTTATACAGTTCGATAATATTGGTCGGCAGCTTGCAAGTTTAGATATTTATTCCGATGAGCGTGGCTTGCTACAGCGCGCCGGGAAAAGCAATGCTTACAATGCTTTTGGTGAAATTGAACTGGAAAATCATATCTGGGCGAAAGATTACTTTGCAGACTTTGAGCAAAACTTTGTTCTTCGCAATGCGGAAGAAAGTGCAGAAGACGAAAACCTGGACCAACTCAGCAGCATAGCCACGCGCTCTTTTGAATACGATAGAGCGGGCAATATCATTTTTACAAAAGGCTCCGATGGTGAGAAGGCCTTTGCCTACAATCTAGCGGGTGATAACACGCGTACGATCCATCTCAATAACGAAGATACCATGGATGATGCGGTGAACCGGATAACCGAAACGAAGTTCGACAAGCTTGGTCGCGGCGTTAGACAATTAAGTCCGCATACGGAAATTTTTGTCAGCTACGACGAAACCAACACCGACCCGGAAAGCCAAATCCAAACGCAGCAAGTTAGGCCTGAAATTCGTCAGCAGTACGATCGCTGGGGAAATATTGTTATCCAAGAGAATCCGCTTAGCTTTGAAGGCGGTGTGTTGCAGTTTTCCACGACCACAACCCGTTACAACCACCAAGATCAAGCAACTGAGACGATATTGCCGGAATCTAATTCTTTGATTGAAGACCCGGCCAAGCTATTAGTACCTGCCGATAAACGCTCCAATTTAGTCAATATTGTTTATTACGATGCTTTGGGCCGCTCGATTGCGGAGGCTAATACGCAAATTGTTGAAGGTGATCGCAGTGATAACTTATCGCGTGTGCGTTACCGGCGTTATAACGAAGTGGGTCAGTTGGTACAAAGTAAAGATGCGACTGGGAACGAAGCCGATACCGTGGAAGCGAAAGTGGGCCGCATGTATCAGGTACAGGATGCTGGAGGTAACGTCACAGATTATGTTTACGATGCCTTTGGCAATCGTGTTGGCGAGCGCGATGCCGTGGGCGCAGCAAAAGTCGACACTTTTGATGCGCGCAATCGTTTAATTGCGCAAAGCGTGCTGCGCAAGGATGTAAGCGATAGGCAATATACCGCGCAAATAGACGAAACTTTGGGCGATATCGCTGCAGCGGAATACGCGGGTGAAGGCGGCGACCGTCGCTGGCATCTAATTCGTGATGCGAATAACTTAAATATGAGTAAAACGGATAAGTTTACCGCTGTCACCCAGTTAACTATTCCTGCGCTTGAATTTGGTACCGGCGCGAATCGCTATCACGCGCTGAACGAAGCGCGGGATGTGGCAAACGGTGCGGCGCCTAGCACCGATACTAAGGCGGTCTTGATCAACTCATATGAATACGATCAATTTGATCGGCGCTATGTTGAAACCGCCTACGGCAAGGATGGTAATACGGATATTGAGCGCGAAGCGGTAAGCATTCGCTATGCCTACGATGAACGCGACAATATTGTTGTTCGCGTCAGCGAAGAAGATGTTCCAACACGTTTTGCGTTTGATTCGCTAGGCAGCAAAATAAGCGAAACGGATGCGCTTGGCAATGGTCAACGCTGGGATTACTCGAGGGAAGAATTTAAGGTTGGGCGCTTAATCAACACAGAATCACCTTATTTTTTGGTTACAAAGTACGAATATAACGATTTTGGCCAAGTTGCCAAAGAGACGGTGGATGATGATGAAGGGCTTCTGAATAAAAGCTACAGGTACTACAGTGATGGCCGGGTCAAATCGATCACCGAACTATTTACCACCGAGGATTACCAAACCTTTACGCCGTTTCTAGGCCCTAACACTGACCCAGTTGATCAAACAGCGTTAGTATCTAGCACAGCGACTGACCATACACAGCGTTTTGCCTATGATCTACGGGCGAATCAGGTCTTTGATCTTTTTACTGTCGACGCTATCACCACCTCGTTTGGCAGCATCGACCCTACTCATTACACTGAGGACTCCGGAAATACTGATGGCTGGCAGTTTACACCTCTTGAGCAGACTCTCCCGCCAAGAAATGAAGCGTTTGTCACTAACTCCGAATTTGATGAGCTCAACCGCTTAACAAAGCTCACGTCTTCGCGAGACGAGCTGGATAACGTGAGCTACCACTACGATATCGTTGGCAATCGAAGAAATGTGGTTACCAACCTTGGTGGGGGTGCGGACCCGCAGGACGAGTGGTTTTATTACGACAAGGAAGGCAGAACATTGCTCGCTTTTGGCAGTGGCGATGATATTGCGACTGTATACGGAGAGCATGGCATTACGCTTGGAGCTGAGAAATATGTTTACGACAAAGCGGGGCGTTTGGAACAGACCTTGGTCGGTGAGACCCTCAGCGATTTTACTACTAGCATCCGGTCAAAGAATGAACCTGGTATTCTCGGCGAAGGCGGTTTTCTGCAAGAACTTTTTGGGGTCACCACTGGTCAGCTGGTTCCCGGCACCGGCGGTCTCAGTAACGTTGCACAATACATCATTGGGCCGTTGGTCGAGGGAGGATCGCAAGCAGGTACTTACCTACTAGGACCTGTCACCGCGACTAATCATGGGTCTCAGGATTATGGAACCCAAAACACACAGCTCGAAATTTCCTATAACTTTTTCGGCACTACGAGCTCGGGCACCAATTTTTATAATGATTTAGGTTATTTGTCAGAAGGCGTGCGCGATACTGCCAGTGGCGACGAAGGCGATGAAAGAACTCGGTTTGATAACGACCTGCGTGGTTTCGAACGCAATGCCTATACCTCAGAGACTCGCAGACAGACTATTTACGCACGCGATGGCAGGGTATTAAATCAAAATACCTTTAATCTTACGGGCCAAACCACCGCTACTACGCGCTATACCGCCGAATCAGTTATTGAAGATCCCGATTTAGCGGATGTGTTGGAAACCTTCTCTTACCAGAGTTTTGACCCAGCGGACTGGGATGACCCCACAGGGCTTGATTCGTCTGGCAGTGTTACTGTCGATGACGGCACATCGAGCTTTCAGTTCACTTATCATTACCTGCGATCTGACTGGGGCGGTGAACTGGTTATCCAGAATGTAAAAACTGCACGTGAAGCTGCTACTGAGGAAGTCAACAGCCGACCGTTCCGAGGCACTAGAGGAGGTGGCACGCCAGAGCAGCAAAAAGCTGCTGCGGTTGATCGTATCTTACGTTCACGTGGTTTAGATGAGGATGAATTGGTTTGGGAAGGCAAGGTTCGCATCGATCAATCGAGCACCGACGAGTTTAAAGATGGTTATGATGCGGCTGGTAATTCACTTGTATACACCACCACGACATTCACTTATGGCCCGGATGGTGGCGACCAAGACGAACTGCCAGATCTTATAGAAACAATCAGGACTCGCAATAACAAACGTTATAGTCTGATAGACACAGGCGAGTCGAAGCTTACCAGTGAAACGGCTTTTCGTCTTGATGCTAATAATGAGCGAATTTTTGGTACAAGTTCGACCACCAACTATCGCTACGATCGCCTTGGGAATTTAATTTCCGTATCAAAGCCTGATTTAAGTGCTAGCTCCAGATTTGTCTACGATTTTAATGGCAGAATTCTGAGTAAGTCCGGACAAAACGACGGCGAATCCTTTAACGAGAGTTACTTCTACCAAGGTGATCAGCTGGTCGGCAGCATTGTTGACGGTAAAGCCCGCATGGTGCCAGAGCTGAATATCCAACGGAGTGGCCAACCGGGTAGTTACACCGTTAGAGGTGGCGAAACCTTACAACAAATTGCGCAGCAGGTATGGGGTGACAGCACACTTTGGTACTTGCTCGCTGATGCCAATGGTTTAACAGAAGGCCCGGGCGAGAGCTTTAGCACAGAGTCCGTCGGCCGTGTGTTGCGCATTCCAAATGTGGCCGCCAGCCTTAAAAACACCGCAACAAATTTCAAACCCTACAACCCTGCCGAAATTATTGGCGATAACACTCCGGTAGCCAAAGCACCGCCACCGCCGCCGCCAAAAGGTTGTAACGCATTGGCTGCCATTATTGTGGTGGTTGTAGCAGTGGTGGTAACTGCCTACTTAGGCCCAGTTGCTGGAAAGCTTGTTGGCAGTAAATTGGCCGGTGCTTTTATCGGAGGATTTGTAGGCAGCGTTGCCAGCCAAGCCACTGGTGTAGCGTTGGGTGTCCAAGACAGTATCAGTTTAAAGGATGCCTTTGTTGCGGGGGCTACGAATTTAATCACAGCAGGGGTTACCGATTCCTTAAACTCCACGGCTAGTGTTTCAGGCGAGACAGCTGCTCAGTCTAGCCGTTTTGCGAAAACCGTTAATTCAGCTGGAGAGGTGGTCAAGGGCCAAACAGCTGCTGCAGAGGCTATTAAACTTGGTACAGCAAGAACTGTGTTAACACCGCTTGGCGCAGCTGTTCAAGGTGCAACAACGACGTTTGCAAGTCAGGTCGTAAATACGGTTGTAAATAAAGAATCGAACTTTAGCTGGACTGCTATTGCAGCAAGCGCAGTAAGCTCGGCTATTAACAATAGGTTGGGCGCAATTAATCCCGAACCGCGCACCCGGCCCACCGGCCTTACTGACTTTGCTAGTGGTTTCTCCAATAGCCTCACACGCTCTGCCGTCAGCTTAGGTGTTAAAAATGCGTTCGAAAGCATTGGCGGAACCCAAGAGTGGCGACAAGCCGCGTTGGATGCCTTCGGCAATGCTATAGGTGAGGGTATTGTGGCGCAGTTTGATTTGACCAGTAAGGGGCAGAAGAAAGGTGAAGAGCTGAGGGAGAATCTTGAAGGGTGGTATGAGAGGAATTTTGGGCCTAATGAGTTGACGACTGATCTGAGTACGCAACTTAGCAATGCTCTGGACGGCGTTAATTTCTTTGAAGGACAGGGAATTGAGCCGCTTCCTCCGGTACCTACCCTTGGCGGACCAGTATCGGTACCAGATAATGGTGCGCAGACTCAGGCGGTGAAGGTTGATGGCAATGTTGGGAAACGACAAGAGGTTGCACAGAAGCAGCAGAGGTCGAATACCCCGGTTGCGGATAAGCGGGTTAAGAAACTTGTGGATTCTGCTGCGGAAAATTCTGCAAGTGGAAGCATATTACCCGAAGACAATACCCTGGTTCGAGTAAGTGAAGATGCACTCGGCAACCTCACGCGCACAACGATATTTGAGGATGATACTTTTGCACTTCAAAATGCATTACCTTCGTCAGTAGGCCCTCAGCGTACATTATTGACACCCGAAAATTTCTCTTTGACCGGTGAGGGGAATACAGCTTTACGGGGGCAGGTCCTTGAGTTACGTCAACGTATCGCTGACGACGTTTTTACGGGGCTTCAATTTGCTGATGGTAGCCTCTCATTTAGTGAGGCAGAATTATCTAATTTCCAGCTGCGCGACAAGGACCTGAATTTTTTCAGTATTGCTGAAACAGTTCGTAATACTTCGTCAGATAACTTTGCTTCAGCAATCAGTGACGCTGGGCTTAATCCTGTACTCGTGCAGACCTTTTTGGACGTTGTTGACGGAAGAGGCTCTGGTGCTCTCTCTGATCTAGGTAGTCCCGCCTTGCAGCTAAGGGAAGCTGCAGGTAGTGGTATTCTCTCCTTAGCTCGATCTAGAGCACAGACTATTGTTGACCGGTTTGAAAGCGGCGAAATAAACCAGGTAGATTTCCTTGATCAACTAGTATTTGGTGAGGCACGTGCTAATCGAGATGCTGGAGTTCGCCTGTTGGGCGCTGCTCAAGCTGTGGGTGGAGTCGCTGAGGTATTTGCAGCGGCGACAGCAACAGTTGGTTCTGGAGGTTTTGCTGCCGCAGGCACACTCCTGCTGGGCGCAAATGGCATCGATAATTTCATTGCAGGAGTGCGCACGGCGGCAACTGGGGATGTAGCTAAGACCGGTTTGCAGCAAACATTTGAATTCTTTGGTGCCAGTGAACGCAATGCAGGACTGCTTTCAGCAGCAGTTGGCCTTGGGTTAAACTTGAATACGTTAGTGGGCACGCGGCGATTCGCAGAAGCTCAAGCTCGAACGCAGGCGAGGAACGCTCAGTTTGCACAGGATATTGCTGGTCAATCGTTGGAGGTTCAGAAGAGGGTTGCATTAGCTAGTAGGAGTATTCCTTCTAATACTCTTGTTGAGGGTTTTGAAAAATTTGATGGTTTTTTCGTTAAAGAGTTGGATGCCAATCAGATTGATGAGGTATTTGGTTCGCTTTCGGTTGCAAGATTAAAAAATGATCAAGCTTCCATTGATAAAATTATTAAGTCGTTTTCAGATGAGTTCCGAACAGCGACAGACCAAACAACAAAAGGGCTTCGTGGCAGGAATATAGCTGTCATTGACGTTACTGTGGACGGAGAGCGGCAATTGTTTGCTGTTCGAGCTAGATCAAATATTGATTTACCTAGTAATGATCGAGTACTAACGACAGGTATCGCTACGGATCTGCGGGACAAGAGTGACGCATTTTTTACTCTTAATGATGGGCGTTTGACGCCTAGAACGCTTGATGCAGAAAGGCAAGGCCTTGAAGTATTGGCGCAAAGTATTTTGAAGCAAAAACCAGACGCTGTAGTTACCGGCGGAAGGGTCTTATCTGAAATTCAGGTCTGTGCTTCATGTAATAATGCAATTGAAGACTTCAATAGAATTTTTAATACTCAACTTGACGTTTTTTCTAGCAGTAGTAGAACAACTAAAATTTTCCAAAGTACTAATTAGATGACAAGCTTCCTCAGTGATATTAAAGAAATTAAAGATAGTATTGAATTTTTAATAGGCGAAAATTTTACAGGCGTTTCTGAAGATCAAATGGCGCTCCTTGAGCGTCGTCTGGGGGTGAAGCTGCCTCAGGTCTTTAAGGACTTTTTAATTATTTTTGGGCACGATAAACAAAAGGTGCTGAGCGAAGAGAATTTATTATCTTATGAAGAGTTGCTAGATGAATTAGAAGTGCTGGATGAATGTATTGAGAGAGGAGAAATATTGTTCTCAATTCCAGCTAATGCAGTAATTTTTTACGATTACTCTCAAGTTCAATTTCTTTATTTCTTGTGTGAAGAAAGTATTGAGGACCCCTCTGTCTATAGCTTTGAGGGCTCCGCTAGCGCTTTTTCTGAAGATATTTGTCTGTCTAATTTTCTGATCCGCTCTTTAAAAAATATTGAAAAAATTTATCAAGAAAATTAAGAGAAAAGGGGTAGGTTTACTTTGACCCCTTAATAGTTTTTCCGACAGAACCCAAGCGTTTTCGTTCATCACCGTTACCTGATAATGAGAAGCAATGAGGGGTCAGGTCTTGAATCATGTGCGTTGTATCACGTTACGTCGCGAGGTGACGGGAGAGAAGATATTTATTTAACGGATCATGATCGCTTTGAGTGGCTAAATGTTTTTGCGGAAGTTTGTCGGCGATTTAATTGGGTATGCCATGCTTATTGTTTGATGGATAATCATTATCACTTATTAATCGAGACGCCAGAGTCTAACTTGTCGAAAGGTATGAGGCAGTTAAATGGTGTCTATACCCAGCGATTTAACAAGGCTCATGATAGAGTAGGCCATGTTTTTCAAGGACGATTTAAAGCAATTTTGGTCGACAGAGACAGTTATTTGATCGAGCTTGCTCGGTATATTGTTTTAAACCCTGTGCGTGCTCGTATGGTACGGGCAGCAAAGGACTGGAAGTGGAGTAGTTACCGAATGACGGCGGGTTTTGAAGTGCCTTATCCTTGGTTAAATGTCGATTGGCTTTTAAGTAGTTTTTCTAAGAGGCGCACTATCGCTTGCGAAAAATATCGGATATTTGTATCAGAGGGTAAAGGCCAGCCCTCTCCGTGGGAGCATTTAAAAAACCAAGTATTTTTAGGCGATAGTGAGTTCGTAGAGAGAATGCAGTTGCTGGTAGATCCTGATAAAAATTTGTCGGAGATACCTTCAAGCCAAAAAAGGAAATTACCAAAACCTTTGAAATATTACGCGGATTCTTCTAAGCATCGAAACGACGCCATTTTTAAGGCCTTTCAATCTGGGGGCTATACGATGAAAGATATTGCTGATTATTTTGAAATACATTATTCATCGGTAAGTAAAATTATTAAAAAAATGGAGGGATCTAAGGTTTAATTTTTTACTGTTCAAAATTCAAGACCTGACCCAAGGTCTTCTTTTCTTGAAAAATTGCACTTATGACTTGAATTATAAGCAACATATTAGTTGCTTTGTTGAGATAAAGAAACTAATATGTTGCTATTCAGGTTTAATGCAACATATATGGGTACAAAATGAAAGCTCTCCTGCAGCAGATAAAAGCTCGCCGTCAGGCTTTGGGTCTCAAGCAGAGCGACATGCCACTGCGAATAGGTGTTTCCAGGCAGCAATATCAACGCTTGGAGTCGAAGGGTAATCCAAGGCTCGATACTCTTGAGTTGGTAGCTAAAGGTCTGAATAGCCAGATTCTGTTGATTCCCAATGACAAGCTTAGCGCGGTCCAGGCCGTGCTTGATTCCAATGCCGAAATTCATCAAAGAGAAACCAAAGATAAAGAAAATAAAAAAAGCGTTTCGGATGATCCTTGGCAGGGATTGCTCGGAGACGAGCTATGACCCTAGGAAGAGAAAATGAAATCAATGTCCTCAAGCTAAGCTTACACGGGCGATTAGTTGGCTATTTGGCGGGATACATTAATGGTAGGAATGTACTGAGTTTCGCAGGTGAGTTTCGAGAAGACAGCGCTCGCCCGACCTTCAGTTTAATAACCCATCCGCGATTTCCCCGTTCAGACTCCGTGATGGCCGTGCCGTGGGCTCGAAATCGACGACTACATCCAACACTATCGAATTTACTGCCGGAAGGTTCTTTGAGGGAGTTAATCGCGCAGGGCTTAAAAGTTCATGTAGAGAGTGAATTTCATATCTTGTCTTACCTCGGTCGGGATTTACCCGGCGCACTCATTGCCGAGCCAATGGCACCGGAAGATGTGCCGGACAGTGTATTAAATACCTACGGTAACGCAAAGGCGGTCAAATTCGAAGAAATAACACAGGAAAATAAATTTTCTCTTGCCGGAGTGCAAATGAAATTTTCCTTGAAAGAAAAAGACGGGCGCTACAATCTTTCAACAGGTGATGTACTGGGTGATTGGATCATAAAGACACCATCCACTAAGTATAAAGATGTTCCTTTGAACGAATATACCGCGATGTCTCTAGCTGCGTTGGCAGGAATCAACATCCCTGAAATAAAGCTTGTTAAGCTGGAAAATTTAACTAATCTCCCGCAAATTAATTTGCCGGATGAGCAATTTGCATTTGCAATAAAACGTTTTGATCGGGATAAAGATACTCGGGTTCACACGGAGGACTTCGCTCAGGTATTGGTTAAGTATCCACATGAAAAATATAATTCCGCTAACTATGAACAGATAGGCCGTATTCTCTATGAATTTTCTGCAGATGGGTTATCGGATGTACAACAATTTGCTAGGAGGCTCTTGGTAAATATTCTTCTTGCTAACGGTGATGCTCACCTAAAAAACTGGAGTTTGATATATGCCAACCAAATTACGCCACGGCTTTCTCCGGCGTACGATATCGTAACAACCGGTGCGTACATCGATAATGAAAGACAATACGCACTCAATCTAGGTAAGACGAAAAATTGGTACGACGTGTCTTTGCTGAACTTTAAACACTGGTCTGAACGTTCAGCAATTCCATGGCGAGTGATTAAACCTCATCTGGATGATGTAATGGACAGAGCTAGAACACTGTGGCCTGATACTCTAAAAGCACTGCCGATGAACGAGGTTCACAAAGAACGACTTCGAGCACACTGGGGTATGTTGCAAGATGATTTTAGTCTAAAAAAATAAACTGAACTATGAAAGAGATGGGTTTCGATATGGTCACTCTTTTTTACCGACGCATCCAGGGCAGCCCGCATGGTAAAATAATACTTTTATTACAGTTTTAACCGAGAAGCTAATCCAATTGCTAAAGAAGTTACGGAAGATAGCCAGGTGCAATGTGCGTTAAAAATATTGGATGTTTGTGAAAAAAAGGGTTGGCAAGTAGTTTTATGTACCAACTTTGAAGAGCGGGCTGATTATATTATTAAAAAATAAATGAGAACTTAAAAGGTAAATTAAAAATAGTCCAAACCCTATTCAATCAACAATGTGGGTAACTAGATTAAACAAAAAGTAGATATATTTAATTGGGAAGCGAACAAGCGATTAGGGGTGCTTCGTAATCGATGAGTATAGATGCAGAAAATCTTAGGCGTATTCTTGAATCTGAAGTTATTGATTCGTTTCAGTCAAAAACTGAAAAATATTCACAGATCTTATTAACTGATCTCAAAAAAAGTTTGAGTTCTAAACCTTCCAAAGTTTGATGTCCATTCCAAAATGAGATAGCAGCGACTTTACCCGATGACTTCCTCACATATTATTTAACCTAATAGGTAGTCATACTGACGCGTGACAATTGCCACGCGATCGCTGTTCAAGTTAAACTTTGACCTCCCCCAAAGCTGTCCAGTCCGATTATTAGGGATTAGTCATGACCAACTTTAAATATGTACTTCTGCTCTGGTTAACAGCCGCTCTTCTTGTTGCATGTGGGGGTGCCCCCGAACCTGATAATCCCGATAAGAAGCCAGTTATTACTTCTAGCAGTAAGATTTCGGTGACTGAAGGTAAGTATAAGAATATACATAAGATAGAAGTTACTAATACCGATGGCGAGTCGCTAGATTACGACATTATTGGGGGGGAAGACGAACGACGATTTGAAATCAATGATGCTGGTGAAATCTCTTTTAAGCGTCAAATTCCTGCGAGTGTTCCGCAAGTTCCAGATTTTGAAAAACCTGCCGATGCCGATAAAGATAATATTTACCGTTTGATCGTTCGTGTCACCGATCTGAATAGTAACAGCAGTACACAGGACATAGTCATCACTGTTACAGACGCCAGTAAGCCACAAGGAACGCTGGTATTTCCTCCAGAGGGGACCTCATTTTTAAGCAGTATTGAAGGCGTTCAATTTAGAGGGGGAATATACGATGCGGAAGATAACGAATTACTTGAGTCAGATTTACAAATAACCTTAGAAGTCAATGCACAAACTGTTGATGTAGACGGTTCGACTTGGCGGCAGCCTTTGGATCTTGCGGATGGAGAGAACGTCAAAGTTGAAATCCAGGGGCTAAATGGTTTTAGATCTTTAAATACCTTTGATGTAAAAGCCAATCTCAATTTTTCAATCGCAAGCGCTGTTGCAGTTGACAACACCAATAACCGCCTTGTCGTTTATGATAGAACATTGCTCGCGCTTTATAGTATCGATAAGGCTACTCAGGAAGTTAAGCTTCTTTCGGGGCAAGGGCGTGGTAGTGGAGCGCCACTACACCTGGGTACCGATATAGCGTTAACTGAAGATGGTCAGACTTTATTTATGTCGAGGACCCTTGGCGAAGATGCCGACTTTGGCGTGTACAAGGTTGACCTTCTTACGGGCGACCGAGAAGGGTTTGGAGATAAGGAATTGTCTCCGGAAGTAGCCTTGCCGAGTTTCGATAGTATTGAAATAGATGAAAAACAAAACCGCCTTTTATTTGTGCAAAAGGCGAATGCTTCGATTCTTCAGCTTGATTTAAATACAAGAAAGTACAGCGAAATTTATCAGTTAAATAAAGATGACCCTGAACGAGTATATAATTTTAGCTTTCAGTTTTCCCAGGGGCATTTTAGCTACAATGCCGGAACAGAAATGCTTTATATTGAGGCTAGACGTACGCCGTTAGCCCAAGCCTCAGGGTCCTCCACAGTTATTGAAGAAATTGATTTAAAAAATAATAGCAGTCGATCAGTTTTAGTTAGCGGTGAGTATCCTGGGTCATCGAATAATCTTAACCAATCAATAGATGTCTCGGTTGTTGGCTCAAATCGTATCCTATTTCGAGTTGACCCAAAGGGAGTAAACTCATTATTTGAGCTTGAGATTTCCACCGGTGAAACGAAATTATTAGCTACGGATCTTAGCGAAACTTTTCCTGTTGCTAAATATTCCAATAATAATATTATCTATACAGTCTCGATTGCTCAGTCCGAGATTATGTCATTAGACCTCGCGTCAGAGAGCTTAGCGACAAATTTATTCTATGATACTCAGGATGACAGCGTAACGGAGCTTAGGATTCGTAACCATCTAAAACTCTACCAAGGAAAAACCGCCGTCTATTTCTTTGACAGAATCGAAGGCAGCTTATTGAGTTATAGTATAACCGGTAGGCGCTATAACGAAGCGTTTTCAATACCGGACTTGTCCGATAAGCTCGAAATAGGTCTTAACAAACGTGTAAGCCCCATACCTCTAAAAAATAATAAACATATTTTGGTCGGTGAGCATGTTGAGCAAATAGCATCAAGTGCTGGTACAGTTGGTAAATTATCTAGTAGCGTTTATTTATCATCCCCTGTTACTGACGGGTTTGGCGCACCTACTGGAGATAAAAAATTGGAGGAAGTTGTTGCCAAAGGGGGAGCGAATGATAATGTAACAGAGATAATCCAGTTATTGGCCGCCGATGAGCAAAATTCGTTGCTGTATTATCAAGTCACGTCCGATACGTGGAACAACTCCAATACCGTAGAACCGGAAAACTCAGTAATATCCTTTTATCGAGTTTCATTCGACCCGATTAAAAAACCAGAAAAAATAGATTTGGCTGAAAGTGGTGTATTTGATTTTTCAAGAAAGGCTCAATATTTTATCGAAACGAACCTAGTATCTGGAAACGCTGAACAACTGAGCTTATATGCAATTTCCCTTGAAGATGGCAGCAAAACACTAGTTTCTTCAATAAATCAGCGTGGAGAAGGGCCTTCACTTTTCGACGCTCGTGAATTTGATGTCGACACTAAATCTAATTCAATTTATCTATTGGGCGCTGGCGCACCTTCGCCTATTATGCGAATTGATCTAGCAACGGGTGATAGACAGATAATATGCGATAACCCCGGTGTGCAAGGCCCAGAATTAAATGAAATGAGGCATATGTCTATTGATTCGGAGAACTCGCGTATGTTCTTGGCCTTGAGTCGTTTTTGGGGGCCGGCGCTGTTTGTACTAGACTTACAGACTTGCGCGAGAGTGAAGGTGCGCTTCGACAAGTAATATTTTTAGCATTACGTTTTTGTAATTGTTTAAAAATTAAAGAGGCAGGGCACAACGGTATTAGGTGATAGTCGATGAGGTATCAGTCTTTTTAAGTTGTACCGACTAATTATCTTTTTTGAGATTAATTTCCCCCTTCACGGCAGAAATTAAATCATCTACTGTTTGAATTTTTGCGGAAACCTCATTGGGTATCCGAATATTAAATTCATCTTCAATAGCAATAGCAAACTCTGCAATATTAAGGGACGAAAGGCCAAGGTCTTGTCTAAAATCGGTGTCTAATTGTAAATCCTTGATGTTTATTTCCGCTAGTTCGTCAATTAGGTCAAATATTTTTTTTTGCACATTCATTGTTAATAACCACGACTTTGCACTAGAGCTTGCTGCTGCCTTTCTTCGTAAACAAATAAGTGTTCACCCAGTTCCTGTTTGAGTGGCTGCAAGAACTCTTCGTAATTCTTCCAGTGCTCTAGCCCGTCCTTATAAATTGGTTGTCTTACTTGTTCTGCACTTGGTGTTTTAATAGGTCGCTTGGTTTTATAAAAATCTAGGCAGCGTTTTTCAAACGGTAAACTAATATAGTCCAGCATTCGTCGAATTTGATTTTCGGTATCTTGAACAAGGTTTTCATAATAAACTGTTAATATATTTCCAGGAGCGACTTTTTCATAGTGATCCATAATATCCATATAACTTTTATAGCGTTCAGCCGTACTTTTTTGGCCATTGCTGTAGTTGTGTCCGGTGTTGAAACTCTGTTTTTGAACCGCCAGTCCAACAGACATAGGGTGTCTTCTTATGTCAATGACTTTAGCTTGCTTAAAAATAGTGTAGATAAATGGAAGATACCAATAATTGCTTGGCATTTTGTCAACAAAATATTTGGCGTTGCCACGCCGTATTTGAGTATCCTTAAGATAAAGGTCTCCCCAATAACGAGCTTCGTCTGTATTAAATGCGAGTAAGTGCTCGACGTGTTTTTCGAGCTGCGATTCCAAATTTATATTATCGTGCAACGCGACTCTCTTAGAATAGGCAATAATATTGGGTAGCTCGCCAGTACCGTCAACTTCTGAGTGGGATACTAAGATTTGCTCGGTTAGTGTAGAGCCTGAGCGTGGCATGCCCACTACAAAAACGGGCACATTTTTATCTGCGCCCCATTCTTTTCGTTGAGCGAAAAAATCCTCGTTGATATTGGTTTTGATGGAGTCTGCGAGGTCACTATAGGGTCGAGCATCATGGGGGTCTATGGAGCGCTGGAGGTCATTTGCCTTGCGATAGTGCTTATAGCTATTTTCGTAATCTTTTTCGTCCTCATATATTTTTCCTAGCGCGTAGCAGGCGTTAATGATATCGTCTTTTTCCTTTGACGGAGTTTTGCTTATATATTTTGCATAACGCTTTTCTTCCTTCGTAAGGGAGTAAGATTTGATGTTCGCAAGACCCCAATAAATTATTCCTTTATCTGGGTGTATATCATAGGCTTTTTTAAACGCTGCAATCGACTCATCTCGTTGACCAAGCGAGTGCAGAATCGTACCCAGCTGATTATGGGCCTCCCAATTATAGGGTTGTGTGATTAAAAATTTTTTTAATAGTTCTTTGCCGCTAACTAAATCGCCTGTTTCCTTGTAAAGCTTATAAGCTGATTTTAGATAGGTTGGATGTTGTGTATCCTTAATACTATCGAGGACCTCAAATGCTTCGTCAAATTGACAAAGCGCTACCAAATCTTGAATGAGCCTTGCTTTTAACTCGACATCATTGGGGTCCATTGCCAATTGTTCAGTAATAAGCTCTCGATCGGCCTCGATGTCAGTCTTCAATATATAAGCGTTACTGAGTAGATTAAATGCGGCTTTATTGTTTTTGTTGGCATTATAAAACTCCCGGCCCAATGCTATTGCAAGCTTGTAGTCTTTCGAAATGATCGCGTCTTGTATTTTAAGAATAATATTGTTGCGAAGGTCAGCTTTGATTGGTGAAGTTGAATGCGCTGTTGTCGAACTGTTATTTGATCCATTAGCGACAGTGTTATTAAACATATACTCCTTCCGTCCCTATAAACAAGGTGTTTTTTGATTTCGAATATGGCTCGCAACGAGCTATTTATTTTTAGGTTTTAGCGAGTAAATCTATCTTATTCGTTTTACTGCGTAAAGACTTTGTATTTCATAAACCGATATTTGGCTACGAGCTTAGATAAGTTTTGCTCGCGCTTCGCGTAAAACGCATAACATTCCGCAAAGTCCTCTGATGGATTTATGCTTGCATATTGAGTAACAAATTGTGATTTTGGGAAAAGCTGTGTTGCCCATTCCTTCTTGAGCATAGGGGGTACCTTTGTATGATAAACATGGTGCCCGATCTCATGAAAAAGTGTGTGTTGAAATTGGCCGTGGCTATCGATTTTATAGATCATTATTTGGCGCGAGTCTTGGGCGAATTCTCCGATGCGGTTGCGGTCTCTAACGGGGTACGGATATATCGCTGAGTCATCGGGGTTAAATGAGATTTCCTTGAGGCCGCTTAAATGTGCGGCTGGTAATAGACGTAACGAATCAATAACGAAATCGGCGGTAATTATTCCTTGCTGAGCAAAGCCGACTAGCACTAGGTTGATTGATAAGTGCGAGTTTTTGTCCTTAAATACTATTGTCTTTGTTCTCTCCGTTATTCGGTACATAAGGTTTAAGCTCTGAAAAGTCTCCACGTTAATGCATCATAGTAGAATTGGAACAATCGTAAATGAAATTGTTAGATAAATTCACTATTTTGAGCGCTCGATTAGCACCAGACTTACTTATAGATAAGTGCGATTGCTGTTCGTAAGAGCCGTTACTACTAATTGATGCACAAGTTTTAACCTATAAGAAGTCAATAAACAAATACCCCCAATATCATCGAAATAACATTGTTAAGGAAATCTAACAGTTAATTGTCAAAAGCTAAGAGCACTGTGATTTATATCAAATTATAAATTTGTTTAGCGCTGTAGTTAAACATTTTGGCGTTAAATTTTATTTGATTAAATTGTCGGAGGTATGATAGCGTGCCTCAAGTTTTAATCAGCTAGCCACAGTATACGGCGAAATTTTGGGACGCTGCTTTAGCATAAATTTTGCTCTAACAATGGTTTGATTTTTTTCGAAACCTCAGTGCTGCTGGGCTTTCTGCGATGCTTGGTGTTAAAGACTTTAGCCAGGCATCTTTTTTGTGTTGCGATTTAGCGACGAGACATATTTGGGTATGATCGTGACACTTTTTCTGGTGAAGCATTAGATTTTGTTAAAACATTCTAGTGCTAGTTAGAATTTGTTGTGCTATGGCTTGGCCTGGAAAAATAGTAAAAAAATATATCGGATTAGGATTTGGAGATTGGGTGGTACTGCAATGGAGCAAGAGTTATCGCTTTTTTTAGCAAGCCGAATGCTAATGACGGCTGCGATCGTGGCTGCACCGGTTTTGATCGCAAGCTTAGTTGTTGGCTTATTGGTTAGCATTGTTCAAGTCGTCACTCAAGTTCAAGAGATGACGCTCACCTTTGTTCCCAAAATTATTGCGGCTGTCGCTGTCGTATTAGCGCTTGGCGGTTGGATGTTAAGCGTGCTTGTGGAATTTACTCACCAGATATTTTCATACGCGCTGGTGATGTGAATGCTTATTGTCGGCGCCGCCACATTAATATTTTTTCGCTTATTACCAATTTTTGTGGTGGCTCCGGTCGGCGCTTTTCGGCGCGTACCGGTGATGGTGCGCGTGATTGTTACCATAATGCTTAGCTTAATACTAACTGCAGGAGTCTTAGCTAATGAGACTGCAAAGGAGCAGTATGTCGTAAATTTTGGCAATGTATTAAGCGAATTTTTAGTGGGTATGTCTTTAGCATTTTCTTTTCATGCTGCAACTGCTGCGGTGCAAACCATGGGGCAAGTTATTGATATGCAAATAGGTTTTGCAGCTGGAGCCCTCTTTGATCCAAGCACGGAGCAAATGGTTAGCCCGACGGGAGAAGTTTTTTCGCTCGCGTTAGTCATGGTTTTTGTTGCGCTCGATATTCATCACGATTTATTGCACGCTTTCAGTCATATGCTTTCTCTGCTTCCGCCAGGCGCGGAGGTTAGTTGGAGCGAAAATTGGTTCAAAATTCTTGCTTCGCATTTTGTGCTGGGTTTAATTATCGTGAGTCCAGTCATTCTTGTACTTTGGTTAGCTGACCTGATGCTGGCACTTGTATCGCGATCACTTCCGCAAGCGCAGATTTATTTTGTTGGTTTACCGGCAAAAATTGGCATTGGTTTAATTACCCTTTCGTGGTTTGTAAAAAACGGATTAGAGCCATTTAATAGGCTTTATATCGAAAGTTTGCAGTCTTGGAATTTAATGTTTGAGGTTGCGTGATGGCTGAAGAGTTTGATAAGAGCGAAGAAGCAACGCCCTACAAGCTACAGGAGGCTCGAAAAAAAGGCCAAGTTGCTAGGAGCATGGAATTCCCAGCGCTGTTTGGACTTATTGCGAGTCTTGCAACTTTATTTGCCACCCTTACAGTCTTCGGCTACTCCTTGAATCAGCATATGCGCTGGTGGTTTTATGAATCGGCATTTCTTGCCGATAATCCGTCGCAATTAGCCGTGCACGGTTTCAACTTAACTGCGGCTAATCTACGTTTTTTATTTCCGATACTAGCCGCGGGTTTTATCGCGATTATCGTTGCGGGCATCGTGCACATTGGTCCAGTATTTTCAACACACCCGCTTAAACCAGATTTCACTAAGTTAAATCCTGCGAAAGGCTTAAAAAAAATATTTTCGCGGCGCTCGTTGGTAGAGTTGATTAAGCTCATCGTGAAAATTACTTTTTTTGTTTCGGTTGCTTATCTTGCATTTCAGTATCTTAAACCCAGTATTTTAGACTTGAACAAGCCCTCATTAGCAGCGGTATTGGCTGTTTGGTTGCGAGCGGCTGTAATCGTTATCCTCGCGTTTTTACTGGTTTTTATTCTATCGGCTCTGTTTGATTTATGGTATTCAAAGCGCGAGTTTGCTCGGCAAATGCGTATGAGTAAACGCGATATCAAGGATGAGCACAAAAAACGCGAAGGCGATCCTGAGGTTAAATCTAAGCGCAAGCGCAACCAAAATGAATTAATGGAAAAGCTAAAGAGCATGCAATCGGTAAAGGATGCCGACGTGATTATTACCAATCCAACGCATGTTGCAATTGCACTTAAATTTAGACCAAATTCAATGGCGCTGCCGGTCGTGCTGTCGAAGGGGCAAGGCTTGCTGGCACAGCAAATAATTAGAACTGCGCGAAGACATCGTATTCCCATTCTTCGCAAAGTGGGGCTCGCGCGCTCACTATTAAAGACAGTAAAAGTAGGTAATCCGATTGCGGATGAACACTATCAGTCGGTCGTGCGGGTTTACCAGTGGGTAATATCAATACCAGGGAATAGGGTTTTCGAATCATGATGCATTGGTGGAGATCATTAATAGGCGGGGCAAACGACTTGCTGCTGGTATTTGGCATGATCGGCATTTTGCTCATTCTGTTCACACCGATTTCGCCGGCCGTACTAGATTTCTTGTTGATACTAAATTTCTCTGCGGCGTTAATGATATTACTCGTTACGTTTTACACTGAAAAACCTCTGGAGTTTTCAACTTTTCCTTCATTGCTATTGATGACAACCTTATTTCGTTTGGCGTTAAACATTTCAGCTACACGACTTATTTTGGACGGTGCCGATGCTGGTAAAGTGATCGATGCAGTGGGTGAACATGTTGTCGGCGGCAACTATATTATTGGTCTTGTGGTTTTTTTAATTTTAATCATTGTGCAATATGTTGTAGTAACTAACGGTGCTCAACGTGTTGCTGAAGTTGCAGCGCGCTTTATTTTAGATTCCTTACCGGGAAAACAAATGAGCATTGATGCCGATTTGAATATGGGCATTATTGACCAAGAAGAGGCAAAAAAGAGGCGTAGTTTACTGGAAAAAGAATCGAATTTTTACGGTGCTATGGATGGTGCGTCTAAGTTTGTAAAAGGCGATGCAATCGCCGGCATCATTATTATTTTGATTGATATTATCGGTGGCTTGACCATCGGTATTGTTCAATTAGGTATGAGTTGGGGCGATGCCCTGCATAAGTATACTTTGCTGACTGTAGGCGACGGCATTGTTACTCAAATTCCATCGTTAGTGATTGCCGTGGCCACTGGTATTATTATCACACGTGCCGCAACAGATGCGCGTTTGGCCAGCGAAATAACACGGCAGTTTTCCGCGCACCCAAAAACTTTGTTAATCGTAATTGTCGCCCTCGCATCGCTAATGTTTTTGCCCGGCATTCCGTCAGTACCCGTTATTTTTGTTATTGCTTTTCTCGCCGTTCTTTGTTGGTTTGCCTACCGGAAAAAATCTTTAGAGCCGAACGATGACGAGGTGTCGCCGAATGAGGGCAATAAAAATAATGAGTTGCCCGAAGATGACCTAGCTGGCGCTATGAAATTGAATGCTTTTGAATTGCGTGTCGGGCTGGAATTGGCGGATGCTTATTTTAACGAACAAAGTGAACTAGAAAATCGTGTCGCATTGTTGCGCAAGCAGCTGGCGAATAAATTGGGGCTATTACTTCCGCCCTTGGTTACTGTGAAAGACTCTGATTTGCGAGCGCAACAATATTCCATTTGCGCTCAGGGTATAAAACTGGGTGGTGGATTTATTAAGCCCAATCACCTTTTGGCCATTAACGCGAGTAACAGTAGCGTGAAAATAGAAGGCGAGCCCACCCGCGAACCGACCTATGGTTTGCCGGCCCAATGGATAGAGAATAATGCTCGCGCTCAAGCTCATGCTGCCGGATATACCTTAGTAGATCCAGAAACAGTTTTATTGACGCATATTCAGGAGACTTCTCGTCAAAACGCTTCGATATTTTTAACTCGCGCTGAAACTGAACGCTTAGTCGAACAGAGGCGTGAAGAACTCGGTTCGTTAATCGACGAACTCGTACCGACAATATTATCTTATTCCGATGTTCAGGGAGTATTGCAGTCGTTGCTTGAAGAACAGGTATCGATTAAAAACTTACCCGCTATTTTAGAAGTATTGGTCGATGCAGGCCGACAAATTAAAGATAAAGACCAATTAACCGAATGCGTGAGAGAAAAAATTGGACCGTCTATTTGTACCAACCTCAGTGATGCTGACGGTAAGTTAAATATTATTACCCTTGCTCCTGAGCTTGAACAGAAGTTTATTCGCCCAGGTGATAGCCAAAAATCGATCAACAATACACTTATGCCTGATGAGCTGGAATTATTTTTGTCGCGCGTCGCCGGCGAATGCGAAAAAATGCTGGGAAAAAATTTGCAACCTATCTTGCTTTGCGCAGCGCCTATTAGGCGCATGTTACGCAAATTATTAATTCGAGCAGTTCCTCAAATTAATGTACTTTCGATAAATGAAATTAGTGGGCATGCCGAAATAGTGTCGTCCTCTGTTATCGATATCGGTAGCCAACAAGGTGATAAACAATGACGGAATTAATCGAAAACCTCTCCAAAATCATGCAATCAGAAGTAAAAGCGCTTTCTTATACCGCGCAAAACGGCGCCAATGTAAATACTGTTGGTTATAAAGCTTCGCGAATCGCGCTCACCGATCCCGCAATAAAAACAGAATCTAATATACCTGTTGATACTGTCGAAATAAAAACGGGTTATGACTTAGCGCAGGGAACGCTAAAAACTACAGGTAATCGCACAGACTTTGCTTTAACCAGCCCCGGTTGGTTTGGCATTGAAACACCTGACGGTGTGCGTTTAACTCGTCGTGGTGATTTCCAAATAAATTCAGAAGGTAACTTAGTCGATTTTCAAGGCTATCCTGTCATGTCGACCGATGGAATTATTTCGGGGCTTGAAGGCAATGACATAACGATTCAAGAAGATGGCGAGATTTTTAGCGCCGGCCAGCCCGTTGGTGTAATTCGCATTTTTGCGTCGGTTGATTCGAAATCTCTTAAAGCACTGGGTAACGGTTATTTTGAAACTACAACAGCGTTAAATGACGCTGTATCGCCAAGTTTAATTCAAGGTGCTTTAGAAATGTCTAACGTTGATATGAGTGCGGATATGGTTCGGCTGATGGAAACAACGAGGCACATTGAAACTTTGCAGCGCGCGATGTCTTCTTACGATCAATTGCTCAATATTGGCATTAATCAAATCGGTAAATAATTTTAAAAGTGACTATACCTAAAATTAAAAACTAAACCTAAAGTAAAAACTAGACCTAAAAAATTAAATTAAAAATATAGCTAAAATATTAGACCAATGGAGAATTAAATGATAGACGCACTTCATATTGCACAATCGGGTTTAAAAGCCACGCAAGATTGGTTGGATATTATTTCTAATAATATTACTAACTCACAGACGGCAGCTTATAAAAAATCCAGCGTTCAGTTTGTTGAAATGGTTAAAGGCAGCGAAGCGACAACTCAGGCAAGTGGAACTGCTGAAAGTGGGGGAATGGGGACCCGGCTTGCAGATCCAAATTTGATTTTCTCCAGTGGTGTTCTTAGCCCAACGGATCAAACACTCGATTTGGCCATTAACGGAAAGGGTTTTTTTGAAGTTATTCTCGACGATGGCGAACCTGCTTATACACGTGTCGGCCGTTTGTCCGTTAGCGAAGACGGTACCTTGGTAACCAATTCCGGTTATGCCCTGAGTAGTAATATCCAAATACCACCCGATGTGTCGGAAATTTCTATTGATAGCAAAGGTTATGTATTTGGCAAGGTTGGTGAACTGGGCTCGGTAGAGTTAGGGCAGATACATCTGGCTCATATTACCAATCCTGCGGCGTTAAATTCTTTAGGAAATGGTTTATTTCGACTGACAGAAAATAGTGGAGACGTTGCATTGCGTGAACCGGGTTCGGAAGGCGTCGGCACTATACAGCAAGGTTATCTTGAGATGTCGAATGTTGAATTAATTGAAGAGATGACCAGTTTAGTTTTGGCTCAGCGTGCCTATCAGCTGAATGCGCGTTTGGTGCAAGTAATGGATCAGACCATGGAAACGATAAATAATTTGCGACGTGGTTAGATTGCCATGAGTTGGTTGCTATTTGGCGTTGCGTTAAATTCGCTGGTGAGCTGTGCAGATTTATTGTCGGAGCCAGTGGGTTTAGTCGTTGAGGATCGAGCTGTAAATGCTATGCGCTTTGAGCAGTGGCCACAGTATGCTTGTTCCTCTTTACAGGAAGAAAACGCAGAAATAAAAATAGCATCGATACAGGAATCCTCATCGATAAAAGGTCACTACGATTCGAATGACCTAGGTGTATTTCAACTGGGTGAGCTTCGTGCGGGTCGGGTTAAACTCACTTGGCATAATTCCAATACAAAGGTATCGAGATCTTTATGGCTGCGGGTAAAAAAAATAGAAAAAGTTTGGGTTTTTTCCCGCGGCATAAATAGCGGAAAAATAATTAAACGTCGCGACCTAAAGCAAAAAAAATTGGATACCGCGGCACTAGAAGGAATTAAAGATATTGTAAGACAGCGACCACTGGGGCAAAGCGTTGTTAAGAAAGTTCGCAAAGGGCAAGTTGTTACTTACGATTTAGTTAGGTCACCGCCTTTAATTGTCGGCAATGAAAAAATTGTGATTATTGCAAAAAAGGGGCCGCTAACAATTGAGGCCCAAGCGCGGGCGCTGACTACCGGTTGGGAGCTTGGCGACACAATACAAGTAAAAATAAATAATACCGACACATCAGTCGAAGCCATTGTTGCGGGAGAAAAAGAAGCCCATGTTGAAATTTAGTGTATTGCTGCTGGCAATATTTGGTTCTCTTGCAACTGCGATCCACTCGATTGCAGGAGAACCGATAGTTGATGTCGATAATTATCGTGCTTTGACAAGTGATCATCGCGCTTACCGAGTTGGTGAGCCTCTGGTGATACTGGTTGTTGAATCGACGGTTGCAGAGTCATCTGCTGGGACAGGAATTGCGCGCGATATTGAAATTAGTGCGAGTGATTTTGATAACACGCGTGAAAATGCCGTTTCGCTGGGCATTGGTTCTCGTGGAAATGGCGAGGGTCAAACAATTCGCAAGGGCAAGGCGAGTACACAACTGAGCGCGCGTATTGTCGAGGTTTTGCCCAACAATGTATTTCGAATCGAAGGTAAACAGAGTTTGATGATTAATGGCGAAGATCAACTTATTACGCTTTCAGGTATTGTTCGCGCTTATGATATCAGTGGTGATAATACTTTAATGTCAAATCGCATTGCTGGGGCGCAAATTGAAATTCACGGGCGAGGCGATATTAGTAAAGCGCAACGTCAGTCTCTGGTTACTAAAGTTTTTCAATGGATGGGTATTCTCTAGTGAAAACGATATTTATCTTTTTATTTTGTTTTTTACTGGGCCAACTAGCCGAAGCCAATGTTGGTGTGCGTTTGAAGGATTTGGCGCGGATAGAGGGGAATCGCGAAATAGCACTTGTTGGCTACGGCATTGTAATAGGTTTGTCAGGCAGTGGTGATTCTTCTCGCAACCGAGCGACTTTGCAGTCGTTGGCAAATACGCTAAGTAATTTTGGTTTAAAAGTATCGGAACGAGATTTAAATAGTCGAAATGTTGCAGCGGTCATGGTCACGTCCGAATTACCTCCGTTTGGTGAGCCGGGCGATCGTATTGATATTGCGGTTTCTTCAATTGGCGATGCAAAGAGTTTAGTGGGTGGAACATTATTGATGACACCGCTTTACGGCCCTGATCAAAAACTTTATGCCATTGGTCAAGGCTCAGTTATCGTTGGCGGCTATCGTGTCGAGTCATTTAGTAATTTAACTAAAAAAAATCACACGACTGTTGGCAATATTGCCCGAGGAGCCACAATTGAACGAGCAATGCCGAGGGAAGATATTAAATTGGGCGAAGTCAACATTTTATTAAATGAACCTGACTATACCACGGCCCAACGTGTCGTGCGTTCAATAAGCAGTACCTTTCTAACTGAAAAAGTCGAGGCGGTCCATCCCGGTAAAATTGCTGTTGTTATACCAAAGGGTGAAAGTGCGATGTCATTTATTGCGCGTTTAGAAGGCGTGTTTGTCGTACCTGATATTGATGCGCGTGTTGTTGTAAACGAACGCACCGGAACAATTGTTGCCGGCAGCAATGTGAAAATTGGTGCAGTGAGTATTGCTCATGGAGATCTCAGAATTGAAATTGAAACAACCTTTAATGCTTCACAGCCCGGACTTACGTTTAGACCCGGCAGCGGTGTTCAAACTGTGGTAACACCGGAAACTAAAATTAGCGTTGTCGAAAATGGAAGTGAGCCGGTGATTGTTCAGTCGGGCACTACCGTGGGCGAGCTTGTGCAATCGTTAAATAAAATTCGTTTATCGACACGGGACATTATCAGTATTTTGCAATCGATCAAATCGGCCGGAGCACTTCATGCCGATTTAATTATTCAATAGGAGTGGAAAGTGATACCCACAGATTTTTCAGTTGAACTGGCGAGTTGGGTCTTGTCGCAAAAACGCGTCGAGGCACGCACTGCTGCCGAAAATATAGCTGCCGTGAATATCCCTAATTCGGGAGTTAAAACAGTGTCATTTACTAATCATTTAATGGAAGTTCGCGCTGCCATTGAGTCAGGAGATATCGATGGCGCACGAGAAATAATGAATCAAGATTTAAAAAATGCGGGAGAAATAATGCCAGGCGTTTCAGTTTCTCTCGATGCGGAGGTGACGAACTTGTCAGCGGCACAAGGTAAATACAAAGCCATTGCTAAGGCCTTGTCACTCAAAATGGGTTTGATGAAATTAGCGGTAACGGGAGGCAAGTAAGTTATGGAGTTTGAGTCAATTTCTGCTGCAGCAAGATTTGGCATGGCGTACGAACGTCAAAGCCTTGAAATAGCCTCTCAACGATTGGCGATTGCCAACGTCGCCTACTCAAGTGCAGCTGAAGCTAATAAAGCAAGTGCCGGCATTAACGAAAGTTTTAAGGCGGTGTTAATGCAGGCGGGCGTCGATGTTAATACGATGACTTTTTCCAGTGGCGTCAGGGAAGTGCACGACCCTTCAAACCCAGTGGCAAATAGCGATGGCAATGTTTTTTTTGCCGACGTTGATCACGTGAGTGAAATGGCGCGCATGGTGACGGCGATACGTGCATATGAAGCGAATGTCCGCGCCTATAACACTAACAGTGAAATGAATGCAGCAGCCCTAGCGATAGGAGATAGAAACTAATGGTTGACAGTATAGATGCAGTATTTTCTGCAAGTGCAGCTTTAAAGAATGAATCACTTGTTGAAGCCAGTTTAACAAATCCCATCAACAATCAATCGCGAGTGGGTAGCAATGCTTTTTTGGACAGTGTTGCGCAGCTCGATGCAACGATTAAAGCGGCAGATAACAAAATGAATACTTATATGTTAGAGCCAAATAGTGTTGAGCTACACGACTTAATGATCACGATGGAAAAAGCTAAATTGTCGATGCAAGTAGCTGTTGAAGTTCGTAATCGCTTAGTAGAAGTTTATAAATCTATCACAAGCATGCAGGTTTAATAAGGTTTAATCAGGAAGTTACGAGTTGTGAATACGAATACTACTTCAGGCACCAGCGGTGTTCAGCGACATCTGGGTTTAATTATTGGTTCAGTTGTTATTTTGGCGATGGCCTCGTTCGCGGCATGGTGGGTACTTACACCAAGTTGGCGCCCGCTTTTGGGGGCCACGGTTTCCGAGTCTTCTCACAATGAAGCCATTAATTATCTGATGAAATGGGAAGTGCCGTACAAGCAAGATAGTGAGTCAGGGAGTTTGCTGGTTCATAAGGAGCAGGTGATTGCTCTGAGAAATCGCCTAGAAAAACTCGGTATTCCATCCAAGCAACCGGAGGGGCTCGAGATTTTTACTGAGACCGATTACGGCATGTCCGAGTTTACCCAACGAATTAATCACCAGCGAGGCTTGGAAGGGGAAATTGCCAGAACCATTCGATCCTTTACCGATATAAAAATGGCACGAGTACATTTAACCATGCCTAAAGAGTCGATCTTCAAAGATCGACGCGTTGCAGCTAAGGCATCTGTTGTGGTTGAGGCCAAGCCTGGGCAAAACATTTCGGCGGAGCAGGTATCGGGTATTCAGTCGCTTGTTAGTGCTGCTGTGGAAAATCTAAAATCTGATCAAGTAACTATTTTAGATGAGAAGGGTCGAGTGTTGTCCTCGAGTGAGGATCAACCCAATAATCAACGAAAGTATGCGCTTGAGGATATCGAAAGTGAATATGCGCGTAAGGCCACCCATTTGGTACGCGAGATGGTGCCGAATACAAGTGTCGAAGTTGCAGTAAATGCGCAGATTAATTTTGATAAGGTTAGGTCTATTAAGGAGCAGGTCATTCCTCAAGAGGAAGAAGGTAGTGGTTATATTTCAAAACAAAAAAGCCAGGTTAACTCGAAGCCGGCAGCAAAAAATGAAGAACAGGAAGTTTTGACTAGTAATCGCTTATTGGAAACAGAATATGTATTTTCCAAAGAGCGTTCGGAAATTGAATATGCCTCCGGGAAAATTGAGAAATTAAGTATTGGTATCGTCATTTCACGATTGATTTCAGATGTTGCCATTAGTGATATCGAAAATGTTGTGGCCAGCGGCTTGGGTCTTGATTTAGATCGCGGTGACAAAATTGTTGTTGTTGCTGTACCGACACCGGAAACTCCCGAGGAAAAAGTTACTGAAGATCTGCTACAACTTAAACCGCAAGTGCATCCGGCATTAGGTGAAGAAAATAATCGCACGTTTTTCCCGCTAGACAATCGTCAACAATTATTAATATACGGCGCTGGCGTTCTAGCTTTGTTCGTGCTGTTAATCATCGTATATCTCTTTGGCCGAGGTAGGAAAGCTGGGGCCAGTCCAATGACAGCAAGTGAGAGAGAGCAACTGCTTTCAGAAGTCCGTTATTGGATTGCTCAAGAAAAATCGACCTCACTGAAGCCTGGAGGGCGGATATAGTGAATAGGCACGTGGTTTTAAAGCTTGCTTGCACTTCCGAGGAGGATCAAGCTTGGTTATTGTCAAAACTATCTTCCACAGAAAAAGCTCATATAAAACCGCTTTTGGACGAGGCTAAAGCACTGGGCTTGCACAAAGATCAGAGTGTATTAGAAGCCATTTCGGAAGAGGTTAACCAATCTTTGTCTGTAGACAAAAACCATCTGGAGTTTTTGCATAAAGCGACCGATTCGCTTGGACTATCACTCGAAAGGCTTTCTCAGCTTGATAAGTGTTGGCAGCGCATGCTTTTAAATCGCGTGGATCCCAATTTTCGCTCTGATGTTATCAAAGAGGGAAAGCTCGATGTGAAACTAAAGGAAGTTCCTAAGACTCTGCCGAAGAGTGTTATCGAAAATTTAATTTTAATTGTGCAAGAAAACGAACATGGTAATCGCGCATGAATTCGTTACTTAAAAATGTGATGCTCGGAAAGGATTCAAAGCCCTTGAATTCTAATACGCCGCAAGAAACAGATGTGCCACAGGCGGCTGAAGACATTGAATGTGAGCGGCTTAATGGACATAGCAGAATTAAAGAGCCAAATGGTAGTGGTGCTTATGCTCCTAAAATTGAGAATCAGCAGCCAGCGGTTTCACGAAGTGAATTAAAGCAGATGTTTGCCGAAGAAATAGCGGAAATTTATGCGGAAGCAAAACGCGAGGGCCTAGAGCAGGCTGGCCGAGAAGCAAATTTATTAATTGAAGAAGAAAAAAATAAGGCCTTAATAAAATTAAATGAGGATTATGAGAAAAAACTAAAAACATTGGAAGATGAAACTAAATCGTTGCAAACGACTTCCGAGTCGCTTCACTCACTTATGAATTCTCTGTTAGCAGAATCAGTAGAAAACAAACAAATGCTCGAGTCACATGTACTTGTGTTGACACTTGAGTGCCTGTACAAACTGCTTGGGCGTACCGATTTATATGAAGCGGCTATTAAAGATGTATTGCGTGCTTCCATGCAAAATATTGAGGACATTCTACCGACCAAAATTCGTTTATCCCAACATGATCATAATTTATTTGTTGCAGATGCTGAATGGAAAGACCTTGTGAAACATATGCATGTCGATAATGAACTTTTACCGGGTCAATGCAAAATTGAATCTGGAGCTTCCGTGACGGATATAAGTATTATCGAGCAGTTAGATAAATTGCGTCAAATTTTGATAAATACGTTCTCAGCAAGAAGGCAGCAATCTTAAGATGATAGAAAACGCTTATGTTCAGGCAGTTCGATCTGAACCGACAACATACCAAACGGGTCGTTTAACCTCGATTCATGGGATGGTTGTCGAAGCCTCCGGTTGCGACGTTCATTTGGGTGAGCTTGTCGAAATTCAGCACCTAGGTAATAGCGAAAAAATTATTGCTGAAGTCGTGGGTTTGCGTGAAAACAAAATATTGCTTATGCCCTATCGTCAGGCGGCAGGTTTAAGTTTAAGTAGTCAAGTACTCCCGCTGGGCAAGTCGTTAAAGATTGCTTTGGGTTATGAATTGTTAGGTCGAGTTATCAATCCTCTTGGCGAGGTATTAGATGATCTTACTCCTCCTAGTTGCAGCGAAAATAGTGGCTTTCATACCGAGCCTATTAATCCTTTGCACCGCGCTCCAATCGACGAAGTTTTGGAAACCGGTGTAAGAGCTATTGACTGTTTTTGCCCTCTAGGTCGCGGTCAGCGCATTGGTATTTTGGCGGGAAGTGGTGTCGGCAAAAGCACTTTACTGGGGATGATGGCCCGACATACCAATGCCGACATTAATGTGATCGCCCTGATAGGAGAGCGAGGGCGTGAAGTTGGTGATTTTATTCGTCAAAACTTGGGTGAAGAAGGGCTAAAGAATTCTGTGGTCATCGTTGCCGGTGCAGAACAACCTGCCGTTATGCGACGCCAGGCGGCTTATACTGCGACAGCGATAGCAGAATGGTTTCGTGCGAAAAATAACAATGTATTGCTGGTCATGGATTCTATTACACGTTTTGCATTTGCTCAGCGTGAAATTGGTTTGGCGACAGGGGAGCCTATTGGGTCTCGTGGATATCCGGCATCGGTTTTTGCGTTGCTGCCTCCACTTTTAGAGCGCGGAGGAAAGTTAACAGGCCAGGGTTCTATCACTTCTGTGTACACGGTTCTTGTCGAAGGTGACGATATGAACGAACCCGTTACCGATCATCTACGTTCAATACTTGATGGACATATTGTGCTTTCACGCGAGCTTGCCGAGTTAAATCACTATCCAGCTATAGACGTGCAAAAAAGTTTAAGCCGTTTGTCCAATAGTTTGCTTGATCAACAACAGCAAGTTGCTTGTTCGTCTTTACGCACTGCACTCGCTATTTATGACGGCTCCAAAGATTTAGTTGATCTCGGCGCTTATGAAGCCGGACAAAACAAAGCCCTAGATCGTGTTATTAGATACAAAAAAGATTTAGACCATTTCTTGCAGCAGTCACCGAGCGAATTGAGTAGTTTGCAGGACACCTGGAAGTTGGCCCAACAACTTAAACGTAAGGTAGCTGATTGACATGAGTCTAGAGACTTTAAACCGCAAGCAAAAAAAACTCGATCTTTTATCGCGTGCGAGAAAAATTGAACTGGAAAAAGCTGAGATTGACGTAGCAGAAAAATTACGAAGTAAGCGCGCAGCCGTCGATGTGTTAGAAAAATTAAAAGCTGACTATGATCGATTCCTAAACGCCCACGAGCGTTTGCGACGTCAAACCGTGTCGTTCGACCCCGTGCAGTATTCTGCATTTGTAGAAAATAGCGGGCATATAGAGGAAATGTTAATTGAAGCGGAACAAGAGCTCAAAGAAAGGCAAAAGATATATCTGAAGTCTGTGGAAATTCTAGAGAAAAAGCTTGCGGAATCAAAAATTTCGGAAGAAGCGACCAATACAGTAAGAGAGAAAATTCACCGCGAAGTTTTGCGATTGGAGTATTTGGATTGCTCTTCGGAAAATAGCTTTAAGAGGGCGCTATAGTGGAAATTAGTACAGCTAATATTGTGTTCGAAAATAACACTATTGATACAAGAAAAAGCGAAAAAACTTCAAAAATGTCTAAGCAATTCTTAGATATTTTGAACGAGAATAAATTTCAGTCTGCTAGTGATGAAAATGCCGACCTTTTTGGCCGTGATGGATTGGAGCAAGAGCAGAGTCTTAGTATCACTGAGTCATCAGCTCGGGCAATTAAAGCAAGCAATTTTTCTGAAGCTAATTTAGTTGACGAGCAAGACATCGACTTAGGTAAAGAGTTTATGCTGGATAATTTTGCTGGTCTTGCTTCCGATGGCCAAATCGAAAAATATATCGAAGCGGAGGTTTACGGTTTTTCAGCGTTTGCCATCAACAAACTCTCTTACCGTTCTTTAGTTCGTTTTATTGATTTCGCCATTTCAAGTGAATATGCGAAAGGACAAAAATTTTCTCACAACGAAGTTCATGGCTTGTCTGCCCACATTGGAGTTGACACAGAAAAAACCAGTCATTCAGTAACTGAAAAACCTGTTGCTCAGCCAGCGCAATTTGCAAAAAATGAAGTTGAAAATAATCTTGCACGTGCATCGGGGAAAAAGCATACGCCCCATTTCGATAAGTCTTCAGAATGGTTGGACAGGCATGTATTAATCAGCGTATCCGACTCAGAGATCAAAATAGTCTTGCGCGATTATCGTTTGGATACACGACAGAAAGAAGCATTGGTAGATTTTTTAGCCAGGAAATACAGTTCTTCAGACAATCGTCATTTTTCAAGCATTACGATCAATGGCGAAAATTTTTTAATTAAGAGGTCTTGCTAATGGAAATTGATGCGATCGGTGGTGCTGTAAACGCAGCTACAAGTGAAGCAACAAACACAATTGATCTGGAAGGGTTTTTGCGACTTTTTATTACGCAATTAACTTATCAGGACCCGACTAACCCTACAAGCAACGAAGAATTTCTTGCACAAATGGCGCAGTTCGCTGGTTTAGAGCAGCAACGACAGACTGCGGAGAGAGTAGAGGGTTTGCTTACCATGAACTCAGCAGATCAGTCGGTCAATTTATTGGGTAAGCGTGTACAGGTAGATAGCGAGCAAGGCTCCGGTGTGGGAACTGTGTCATCGATACGTTTTACCGATCAAGGCCCAGCGCTAAATATTACAGTTAGCTCGAACCGCATTATTCCAAATGTGCGTTTATCTCAAATTCAATTAATCAGAAATTAAAGGAGGTGCTAAGTGCTACAGTCATTTTTAAATGGTTTAGGTGGCATGCTGGGTTTTTCCAAAGGCATCGATGTGTTAAGCCAGAATATTGCCAATATGAATACGCCTGCATACAAAGCCAAGGTTGCGGTATTTCACGATATTACCGGAAATAATGGTGATGGTTTAGGGGTGTCTTTTGAGGGCACCAATATTCAGGACAAAAACGGCAATTTTCAAGATAGAGAGAACGATACGACACTCGCTATTGATGGTGCAGGTTATTTTATTTTGCGTGATCCAAACGGGGAGATTTTTTATACTCGGGCGGGCGACTTTCGTTTTGACGATGAATTTAAACTGGTCGATGCGTCGGGCCGTTACAACGTAATGGCGGTCGATACCTCTAATAATTTATCAGAGTTTTCCATTAGTGATATCCGCCTGCTTGAGCCAAAAGCCACATCTTCCGTTGTTTTAAGTGGCAACCTTACTTCAACCCCGCCGGGGCAAAATGGTAGTCCACTCTCGCATCTTATACAGGATATTTTAGTCTATGATGTGGCTGGCGACACACATGAAATAAAACTGGAATTTACGCGTCAAGATGCGATCGACTGGAATGTTGAAATTAAAGACGAAAATGACAATGTGTTAGCGACTAAAACTATTGGCTTTAATGCAGATGGATCACCGGTGCGAACTGCCCGAGAGTTTGCCCATACCTTTTCATTTAAGGATCAAGATCAAACTATTACATTCAGTATCGGTTCCGATTCGAAGATCGCACGCAGTAGTAGTGCACCTTCCGATTTAAGTGCCAGTGTAGAAGATGGTAATACGATATCGGGGTTTACCACTCTAGACTTTGATTCTGAAGGCATTGTGACCGTCTCGTATACCAACGGCGACGAAGAAAAAGGGCAGCAGTTAGCGGTAGCGAATATCAACGATATCAGTCAACTTACCTTGGTGGGCGGTAGTTTATATCGTGCTAGTAGTGGAGTTCAGATTGATATTGGCCGTGCAGAAGAAGGCGCTAATGGAAAAATTTTAGGAAAAAAATTAGAACTCTCAAATACTGAATTAACGGAACAATTTGCCCAGCTTTTGATTGCACAGCAAGGTTATACAGCAAGTTCAAGAGTAATGAATGTGGCAAATCAATTAATTGAATCCCTTTACGGGAATTCTGGTGGGCGTTAATTGTGACACCTTTTTTATTTCTTAAAGCTCAGGAAAAAAAACATTTACAGCAAAAGCTCGAAACTTGTTTCAGTAGCTGGGTAGGTGACTGGTGCTCGATTAGATCGAAAATGTCTGTCGAATACTTTATCGATAATGAATCAAAGTTTCTTGATCCCCTGGCGAACGGGTACTCGGTTAATTTTTTTGTTGGAGCAACGCAATCCGATCAGGCTATCAGCGTATTCACAAATTTAAATGTTGCACGCCATCTTCTCAACCGTGCTAGCCGAGAAGTTCCGAACGATAAAATTTCCGCTGAATTAAGGCTGCGGGCTGTTCAAGACTTGGTGGGGCGAATCGGAAAATTAGGTGCTGACAAGATGGTAGCCGCTGATCATCGAGATCGCTCTGATTACTCGACTTATTCTGAAGCTCTGCAACCATTTGGCTTTAATCTAGCGTTTGGCGATCTCGAGGTCAGTGTGAGCATTAATACCGCGTTAATGTCCGCGCTAATTGGGCGATCAATTTCGGCAGATCCTTTAATGCTTACTAATAAGTTAAATGCTGTTGCCGAGCGTGGCTGTGAATTGAGTGTAGATTTAGAACTCGGTAGTTTTAGAGTGTCGGAAATAAAAGATTTAGCTGTTGGCGATATCCTTTCTACTTCAGTGCCGCTGGTTACACCTTTTGCAATAAAGATAAATACCAAGGTGGTGGCGGATGCCAATTTAGTTAAATTATCAAAAAATAAGGCTGTTGTTCTTAGCGAAAGTAGGAGTGATTGATTATGACGGTTGAGGTAAATAGTATTTCCTTGCAAGAGGCTGAAACAAATGGGCAGCGTGGAGACAACCCTTTGGTTGATAGAAATGTCGATTTGATTGGCCACATTAACGTCCAAGTAAGGGTTGAGGTTGGCCACATTGAAATGAATGTCGAGGATTTTTTTGCTGCAAAGTCGGGAGATGTTTTGAAAATGGAACAAGGGCTGGACGAACCGGTGACCTTGTGGATTGACGAGAAACCTGTAGCAAGGGGCAGGTTGGTTGCGATTGACGATAATTTTGGTGTTCAGATAACAGAAATAACTTAGCTTATGTCTGATTTAAATAAGTCAGCTGACACTGATAGTACAGAAACGATTTCAACTGTTGATTCTTTGGATCAGTTGAATCTGCGCAAGCAAGATTATGTAAGCGACTTTTTTATTATTAAACTTGTTTTTGCGTTGGTGCTTCTGCTCGGTGTTTCATATGTTTTGCTGCGTGTATTTAGGGAAAAGATTATCCTTTTATTCCAAAAAAAAGAGGACCTTGCTTCAAAGCGCAGTATTACTAAATTAGAAACTATGCGTATATCTCCGGTTACGCGTGTACATCTAATTTCCGTTGACGATGAAAAATATTTAGTTTCCGAGTCAACACAACATGTGAGTATCTGTTCGTTGGCAGAAGGTAGAGGAAATACTAATGTTGATGACTCGTAGATGTAGAGAAATGTGAAATGGAAGAAAATAGTGTACAGACAAACGAAACTGCTGTAGCTACTGAAACTGTCGTAGTTACTGAAAATTTTGAAAGCATACTTGAAAGCGCATCACTTAGTTCGGAGGTCGAGATTTTTTTACTCATCTCGGCGTTGTCCTTTCTGCCTTTTTTCCTGGTTGCAGTTACAACGTTTGCCAGGAATATTATTGTTTTATCATTTTTACGGCATGCCTTAGGCCTTCAACAAAGCCCTCCTAATTTGGTGCTGATCTCTCTTGCGATGTTTTTGACATTATTTACGATGGCTCCGGTTTTCAAAAAAAGTTATCACAATGGCGTTGAACCTTATATAAACGAAAAAATTAGTGTAGAAGAGGGAGTGAATCGTTCTTGGTTGCCAATTAGAGAATTTTTAATGCGACAGACAAGTGAGAGGGAACTTAAACTTGTTTACAGTTTAGCGGACGTACCGCTGCCAGAAACGAGCCAATCGATTGATGCTCAATTTCTTATACCGGCCTTCTTGTTAAGTGAACTAAAAGCAGCTTTTAAGATCGGTTTTATTATATTTCTGCCGTTTCTTATTATTGACTTGGTGATGGCGGCAATACTGATGTCGCTCGGAATGATTATGGTTCCGCCCATTACCATTTCGTTACCAATCAAAATTATGTTGTTTGTTGTAGTAGACGGTTGGACGTTAATAACAGAAACTCTCGTGAGAAGTGTTATTGGCTGATGTCTACTCAGTTAGAAGGGAGCATAGAGAACGAAGAATCAAAGTTATGGTTGCAGTGGAAGGCGAATCAGTCTCTAGATCTCAGGAATCGTATATTTGAATTTTATTTTCCTTGGTGTCGAGGCATAGCGACTAAGTTTTTGCTTAAATATCCGCACCCTTGCTTGGAACGTTCTGATTATGTGCATTTTTGTGCTTTGGGTTTGCTTAAGGCGATTGATCGCTACGATATTTCTAAAGCTGTTCCTTTTTCTGCTTTTGCTTATAAATATATCTCCGGCAAGGTAATCAATGGGGCATCTTGCTTTTTCCGAGATGCTGCCAACCCTAGTCATAAATTTAATTATACTGATCGTCTGGAAGGCGGCTCTCATGAAAAGGACCCATTCAAGGCAGTAATTGATGCAGCCGTTGGCCTTGCCTTCGGTTATTTTTTAGAGATTGGTGTCATCGAAGCTGAGAGAGATGACAGTTTATGCAGTCAATTTATTCGTTATGAGAATTTTAAGGAGCTGGATCGGCTGGTTGAAATGTTACCTGAAAAACAGCGTCTGGTTGTAAAGTCCCACTACTATCAGCATCTTAGTTTTAAGGAAATTGCGGAGATCATGGGGGTGGGAAAAAGTAGAGTTTCACAATTACATAAAGAGGGCTTAAATGCCATTCGAAATATGTATGAAGGAACTGTAAAAAATTAAATTTGGAGGCCATTATGGTAGATTTTGCAAACTTTGATCAGGATGAGTTACTCGCGCTAGCAGAGTTTGACATGCGGCGGGAAAATTATACTGAAGCGCTTGAAAAATTAAAGATAATAAGATGTCGCAGCGACATCCCAAATGAATTCTATTCGATGTCGGGCAGCCTTTACGCTTCGTTGGGTTTAATGAATAAAGCGCGTGCTGCGTTGACGCTGTTCGTTGAAAATGTTCCAGGAGCCATTCATGAGCATTTTCAATTAGGTATGATAGAAAAAGATTCTGGGAACCTAATAAAGGCGCAAAAAATTTGGGATGATGTATTATCTAAATCTGAAAATTATCCTCCGGCGCTTTATTACAAAGCTGTGTCAATGGTAGAAGTCGAGGAGATACAAGAAGCGCAAATACTGCTTGATCAGTTGATTTCCACGGCGGAACCAACCAATGATTATGTGCGCCGCGCTCATGAGCTGATCAAGAAAGCTGGAATTAACTAGGTATCACATAGAGATAAATGACGAATGAATTCAAAGAGCTTAGACCAAAAAGCGGATGAGCAGGCGAATTTGGATCGATTTTCCAAACTGGAAACCTATCTGAGTTACGACCCTGCTAATTCGGCCCTGATTGCTGAAGCACTTGAGTTAGCAGAGCATCTTGATAAATGGGATGTTGTACTAAGTCTGCTGGAAAATGCGGTTAAAACTGACCCTGATCAAGCCGAATTTCGTGCGCATTTAGGCTTGTTATTAATGAGACTTACTCGCTGGGCCGAAGCTAAGGAACAATTGCTTGTCGCTGTGAAGCTCGGATTGGACGATATAAACATTAATTACAATCTTGCTTTTTGCCAGTACTACACGGACTCATTCGAAGAAGCAGTAACCTTACTTGGCCAAGTGCCGGCGGATTCGACTATTGCCCGTGACAAAACCTTACTTCTAGCGAGGTGCGAGCACAACCTTGGTCATTATGAAAATGCTAAAGTAGTACTGGCTGCTTATCTCGAAGATCAGTCCGAAGATCTTGAGTGCCGAGGCCTTTATGCGTTGATACTAGCCGACCTTGGGGAAGACTCCGTTGCGCTAGAGGTAGCTAATGAAGCTTTAACAGAGGAGCAAAAACCTATGGAAGCTTTATTAGCGCGTGCGGATATTTTATTTGGACAACAGGAGTTTGATTTTGCAAAAAGAGATTATTTAGATGCCACCGTTCGCTATCCATCAGTGGGACGAGCTTGGTCTGGTTTAGGTCAGATGGAGCTAAATGATTTCAATTTTATGGCAGCTATTACGTCGCTAGAGAAGGCAGTAGAACTGATGCCTAATCATATAGGGACGTGGCATGCATTGGCCTGGTCTTATTTGTTAAGCGGGGAAGTAGAAAAGTCTTTGGAAGCGTTTATGTCTGCCTATAATCTCGACCCTAATTTTGGGGAAACGCATGGTGGACTTGCAGCGGTATATTCGATGCAAGGAGAAAACGATAAGGCTCAGAAACATATTCGTTTAGCTGGGCATATCGATCCGGACAGTTTCTCTAGCGTTTTCGCCAAAATTGTCTTGCTTAATCGAGAAAATAAGGTAGATGAAGCAAAGCAATTGTTTAACAAAAGCAAAAATAGTTTCCACCCTCGTTTAGGCTTTTCCCCTGATACATTAATAAAGAAAAGAATTGAAGCGATGTCTTTAAAGTCTACGGACAAGCATTAATTTATACAAGTGAGGAAAAAATGTTATTAGATGCACAGGAGTACTTAGCACTTGCAATAGATGCAACTAAGCAAGGTGATCATCATGCCGCGTTGAATTATCTGCATGAGGTGCTAGACCGAGAGCCTAGTAACGCCTTAGCACTTTATTTACTCGGTGCTGAGCATGCAGAACTTGGTTTATACGAAAGAGCAATTGAAAATATAGAAAAAAGTCTCGAAATAAATCCGAGCCAACAAGTCGCACAGTTTCAGCTTGCTATGCTGTATACACAGGTAGATTTGAATGACAGAGCAAGATCTACATGGGAGGAATTGCAAGATAAGACAGACATGCCTAATCTTAATTTATTCGTAAAAGGTATGTTATTGTTGATGGACGAGGACTTTGAAACAGGTATTCAGGTGTTAAATGAAGGGCTTGCGCTCGAAACGGATAACCCCGCATTAAATCGCTCTATTGAACAGATAATTGCTCATTTAAAAATGCAGCAATCAAATTTGGCGGATAGCGGAGATCCATCTTTAGCCACTAGCTTTCCTGCAGGTAAACAGAAAGCACCTGTTGAGATAAGCGAAGAAGACGCCGATCGAGCAGTATTTTTGGGCGCCTATAGAGACAACAAACTTAAGAAGAACTAACTTTGTTAATTTAGATTATGTCAAAGATTGATACATCTAGAATTTCCTCGATATTCAGGACGCTGTCACCAACTCATGCGCAAAAGCGTAATGACAGGAGCGATTCGGCTTCCACTAAAGATGTTAACGAACGCAAGGACGCAGAAGTATTAAGAGCTAAATTAATCGACAGAGTGAGGGCATTAGATAAAACCTCAGATGATTTTGTAGCTCACGCTAAAGAAGCAACAATTAGGGAAATACTTGTTTGGGAGTTTGGCGATGAGATTTTGAATCACCCGAGTTTTAAACAAATAGCAAGTTCTATAACATTGTTGATGAGTGAGGACAGCACACTCAATGCGAGCTTCGACGAACTCATAACAGATATTGCGCTTAAGGGTAACGCAAAAAAATAAAGATTAGAATAAATACACCTTTTCTAAGATCAACGGATGAGCTCATCGAATAATTCCCAATCGGGCAACGATATCCTGAATCAACATCTTTTGTTAAATGTGTGCAGTGTTAACTGGACGGTAATGACTATATGTGAGAGAAAGTAATGTCAGAGAAAGCACTATTGATTGCATGAAGCGCCGTCTTATATCTAATAGAAATAATGTTATCTGATAATAATAATTTACTGCAACAAGATATCAAATGAAACGACATCATTTTTTTTGGTTTTTTATCGTTCTTTTTATCGGGCGCTTGGTGCATGCCGCAGAATATAGGTTTGCAGTTGCACCCGGAAATACTCTTACGTATCACGCGAATCGTGCCGTTAATGAAGGCTCCAATTCCGTTACTCACGCTGTGATAGTTGTTCACGGGACCGATCGCAATGCCGATGACTATTTTGATCGTATGCATAAACCTGCAAGTGACGCGGGCTATGCCAGCAAGAGCCTTGTTTTAGCGCCTCGCTTTGTAACGGTTGACGATAACCCGCGCGCCAATCAGCTTTATTGGACCAGTGCCGGCTGGAAAAAAGGTTTTCGCGCCGTCAACTTAAACCGCCTGTCGTCATTCACGGTTGTTGATGAATTAGTTCAAGAGATAGTTGAGCGTCATACGAATTTAGAGAGCCTTACGTTAATTGGGCATTCGGCTGGTGGACAATTTGTTCAGCGCTACGCTGGGTTAACGGATATCGACAAACTAGATAGCGGGTTAAAAATACGTTTTATTGCCGCTAATCCAAGTTCATATGCCTACCTCTCGCCGGACAGGCCTGCAAGTACCGGAGGCTGCGCTACCTTCGATAAATATAAATATAGCTTCCGAGATGCTGACGAAGCTCTCGCCTATACCACTAAAAATTTAGAACAAATAAAAGCGTTAATGTTAAGCCGTGATATTGTTGTGCTTGCGGGTGAAAGAGATAAAGAAGTAAGCTCAACCTTAGATGTGTCGTGTGCAGCTTTGGCCCAGGGCGATCATCGGCTGGCAAGAGCAGAGAACTACTACGCTTACATCAATGAACTTTCCAAAAATCATAATCACTTTTTTGAAATTGTACCGAGTGTCGGTCACTCATCCACCGGGGTATTTCGTTCTCAAGTCGGTCTTGATGAAACCTTTCTTTTTGATGATGCTCACCGCTTAGCACGCGCTAATCGAGCGTTTAATCGGATAGAGAGTGAAAACCCGGAATTAAAAAATGGCTCCCAAACAAAAACCAAAAATCTCGACGGAAAAATTGGCTACTGTCGCGTGTACCCGGAGACGCAATCTACGGTTTATTTATGGACGGATGATTATATTTGGCTACAGTTAAGCGATATGGATTGGATGCGCCTGTTTAAACTTTAGCCCGTTCACTTTTAGCTACTGGAATTACACAGCTATTCTGTCTCGCCGATGGAAAGAAGAAATTTTAGGTTGATTTATTATCGCAAAACGAAAACAAAGTCTAAACCCTTTATTTAATCTTATTCCTAGCCGAATTTGCTTTTTCATTTATCTTTTCAAACTCACTCGGTTCCTGTGGAATTCGATCCGAAAAAGCCCACATCAACCCTCGTAAAAACCCTTCAGATGACATACCGATATGGCGTAAATCTTTAACTTCTGCCGTTTGTATTTTTAAGCCTCGGTAATTATTTGCATGAAGTTGCTTAATATACGCAGTAACCGCATCAACATAAGGTTTGTACTCGCCTGTACCGTATGTGATGTAAACGTTAGCGTTTAATTTGCTTCGTTGTTCGGAAAAAGCTTTGTCGAATTGTAATAAATAATGATCTGCCCAAAGCGCAGATGGTGAAATAGCTGCATAATGCGTAAATAAATCAGTATTTTGGTACATCGTGTAGAGGGTAAATAAACCAGCAAGAGAGTGACCTGTTAAGACGGTTTTGCTCTCGTCAATACGATAATTGCTCTTAAGGTCCGGGACAACTTTTTCGGACAATAATTGTAAAAATTGCTCCGCATCACCGCCGCCTTTGAATCCTTTATCGTAAACGGACGTTAAGTCTTGCATGCGTTGCGATTTAAGTGATTCAATTTCAGGCGGATATTCTAGGCTAACAAAAATCATTTCAGGAATATGATTATCAAAGCGTAAATTACCATATTGCGAAACAAAAAAGTGCTTTTGCCAGTAACCGTCGAGAATAAATACAACGGGATAATGCTGGATACTATTTTTTTTATAAGAGTTAGGTAAAAAAACTTCTACCTGAATTACTTTGCCCTTGTCTGATCTGTAGATTTTTTTTATGTCTTTGAGTGATGTTCTATTAGCCATCGTACTGCAGGAGATGATGAACATGCAAGAGAACGAAATTACGATTAATCGAATAAATTTTATAGTCCTCATTGCTATTTTATCGCCCTAGCATACGAAGCAAAGTTCTATCTTTATCAATAATATGATGTTTCAAAGCTCCGATGATGTGGAGTAACGCTGCAACGATCATGGCATAACCGGCATATTCATGGATGCCATAGCCAACATTCGTGACGAATTCGTTATAAGGAATGGCTTGTCCATCGGGCCCATAATTACTTGCTACGATGGTCAAAGAAAAAATTCCAAAGCCGTGACCACTCGCTCCGGAGAGCATCATGCCACTCGTAGGCATTAGCGCGGTGCCAATTATCAGGATCCAATGGGTGATCTTAGCCATCACATGCTCAAAATGTGAGTACTTGCTGGCAGGATGCGGCCAGCCTTCTCTTATCCGCCAAACGATCCGAGTGATTACAAAAGCGGCGATAATCACACCAACGGATTTATGAATGGGATAAAGGTCGTAGACCTCCAAGCGTTTCATATAAAGGCCGGTTGAGAGCAAACCGATAATCGCAAAAGCGATTATCCAGTGAAGATAGCGGCTGATTGAGCTGATGGGACTAACGGTGTTGGTATATTGTTGCGCTGCCATAATGTCACCTGAGGATTAACATGGGTGACAGTAAACTCCATAAGTTATTGAAACCAAAGGATTTTGGGGTGAATGGACAAATAGTGGGGCGAGTGAATGGCTTTAATATACCGTGACGCTAGCTGAATTTAGCTTATATTTGCTCTTTAGCGCCTGCCTGTAACGTTTACTTAAACTCAAAATTCTACCACCTTGAAGCTCCACTTCTCCGGCACCCGACTCCTTAGTCACAATCCTTTCAATACGATTGAGGGCAACAATATGGGAGCGGTGAATGCGAACAAATTGATCCTCAGGCAATTGCTGTTCAAAAGTCTTAAGAGTTGATCGCAATAGGTACTGCTTAGTACCGCTGAAGATATCGACATAATTACCCGAGGCACTAACGGCATCGATATCTTTTAGCTCGATTAGGCTCTCGTCCTTACCATTGGAAACCAAGATTTTATCGCTAAATGAGTTAGCCAGCTCTTCTGGGTCGGCTTGATTTTGTGCTTTAGGCTTTAAGAAAACCCACCAGCCAAACAAGATAAACAATAGAGCGCTAAAATACGCCGGAAGATGGGCAACGATGCTTTCTACGAGCCCTTGAGATTCATAGCTTGCCGACCACGCCACGCGGTAGCTGATCACAATCAGTAATGCGGCCAACCCTGCGAAGGCGCTGTATAAAAGGTTGATTTGCCGGGCGTTCAGCTTGCGCAACGCAGCAAGTAAACAGGGCGTTAGTGCCATCCAAAGGCCCCATTCGCGCAGCGCCCAGTGAACTGAGCCCGACGGGCTAATCGAGCCGTGTTCAATAAAGATTTGGTAGGCGGAGCAGTAAAATATGCTCGCTGTAAGGAACAAGCTCCAGCCAAACAATGTAATGCGAATTTCGCGAATAAAAGGCAAAAAATCTAACACCGCTCGCATGCGTAACTCCAATTTCAAATAGCGGATGTGGCGACTGTAAAATTAACAGCATTAGAACCGCAAGCTTAGTGCGTAGTTCCCAGTTGTACCACTGTGACGTCTGAGTAATTTGATCAATTGTGGGTTGTGGCTAAGCTAGCGGAGTTGAGCTTTTTTTCACGCGCATTAATATTGGCGCCATATCGCAGCAAGACTTTTGCTGCTTCGTGTTGACCCTTAGCTGGTCTTGATAAAAGGTTTCTTTTTGATGACGCGCACCGTTTTGCGCTTGAGAATTGAGTGTTTAATCGGATAAAAAGCAAAAATCTCGACGGAAAAATTGGCTACTGCCGTGTGTACCCGGAGACGCAATCTACAGTTTATTTATGGACGGATGATTATATTTGGCTGCAATTAAATGATATGGACTGGATGCGCCTGTTTAAACTCTAGAAGAGCAGGGCATAGCTCCGTTGCCCAATTGCAAATTAAATAAAAAAATCACAAAAAAACTTAAGAAGGCACTCGCATACTGACTAATTGGAATGCTTCGTAGCCGTCTGTGACGTTACCTTTGAGCTCGGTGATTTGTCTCTGGCTATTATTGCTGCCCGCGTTTGCACCGGGGTACATGTTTGTCGCCTGCACTTTGCGTACTTCACTTGCAGGCAGCGTAAATTGCGACGTTAAATGAGCCATTTCAGAGGTATCGTTGTAGAGAAAAATCTGATAATGAATATGCGTGGCCAGGTTGCCGTATTTTCCCGGAAATATTGTATTAAACGTCACTTCTCCCCGCTCGTCCACCGCGGCAAAACCTCTAAAAAATGTTTTGCCTCTCGCATCGGTGCCGCCATTATTGTAGCCGGAATAGATACCTTCTTTATCCACGTGCCATATATAGACGGAGGCATAGGGAAACGATGCGCATGAGCCGTCATTATCGACTAGCTTAAATTTCAATGACATCGGAACGCCTGGCAAACCTTCTGTCACGTCGGTGCGTTCGTAGGCGCTGTTGCTCAAAATCATAGACAGAGGAAACGGTCCTGCTGTTGTCGACCGAGTAAGCTGACAGACCTCAATGGGTGTTTCCGGCTCACCTGAGCTGCTTGAACTACTAGAGCTGGAGCTAGAACTTGAACTACTGGAGCTTGAGCTAGAGCTGCTTGAGCTAGAACTACTGGAACTAGAAGATGTACTTGAACTGCTGCTTCCGTTTGGAGAATTAGCGCTATCGGTAGCAACACAAGCACTTAATGCCGCTGAACTCGTAATAATACCCAATTTTGCTAAAGCAGATCGGCGAGATAACAACGCTGTTTCGTCGACAATAAAATTAACCGCGTTTTCAGCGTCGGAGCCAGTTTCCGGTTTATTATCACGCGTCTTCATAATTCTTAACCCTTTTGCTTGAGTAAAAATTAATATTGCCTTTTAGATTGCAATTGCAGAAATAACTCATTGGTTACCGAACCGTGAAGTTCCGGTCTTTAACCCATGCTTTTTACTCTTCATTCGTGTCTGGATCAAGTGGGTAAATATGCCAACGCGGTGCAGCGCATACTGAATAATCAATTAATGTGGTATAGATCAAACTAACCCTCTCGCTGAGAAAAAAGTGTTGGGCCTTTATTGCGACTTTCTATAGGAAAACGTAAGAAAAAATGGGGTAAATTCCCCACTTTAATATTTATTCAGCGACACCGCCGTGCCGTTTGAGCAAGCGCACCAATGCTTCTTTTTTGTGTGTTGTCGCTAATCTCAAAGGAGTAGAACCTTTTTTAGTTTTTGCGTTTACATTAGCGCCATAGCGCAACAAAATTTCAGCCGCTTGTAATTGACCTTTAAATGCGGCCCAATGCAAGGCTGTTGCGCCCTCAGAATTTAATCCGTCGATGTTTTCCCCCGCCTTTATAAGCTCCTGTATTTTTTGAATATCGCCGGTGTAAGCAGCGCGATGTAACGGAGGCTCTGAACGTAGATGATAGTCGCAAGCAGATATATGCAGCAGCATGAATAAGGCTACAATAATTTTCAAGTTACACAAACAAGTCATACAAGTTTTGCTCATACTGTTTTATTAATTAAATTTGGCGGATTTTTACAGATTCGCAAATGTTTTATGTCTCTTTTTATTAGTCTAATTTCCTTTCATATCATTAGACTCGCATAGCGATGTCGAAACAGAATATATAAAAATCATGGCCATAAAATTTTTATGGCCTTCAAAAAAAATCATTTTTCAACTTTATTCTATAGCCGTCTTGTAGATATCTACATTATTATCGTGTTAACAATGATAAGACAAATCCTGAGCTGAGAGCCTGTTATGAAATCACTAAAAACACGATTAATCGTCGCGCTTGTGGATAGAAAGTAAAGGGGCTTTATAAAGTTCAACGCGATTACGGCCCTCGGTTTTAGCATGATAGAGTGCTTTGTCGGCAAATTCGACAAGGTCTAGGTGAGAATCGCTAAGTTTAGGAATTACGACTGCCACGCCGGCACTTACGGTTAATGGCATGCGTGCTTCCTCAATATGAAATATTTGCTCTGCAATGGTTATACGAATTTTTTCGGCAACATGCATTGCTCCTTCTTCGTCGACGTTTGGCAGCAGGATCGCGAACTCCTCTCCGCCGTAGCGATATACGGAGTCGGTCTTGCGTTCGACTGCACTTTTTATACATGTTGCGATAAGCCTAAGGCAATCATCCCCTGCTAGGTGGCCGTGCTCGTCGTTGAGGCTTTTAAAGTGGTCGACATCGCACATAATCAGCGCAAGTGAAGTCTTACCTCGCAGCGCGGACTGCCACTCTTTTTCAACCGACTCATCGAAATAGCGCCGGTTCAAAGTACGTGTAAGCCCATCTTCACGGTTTTGGCGTGCGAGCTGACTATTGGCCTGCGCAAGCCGATCCATTGTTTGGCGTAACTCCACTGTGCGCTCTTCAACTTTTTGTTCTAAGCGATGTGTCGCATCAAGCTGCGCTTGCTCCTTTTCTTGGCGAAGTAGCGTGATGCGATAGGCTAACGCAAATGAAAGTAATAACATTTCGAGCGCTGAACCAAATTCTTGTGCGTTTTCTGTAATAAAATTTCGCGGGATTAAACCGAACTTACTTAATGCAATAAGAAACGTGCCCATGAAAAGTGCAAGATAGGCGAGCGTAAAATAGGATGCTGGCTTAAAGCCTTTGCGCCAAATTAATATACCTGCAATAAACCCGGTAACCGCAAATAGAGTTGTGACACCAACGCCTATTCTGGCAGAAATTGAGTAACCTATTAAAGGAGAGAGAGCAGCGTTGGCAATCAGTATAAATGCCTGCAATTGAACCAGGCGATGTAGCAAGCGATGGTGTGATTTTAAATCGAGAAAGTACAGAGAAAAAAGCGCAACAAACGCTCCTGCCAAGCTGACAATAACGGGCATATGATAATGTTGAAAAAGGGGCGAGTCTGGCCACAGGTATTGATAGGAATAACCACGCAAAGTTGCTTGAACTAAAGCTGTGCAAAAAACGCTTAGTACATAGAGCAGATAATTGGGGTCGCGCATGGAATAATAGAGAAAGAGATTGAAAATGATCATCGCAAATGCAATACCAAAATAAAGTCCTTGGCTTATCATGGCAGCTTGATCACTTTCGAATAAGCTTCTTTCTGAGATTAAATAAAGCGGAATTTGCATAGCCGAATCTGTTTCTACCCGCAAATAAACTTTATAGTGATGGTTCGGCTTCAATTTGACTGGCACTATAAATTGGCGATGATTCACCGGTCGATTGTGAAACGGGAGGTGGTCACCCATTTTTGTCTTGGTAATAAGCAAGTTGTTTTCGTATAAATATAATTCGATGTTATTTAACAGCGAATAACTGATTAGTAAAAAGCGTTCGTAGGCTTCTGTGCTTCCATTTTGGAATGCAGTTTGAAACCAGTAGGTGTCTTGCGTAAATCCGAAGTTAAGAATTTCTTGTTGAGATGGTTGCCATGTAAGCTTTGTAGGGTTAGAAATTAATTCTTCAATATTCAGGGTATTATTGGGGTCGATCAAATATTGGCTATGTAAACCTAGCGCGAGAGAGTTATTGTGTGGGTGTACCTCTAATTCTGCAAAACATGCAATTGGTAGAGCCCCAATTACAAGCAAGAATATTGCTAGAAGTTTATTTAACGACATATTCTCAAGCCAGGTTAATTAATCATAAGTCTTATAGCTAAGATTGACAAAATTAACGAGTCGATATAACACTTGAATCCTAAAAACGCCTAATTAAGCTTTGGAAACTGCCGCGTATTGAATCCCGTGTATTAATTCTAGTCGCTTCGTGGATAAAATTTTATCGGCAACTGCTTTTGTATGGCGCAGCCATAGCTGGGATATGACCGTTGAGCAGTGGATCTAATAGTCGTCCGAGCTATTCATAGGGAGGGGGCGTGTCATTTCTTCATGCCTTGCGTCTTGGCAAGCTTCGTTGCTTTCTTTGGCGTCTTTTAACTGTTGGTTTCTTAAAAGCTTGATTTTCGCTCTTTGAAAGCTTTTGGCGTATTTATCCTCTTTGCTTAAGTTGAGTTGTTTAGGGCCTGGTATTTTAACAACTGCTTCAATTCGCTTTTGAGACTGATAGGTAGGAACGTTAGAGGACTGTAGTTCACTGCGAGTGTCTAGAAGGGTATTAGCATCCTCGCTAGCTTCCGCAAATAAGGAAAATAAAAATGTAAAAGCGAGAATAAAAAGTCGATATAGGGGCTTATTCATAGCGATAATTCCTGACCTTTTATTTACGTGATACCTTATTGAGTTTTTTCGTGCAACGAATAACGGATTAACAGAGTGGCCTTTGCTGGAATAATTTTACGAAATCGGGGGTAAGAGTGAAACCCCCGCTAAAAAAACAAATTAAACGTTATGCTTTTAAATACTAAATAAGATTAGAAGTTAAATTTTGCCCCTACTTGCAACGTAAACGGTTCATAATCCAATCCATTAATCTTTCCAGTGGTATTCTCCTCGCCCTGCAAGTCAAAATCGCCTGTCGAACCGTAACGTAGTTCAGTTTGCAAAGCCCAGCGATCGCTTAGCTCGTATTCGATGCCAGCGAAAAGCTGAAAACCGAGGTCGCCGTCACCGGAGTAGGAGAGCTCTGTCCCACCTTCCTCTAAGTCTATATCGACTTCCTGTATCCACGACAGGCCTGCACCAATATAAGGTTTGATGCTTTCGCTAAAAGGTTTGAAGTAGTAAAACCCGTTAATAAAAAAGATGTTCGATGCATAATTGCCGTCTGTGTATATTTTGCCGTCAGGTAAGGTAACTTCACTATCGTTTGTACGATACTCCCAAGCCAATTCAGCTGCCCAATTTTCGTTGTATTGATAACCGACCCCGAAGCCTGTGGTAAAACCGTTGTCGAGTTGAATATCGCTTGATCCATCCGCGCTGCCTACTGATTCGCTTGTTGCGGTAAGATTGGACATTTGGCTCAGCCCCACATACGGTCGGACAAACCAGCTGCCGTCTTCGGCATAAGTTGGTAGGGTCATCGAAGACAAGATCAGAGCGAACGAAAATTTGCGTAAATACATAAATATCTCCAAGCAGTTGAGTAAAAAGTTCACTGGCGTGTACGCGCTTAAGCTGTGGGATGTACTTGCGAATTGCACGAGCTGGAAGGGAAATGCACGAATGGGCAGGAATTTGAACGAATCGGCGTAGGTGGAAAATAAACCTCTATATGAATAAGCAGTTTGATCTTGGGTCCATTACACCTCTGCGGTATTTCGCCGGAATTGGCATTTTGTTGGGGCTGCTATTTGGCTCTATTTCTGCCGATGAACCCGGTAAGCCCGTTTGGCTGGCCTACTTGCAGTGGCAAATACAAAGCTTGCTGCCAATGGGTTTACTGGTAGCGTCTCACCTTGCTTTGCATAAAATCGCCTGGTTCGATCGTCAAAATCCCTGGCTGAAGTTGTGTGCCTCGGGTGCTTGTGGCGCGGTGCTGTTTGCACCTGCTGCGCTATTTATCGATGTGTATTTATCGGATGAGACTTTGGAATCTTCCAGTTGGTGGCCAGCGCTGTTGGAAGAGTGCTTGAACGTGCTCTTTCCGGTTGTCGTCGCTTGGGTGGCCATTAACGCGCCATGGGTTTTAGGCTTTAAATTTCAGAAGGAGCTCACCTCACTAGCGTCAGTCGATACTAAAAATCACAAGCCGCTTGACCCAGCCCAAGAAAAATCGCGCTTGCCTGAGCCGGCGTTTTTCTCGCATGCTAATTCAGCCGTTCAAGGCGAGCTTATTTATTTAAAAGCAGAACTGCACTATTTAAAGGTTGTAACTGACTACGGTAGCGATTTAATTCTTTACAACTTGAAAGATGCGATTGACGACTTGGCGGAAACAAAAGGCATTCAATGCCACCGTTCATATTGGGTGGCCAGTGCGCACGTTAGGTCTTTCAAAAAACAAGGGCGTCAAGGCTTGCTGACAATGAGCAATGGAGAAAACATTCCGGTGAGCCGCAGCAATATATCCAAGGTAACAGAATATTTGGAGCGGTTAAGCGGGAGCGACTAAAAGTACCGCTTGATTGAAACTTCCAAATAATCGTCCTTTGCAAATGCACTAATAGCAGAGTCTTTATCAGAAGCGGAAAATACACGCAAACGCGCATCGATAACAAAGTGTTCGCCCAAGCGTCGCTCAAATTCAACATTGTAGAGGCGCGCATTGGTATGGTGGTCGTAAATAATTCCAGCGAGAACGCTAGTATCTTGCGTATCATTTAAGGCCAAGCGCATTCCAGCAAAAATATCGTTGTCATTTGT
>JANQJB010000152.1 GCA_028281865.1 Marinagarivorans sp.
GTCGCAATTATTAGTGCTTACTTTTCGTATAAGCAATATCGTGCAATAGCACAGATTAAACAGGTTGAATTTTCGTTTTCAGGTGTTGCGCTTTATTACAATAATTTAGATACGCCGGCGTTGATCAAAATCAGGCCGGAATTGTTTTTGAGCACTTGGTTGATATTAATTTACTATATCGATGAGAATAAAAAGCACCGCTTACTTCCAATTTTTCGCGACAGCATGGATGCTCAACAATTTACAGATTTCTATGTTTTGATGAATACTAAGTTTGATAGGTTTTTAGAGGGCGAAGATACATAAAGTTCTTACCAAAGCCAGAGCTAACTCTGGCTTTATAGAAAGTTCGTCTATTCAGTGGGGTTAGAAACAAGATCAGACATGATTAGTGAGTGGGCGCGGTTTAATGATGGGTCGAAGTTTTCATTGTTGTTCTCGTAAAACTCGTGTGCCTTTTTATAATTTGCGTTAGCTATGTAACCGAGTAATACTGTGTAAGAAGCGTGAGCTTTAATTTCCGGATGTATATCTTCGTGTCCTAATACAGCCTTGCCATAGGGTGCCATTTGCCTGATGTTTCTTGCTGCAATTGCGCGAAACATTTTAGATAAATCTCTTTGGGGTTTAGTTAGGTCGCTATTGTCGCAATTCTTTCCAGAAACAAAATCTACAAGCTCGGTCGCATCTTCCGCATTTAGGTAGTGAAGCGATACCAATGCAACACCAAACAACGCGTGAGTCCACACACGCTCGAATTCTTTAAAGTTGCATTTTTCAGCAATTAATTTTAAGTTTGTAAGCTCGTTCGCAGGACCTCCAAACTCAATAATTTTATTGATTATTTCGTTATCATCCGTCGTTAAATATTGAAAATATTGCCTTGCCTCAACTGCTGCTGATGAGCGTTTATATCCGATGTCATGTTCTAAATTAGAAAAATTAATCTTATGGCCGGCTAATATTTCAAGGGCGGGAAGTTGACCCTGTCCCCAGTGCGAAAATAACTCTGAACGAGAATGACGGAATCTAGCTTGAGCTGCGTTTAAATCTACGTAAGGAAAATAGTCTGAGTTCATCACGGCCGGAATCAGATTAAATAGGTTTTTAGCCGTTTGTTTTTCGCCTACGCGCCTTAACATAAGCTCGTCACGGTTTCGGACCTTAATAACGCTTAGCTCTTTAGATAACGTCTTATTATTGAAAACTGGAGACCAATCAGGCTCTTGCGGCAATTTCTGCTTGCTTGCGATTATCAAGAGATCGATGCTGTTAGCGAAATAGATATGGTAGTCTTCAAAATTAGAATCTAACGCTTTGAGGATCGATAATAATAAATCATCATTAAATTCATATAATTGTATCCACTGCAAAAAGATTCCGTCTTCTTCGATATAGTTTTGTATGTTTTTATAAAACTCACTTGAAAATAAACTGGCTACTCCGCTGACCCAAGGGTTGCTAGGCTCCGCAATGATAATATCGTATTTTTTGTTATTGACCGAATAGAACGTTTTCGCGTCTTCGATTCTAATTTTGCTTCGCGGGTCGTTGTGGGCTCGAGTAACATGCTCACCAAAGAGCTTCGACCCTCCAACAACAGAGGATTCTATTTCTACGGTGTCGACTACTTCTAAATCCGGATCGGCAAGAATCGTATGAGTTGTCAGTCCAGATCCTAAACCTATGATTGACGCCTTTTTTGCGTCTTTTTTATAGGCTAAAGGGATGGCTCCTGCGAGTATCATCGTGCTCTCATCGAGTATTCGTTCCTTGTCATTTTTATCCATCTTGATGCCCGCATCGGGTTTTCCGTTTGTTGTAATAGTCCCCACCCCTTTTGAAGTAAAAAATGATATTGAAGCGGTTTTCCCATCTTTGTGATAAGTAAGATCTATATCTTCAGGTAATAGGTTGCCATGACGATAAACACCGGAAACTAACATTAATTTGTCTAGTGGACTGAAAATTAGAACAAAAAGGAAACAGGCGATGGTTCCCGCAGGTAACAAAAAACGTTTCAGTTCAAGTTTTATGTCCAGCGCTTTCGTTATTATTAAGATGCCTAAAGCGATATCGAGCGCACCGCCAAAGATGATAAGGTTTTTTAGCCCCAGCAAAGGCATTCCCAGGTGAACGGCAAATAAGATACCGAGGATTGAGCCAAAGGTATTTGACGCATAAACACGTCCGATACTGGCTTCCCCCACCCCTTTTTGCAGCAATATGTGTGTTAATAGTGGCAGCGTCGTTCCCGCAATAAAAGTAGCAGGGAGCATAATAATAAGTGCGATAAGGTGGCTTGCGAGAGTAAAGAAAAAATATCCATCTTCCGAGGTGGGAACTAAACTCTTTACCAAGCTACTCATCCACTCAAAGCTGTTTCCATAAACAGGTATTGTCAGTACAGCAAGCGCACCCATTATTAACTGCATTTTGGCAAGAAAATAAACTGGATTATCGATACGGTCTATTCGTTTTCGAATCCATAAACCTCCTAACGCCAATCCCGTTATAAATGCACTTAACATTAATTCAAAAGAGTGGGTTGAGGAACCGAGTACCATGCTGAGCATACGAATCCACGCTATTTCATAGATAAATGACGCGGCTCCGGTAATTGCGGCAACGATTAAAAATAAAGTAATGACATCTTTATGTTGATTATTGTCGGTTTTTGCTAAGGGTTGAGTGGCTGGCGATGGGTCTGCGCGGACGGAAATCCAGGTAAACATCGCAAGTATGATATTGAGTAGCCCAGCCGTCATAACACATCCCGGCAAACCCCACAGCTTGATAAATACAAAGCCACTGGCAAGGACGCCGACTGCGGCTCCGATACTGTTAGTGAAATAGAGCGTAGCAACGCTTGCTCCCGGAGTATCAGGGTAGCGGCGCAAAATTCCCGCTGTCATTAAAGGAAAAGTCATTCCCAGTAAAATCGACTGCGGTGTAATTAAAATTGCTGCTGTAAACCATTTGAGCGTAATGCCAACAGCTGGAATGCCGATAGCAGGAAGCAACGAACCGTAGAAAAGATCGATAACGTTGGAAAAGATATTGTGAAATAACAGGGCTGCTATGCCGATAATAACTTCGACGATGGCGTAGACAAGAATCGGTGATTTTAAGCGGTTCGAAAGTTTACTCGCCCACCAGGCGCCTACGGCCATTCCACCCATAAATATTAGAAGAACCAGCGACTGTGCTAGCGCGGCGTGTCCTAAAAACAGTTTGAGATAGTGCGACCAAATTGACTGATAAATTAATCCAGAAAAGCCCGAAATGACAAAAATGACGTAGTAGAACCAGCGGGGTGGCGCAATTTTAATGCTGCCAGAGGTCTTTGACGATATTCCTGCTTGTGTGGATGACATATAGAGTCCCGGAAAGTAAGTACTGTATCGAATTAAGCCCAAACCTTTGGAGCTTAATTCAGTATAAGATGGAATTATGCCTTTAGCATTTTTTTGCTTTTGTTATCACGCTTAATGCTTGGCTATCGAATATACTTGAATAAAAAATAAACAATTAGGGGTGAGAAAAATTTCCTAATGCTTGGGTGCATTCGGAGGGTGATTGTCGGAAGGTTGTTCATCGTGTAGCCAAAAGCTGCTAGAAAAAAGTGATTTTATATGGGGTTTTAACTTACCTTTAAATGTTGTCGATCGGATATAGATTTCCGCACAAATTAAATTAGGCACCCAGCATATCCATGAAACTAATATGTAGTAGTACGTGCCATCAATATTTTCGGGTGGGAACCAAAACATGGGTCTAACGGTAACGACGCGCTGTTTCGCAAACCGGACGATCCGGGCGACAGCCTCCCGGAGCTGCGAAACGGACCCGGGCGCGGCGCCGACGTCCTTGACGAGCATCGTCTGCA
>JANQJB010000005.1 GCA_028281865.1 Marinagarivorans sp.
ATAAGCCCGTCTCGACATCATCTCCATTTTGTTATGAAAACCTTCAGTAATGCCATTGTTTTTACTGAATCGCCACATGGCAATAATGGGCTCCATCCAGGCGAGACAATTCCTTTTAAATTATCCCCGGCCAGGTCTCCGTGACCTGTCGCATTTGCGCTGCGAAGCGGTGCTTCGCTCGCAAATGCCCAGACTTGATCGAGCCAATAAGTGAGTGGGTCGGTTGCCGTCCTGGCGCATCAATGTTCTTCTTTTTTGTCTCCTGTCGAGCCCTCCGTGGCTCGCCGCGCTCGAAAAGCGAAGCTGCGCTTCAGAGCGCCCAGCCTTAATCGAGCCTAATTACAAACCAACCCTCACCGAGGCTCTCCAAGTGCGAGGTTCGTTATACCAGGCAGTGTAATTCCAGGCAGTGTTAAACAAGTCGGTCATGTAGCGTTGATCAGTTAAATTATATGCGCTTAACTCTAACGAAACTTGACGAGGCAGTCTTAGGTCGATGCGAAAACCTGCATGCAGCATAAACATTGCATCAACCCTGTCGTATAAGCTGGGCGCAATATCGAATTCAGTTTCGCCATTTGATGAATAAAATGGCATTGGCTCAACTCCATCTCCGTTGAACGGTTTCAAAAAATATTTATCTTTGTAAATACCGACAAGGTGCCAGGTAAATTTGTGGCCTGCTATGTTGTACTGTTGTTCAAAACGCAGCGAGGATGTCCAGCGAGGCGAGCGTGGAATATAATTGTTTTTGATATTGCGCAGAGGGTACTCAATTTTCGACCCCTGAATAAAATAAGGCGTGCAGGTTTCACTGCAACTCGCTCCGAGCGCTTGCATAGCTTGGTTGTCACCATTCCAATCGGTATCTGTGCGAAGTTTTTGACTATTATCTGGTATTAATATCAGTAGTTCGCTGCTTGAAAATTTATACGGCCTATCATCAGAAGATTGATTTACCTCGTCATAAATTGTTGTGGCGCTAGACGAGTTAAAACGTAGCAAGTTAGTATTAATAAAGCTAGAAAACGCACCTAAACGGGAATCGGGAATTGCGCCCTGTTTATAGCGCGCGTCAAGAAATAATACAGATGCTTTTAATTTGGTTTGATCACTAATTTGAAAATCTAATGATATATCCACGCCTTTCGTTTCCGCTTTGGGAACATTGAGTCGGAAGTCTGGTGTACCGGGGACAGTACTGAAATCGCCAATCAACTCATCTTCTTCAGGGGGGGTTAGATTTAGAAAATCGCTGGCGACTGAGCTGGGAATATCCAACTGGATTAATTTATTTTTAATGCGGGATAAAAATAAATTGTTGTTTAATTGAAGCCTTCTAAAACTGCGACTAAAACCAAATTCAATATTGGATACTGTCTCACCGCTGTAGTGCGGTGCAAAATTCGAGGTAATATTGTCGTTGATACCACCGCTCGCATTCGCATGGGATATCGCCGCAAAAATTTGATGTTTAGCGTTGGGCTCATAGGAATAACTTATCTGCCAATCGCTTTTGTGTTCGGAAATAGCCCCGTTTTGGCTAGCGACATAAAAGTCTACAAATGCATAATCAGTGTCTATCACATGCTGAACGATTTCGTCATTTTCACCAAAACTGAGAATGCCATCGGCATAGGCCTCCCATCGTTCGCGAGGTGTTGGTTCGCTATGTTTATCGAGTAAACTATTGTTTACCACTGTTTGTCCAAAGGAGTCGAGTTCATTTGGATCATGGAAATCGTGAGGGTTAAAAATAGTACGACCTTGAATATTCCACTCGAATCCCTGTGTCGCTTGTCGAAGTCGATAAAAATTTCCGTCGGTGATAATGGCGATGCCTTTTCGCTTCTTTGTATTGTAGCTGTAGCGAAGTCCAGCGCCGAAAAAATGATGGTCGTCTAAGCTGTAACGTACTTCAGTAAAAAGTGAATAAAATCGATTTTTAAGTAACGTATTGTATTGCGTTCCAATGTAGTTAATGCCGTAGTCGTCGGCGTAACCTTTGAACCAATGAACATCTTCATCATGAATAAGTGCTCCGATTTTTAATTCGTTTTTTCCCCAGTAGGTCTTCCAGTGAAGCTCCGCAAGTTTGACCTCGTCATCGGTATATACCGTGGACAGGTCTCGCTCGTGAAATTCAATATTTTCACCAAGTGTGCCAGCAAAGCTCGCGTCGTTAAAGCGTTTATACTGTTGTATGCCGATGCGTTCAGGCCAATAATCGATTGCAGGGTATTCGATACCTCGATTAACAAAAATGTTGCTAATTGAATTGAGTTCGCGATAAGCGAGCTGGAGGGTAAGATTTGAATTTTCAAAGCCGTCGTAACGGACATCAATGCGAGAAATGTTATGTCGGGTGTCTTCCTCAGAGTCTCCTCCGGCAAAATAGATACGTCGCACATCGTGATTTTTTAATTGCTCAAGCGTCGGAACAAAACTGTTTTCACCTTTAATATTGGCATTGCTATTTTCATTGTCTTTATTGGAATTAAATGAGCGCCTGTCGAGAACATCATCAATATTGAATGACTGAAGGTAGTAACGCAAATCGATTCCCGTCGAGCCACTTCCACCTTGTGATTGCGTTTCCACCAATAATCTTGTCTCCCAGTCATGATTCGGCTGCCACAATAATTGGGTGCGCACGCTTATATCATCGCGCCTTCCTGGGTGATCTATTTCTTTTAGAGGTGAGATATTTGTGTAAAAGGAGTCTTGCTCATAACTTTGTGCGGAAACTCGGAGCCCTAGTGTATCTGTCACAGGTGCGTTTAGTATTAAATCGATTTTATTTAGGGCGTAGGATCCAGTTTCGATTCCAACATTAACAAAGCGTTTTTGAATATCGGGTCTGTGATAACGCAAATTAACGCTGCCTCCAATCCCGGTCTTGCCACCAAACCGAACGCGTGGTCCATAATTAACTTCAACTTGGTCAATGTCGTACCAAGTATTGGCTAAGCCAAAATTGCTCGAAATAAAAAGGCCGTCCAAGTGCAGCGTTACACTGGGATCACCTAACTCTGTGACATCTTCAGTTCCGGAACCGCGTAAAAAAAGACGTGTTGTGCCATCACGTACACCGACTGATACGCCCGATATGGCATTTTCCAAGTTGGTTAGGCCGTCTCCGCCTTGCATGCTCAGGGAAAAATTATTGATGTATTTACTGTCTTGCGCCTCGTTTTCCGATTGTTGCCCTAAGAAACTGCCGACAATCAGCACATGTTCTATTGGTGCTGGTGCAGATATTTGCGAGTCTGAAAATGGGTTCTGAATTGGGGGCGAGCTGGGTATCGTTTTTTTATTTTTTCTGGAGATAATTATTCCTGAACGAGTGATTTTATAATCGAACTCAGTATTAGCTAGTAGTTTCGAAAGTGCTTCTGCGAGAGTCATCAAGCCCCTGACAGAGCTGGATTTTGCATTCGAGATATCATCGATACCTATACTGGCGATATTGATATTGGCTTGCTTTGACAATAAAGCCAAGGCTGATGCCGTATTTTGTGTAGGAATATGAAATACATATTGCGCGGAATTATTATGATTTTGAGCGAGTTTTGGAGTCGCATGGTGAGACCGGTTCGCCGGGTTGTTGTTCTTTGAATACGCTGTGCCATTGCATGCGGCTACGATGCATGTAGCATAGAAAAGTGAGCGAAATTTTCCGCGGGTCAGGCGGCTCACAAGACTAACCTAGCGAATCGCCAATTCCGGGTAACGATGTTGACAATAAATGAGCTTGTAAAAAATATTCATTGTGAGTGACTCTTTCGTGTGAACACGATATTGTTGTATTGGTCGCGCAGAACGGTCACCGGTAGTATATCGGCGATGAGCTCCGGCAATTGTTCCATTGCAAGAATGTTGACGGTCAAGCTAAGGCGCGTTTCCCCAATATCCCGATGCGCCACAGCAATATTTTTGTGATGGTAACGTTTTAAATCTTCGATAATTTCTGCAAAAGGCATGTTGTTATATATCAATATGCCCTTCTTCCAATTCTCATATTCATTGATTGAGGTGAGAATCGGTTCGCCTAACGGAGATGAGCTATTTAGTTTAATTTCCTGCCCGGCGGTCAGCGATAGTTGCTTATTGTTCTGGTCCACCGAGTCTTTTTTGATTATATCGACAGCACCCTCTGCAACATTGACTATCCAATTGTCATTAAATTTTTTAACGCTAAAGATTGTGCCTGTAACTTGCACATCAAAGGTATCAGATTTTACGACGAAAGGTTGTTCGTAATTTTGCTTAACATTAAAAAAAACGTGTCCCTGCTTAAGTTCGACCAAACGTTGGTTGTTGCTAAATTGGATGTTGAGTTGTGAGCGCGGCGTTATTGATAGAATACTCCCATCGCTAAGCGTATGGTCAAGTATCTCTCCTTTTCGGGTTGAAAGTTGTGTAATGTCGGGATACTGATTAACAAATAAGAATGAACATATTGCGAGTAAAACTGAAGCTGCGGCTATAGAAAATAGCCATCCTCGCCTTTTGTGGGGATGGCTGGCATGTCTTAGTGCCTGTCCTTGTGTGCTAATGCTGAGTAAATCGAAATCAAAACTCAAGTCTTGAAGCTTTTGATAGGCTTCTTGATGTTGCTTAGATTGTGATAGCCAATATTCAAAATTTTCTCTTTTTTCGCCACCGATTTCGGGTTCTTGCATTTGCAAAAACCAATCTAGCGCTGCATCGTCGACAGATTCTTCAGTAATTTCATTCATTCGGCTTCTACCTCAAGCGCGCGTTGACAATCCCGTATTGCCTTAAAAAGGTGTTTTCTTGTAGCACTTTCCGAAAGCGACAGTCGACGAGCGATTTCTGCGATACCAATATTGTCAAAGCGGTTCATGATCAATATTTCTCGTCTTTTGTCAGGCATGGATTTCATCGTTGATTCGATAACTTGCAATCTCTTTTTTCCATCGATGTCTGTTTCGGGCGAAATCGATTCTTTAAGTTGCTGAAAGTTGGAATAGTTTTCAAGCGCGTTAGCGAAGCTAGTTTCTTTGCGATATCGGTCGATGGCGAGATGGTGAACAGCACGATAGAGATAGGCTTTCTGGCTGACTGAATTATCATGGATACCGCTGTTTGCGTGGGATAAACGTTCAAAACATGACTGAACAATATCTTCGGCGTCAGTCCGGTTACAGCGAAATTGCCCTGTAACATAACTTATAAGCTCCGTTCGAAAACGTTCGTAGAGGCTAACGATGTTAAGTTTAGAAACCTCCATCGAAGCCCTAGCCACAGGTGATTTCTGCATAAAAAAACGAGTTCTGCATAACAAACACTACCAATGTCGATTGCTGTTTTTGCCCTTAAGATACCAGAAAAAAAATTTAAGAGAAGGGGGGGAGGATTCAGGGCTTTGATGCGTCTATAGTCTTAAGCCGTTATTAACTCGGCACTCAGCCGATGCTATCTTTTTGATGTGCGAATAATTTCACACAATTACGCCAGGCCGTCATGGGTGTCAATGAAATAGATTAGGGCATTCTATTTCATTACCAGATTAATAGATGCGTGCTGTTAGCGCAGCCGAATAACCCAAGTTGCAACGCAGATAAAAAGGCGAAAAAAAGCCTGCAGACTAAATAAAGGTGATAATGATGCGTGATAACCAAGCACTTGCTGATAGCACTAGTGGTTTTGGTGTTATAGAAATGACAGACACTGCATCTGATAGGCTCTTTGTGCATTCTGTTGGTTCGCTTCGAATTATTAATTATGATGATATTGATATAATTTTAGCCAGCGGGAATTATGTTGAAGTGTGTCACAAAGATGGTAGGCATCTTCATCGAGCAACGATGAATTATATGGAAAAGAAGCTCTGTAATAAGAAGTTTATTCGTGTACATCGATCTGCGATTGTACGAATATCCCAGATCGTTGAATTAAAATCGCTCGACGACGAAAAAATAGAACTACTATTAAAAAATGGCGATAGGATTCGTGCAAGCCTCAAGTATAAAAATATGCTATTGAAAGCAATAGGTGTGTTGTGAGGTAATTTAAGACTAGTGTAACAATTAGTAAATTCACTCTTTATCTCGTGGTCGCATATATTCGAATTTACCACTGCTTCCGCGCTTCCTATATTGATACTTTGAAATAATTTTTATTTCCAGAGTAAAGTTTTTTTTGCCAAATCTATAATTGGCACATTCTATTTTTTGCAACTCAGCACAAAAAAATCTTTATTGCCTCCTGTCTTAAATTCGGGGTTTTAAACCTAGGTTCCGGGTTTTTATCCCTGCTAGCTTGCTGATGGAAATATTAAACGTAGTCTACCCAAAAATTTAATTATTTTGGGGGAAAAATGAAATTTAAAAAACGATACTTATCTGCATCTGTACTATTAGCGATGACGCCGACCTGTTTATCGGCTCAAACACTCGAAGCACAAGAAAAACAAATAGAACGACGACAAGCGGTTATAGTAGAAGAAGTCATCGTAACGGTAGACCGGCGTGAGACGACATTGCAGGATTATGCCGGTACTGCTCAAGCAATGACGGCGGACGAACTCGACAGTTTGGGTGTGGGCTCAGAATTTCAGAATCTACAATTTATTATTCCTGGAGCGTTAATAAGCAACCAGGAAGGTAATGTTAATATTCGCATACGTGGTGTTGGTTCACCTGACAATACAGAAGTGATTGATGCATCGGTCACGAATTTACTCAACGGCGTCTATTTGCCACGTGCTAGAGGTCTGGGCGCAATGTTTTACGATATTGAGCGAGTGGAAGTGAATAAGGGACCTCAAGGGGTAAACCGTGGGCGTAATGCGTTAGGCGGTTCAGTTAATATTGTAACCAAAAGACCAAGGCACGACGAATGGGGCACTGGATTTAAGATCGAGCGCGGTAGTAATAATCTCGATAACTTTGAAGGTTATGTCAATATGCCTGCGAGCGACACACTTGCGTTTCGCGCGGCAACGTTTACACGCCAAAGTGATTCTTTTTATAAAAATGCTAATGTACGCCCCGAATTAAAGCCGGCCGGTGCGGTAGACGAATTTGCTGGGCGATTTTCAATCGATTGGGTGCCCAACGACTTTATGAGTTGGTTTTTATCGCTAGATTATGTGAGCGAGGGTGGAACGGGCTATCCGGGACTGAATTATGCGACCGCGCTAAATGGTGATACAACTCGCCCCGCCTATGACGTTGATGATTTATCGGAACCACAAGAGGGAATTTGGCGTGGTTGGCAGGGAAGGTTGGATTCTACACACCAGGGTCTTACGTCAGAAATTAAATGGGAGTTAGGAGATTTTGCAGAATTAGAATACTTGGCAAGTTACCGCGAAATCGATTTTTATCAGGAGAATGCGACTAACGACGGCGTTAATTTTCCAGGGCGTGTGGAGAGCATTCGCAATGACGGTGGCTTTGATAATTACGCGCAAAACTTCTGGTTAACCAAGTCAGAAAGCCATGTCCATGAATTACGTTTGGCTTCAATCGGTTCGCAAGCATTTGAATGGGCGGTGGGAGGATTTTTCTATCAAGAAGATATGCAACAAGGTTTTTTCTCAACCTCGGATAATTCTTTTTGCTGTTACTCCGGGACAGAGTTTTCGATTCCTGACGTAGAGCAAAACTCGACTGCCGTATATTTTGACGGAGCGTATAATTTCTCCGATAAGTTAACTTTTCGTTTTGGTGTAAGGGCAACGGAAGACGAAAAATCTCGCGTTGGCTTAGGTGGAAATTATGCATTTAGAGCCTTAGCGCTCGGTCAAGGTTTTTCGATTACTCAATTTGCTCGTGTCGCAACAGAAGGTTATGTATACGATCCTTTTGGTCGAAATTTCGATGTCGAGAGTTATCGAGCAATGTTGGATGCGGCTACAAGCGGTGATCCCGCACAACTAAATAGTTTGGCAGCAGAATTGGAACGTACAGGTTTGTGGCCAGATTATGATTTTTCCAATATTAACCAACTCACACCTGATCAGGGCCGCGCGCTCGCGGGTTTATTATTTCTTGACGATGGAACTACAAATTGGGGTTTGCGTGACACTGTTGATGATTGGCTAGATAATTGTTTTGGCCTATTGGGCGGCACTGTTGGCGAGTGCAATCTCAACGGTACTCCTTCTCAGCTGGCAAGTCAGGGTATGAGTATTCAAGACCAATCAGGTAAATACGACGATAGTTATGTCGATTATCGCTTAGCGCTGGAGTATGCTGCCTCAGAAAATAATTTACTGTACGCAACGCTCTCAACCGGTCACAAGTCAGGTGGTTTTAACGATACTTTTCGCGATGCAGACGGAAACTTACTCGCAACAACATTTGAGCCAGAATTTCTGACTTCCTTTGAATTGGGAAGTAAAAATACCTTCGAGAATTGGCGAGTAAACGCATCGGCGTTTTTCTATCAATATGATGATTATGTGATTACCCAACTTGTTTCCATCGGTGAAGGTAAGCGTGACCCGGTGACTAATGTTCTTAGTGATCCTCCGCAATCGGCGGCGCGCACCAATGCAAGCGAGGCCGAAATTTATGGATTGGAGACAGAAATTGTTGGTCTTATCGGTGACAATTGGACCGTAGGCGCTAACACGCTATTCATTTCAGGTGAATTTAAGGAGGGGCTTGTCTCCGACTCGCGCCAGGGCTTTGGCCGCAACCCCGATGTTGATATTGGTGGCAACACTTTACCGGGGATGTCAGACGTTAATTTAAATGCTTACTTAAGAGCGGACTTTGAGGTACACGGTGGAAGCTTGGACGCGACTTTAAGTGCGAGCTATAAATCAAAATTTTTCTTAAATGAATTTAATAGTCAGGGCTTTGACTGTTTAGGTAACCCAGTGCCATTGGAAGACACTCCGAATAACGACCTAGGTGACGGAGGTGGTTGCGTAGACGGTAATCTCACAAGCCCAGGAAAAAATGGAGATGCTTTCAGCGACGAGGTTCCCGCATCCTTGGTCGTCAATTTCACTACAGGTTATTCTCATGCGAGCACGGGGATACGTGTTGAAGCCTATGTAAATAATGTTACGGACGAGATTTTTTCCCAAAAAGCGATTATTAGCCCGGGAAGTAATTTAAGGTTTATGAATACGCCAAGGCAGGCAGGTGTGCGTCTTAAATACAATTTGTAATTCAGTGAGTTTATGAAGGAGGTTTCAAAAAAGGATTTTATTGTACATTCTCCACGGAGTGTCTTTTAGAGAGGTTGTTGCAACCCCCAAAAATACTGTTGATGTCATCCTCTCTCTTTTTAATTATACCGACCCTGTCATCCCTGACCTGTCAAGCGGTCAAAGCCCTTAATATCGCTAGGCCCTGCTTCTTCTTAGGTGCTGGGCTTTTTTCTTTTCCAATGAGCCGTTTGCCGAATCACATAAGGTGTAAGCGACCGTATGAGTCATAAAGCAATACAGATAGGCGCGAAATAAAAGTATATAATTGCGTAATAAAAGTGAGGCTAGGGTTGTAGCTTTGTCTCCGTCCCCCTGCACAACGGGAAGGAACATGTATTTGCTAACGGAGAAGGGGCCTCACAGAATCTGTTCTTGAGAGCATTGTCGAAGGGGGTCTTAATAATACGAAGGAACATCTGTTCGGCTTGATAGAAAGTAAAAAGACCAATTTATGAAACTTGAAAAAGTGAAAAGCTCTTGTGAAAAAATCGAAACTAACTAATGTCCTTTTTTTACTGAACGAGCGTTCGGAGTAGTTACTGATGCAAACAAACCCAAAACCATTTCCAATCTATACTACCAATTCAGCGCCCGATAACGCAAAGCCGTTTTTGGAAGCAACGCTGAATGATTTTGGCATGATTCCAAATCTAGAAGCCGTAATGGCAGGTGCACCTGCGCTGTTACAAAGCTATGTTTCAAGCTGGGCGGCATTTGGCGAAACTGATTTATCACCTATCGAGCAGCAGATTGTTTATCAGACGGTGAATTTTGAAAATAACTGCGAGTACTGCGTGCCTTGGCACACTTTGCTTGCGGAAAAAGCGGGAATGGAAACTTCTGATGTCGAGGCATTGCGTGAGGGTGCGCCGCTCAGCGACACCAAGCACGAAGTCTTACGCCGTTTTACCCAAGCAATGGTGCGAACGCGAGGGCAGATTGCACCTTCCGATTTAGATGCTCTGCTTGAAGCAGGCTACAGCGAGCGCAATGCTATGGAGGTGATATTGGGTATCGCCATCAAAACCATGAGTAATTACACTAATGCGATTGCCCAAACACCTTTGGATAAAGCTGCGGAGAAACGCCGCTGGACCAAGCCCAATTTAAGAGAGACGTACCAAAGTTAAAAATTTCAACCATAAGCTTTGCGGAAAAATGCATACAGGTATCGTGTGGTTATACGAACGTTTACTCACTCTCGATACGAATTTTTGAGCACTCGAGTAGTGCGCAATGGCCAAAAAATTATGGCCACGGCACACAACGTTCAATTTGTAGCGGACACTGCAAGGGAGCATGGCAGCTTTGGGAAATTTATTGCCGAATGGCCGGAGACAGATCAAGTCGGCTTGATGGCACACTTAAAAAAATACGGCTCACGTTTAGGTGGTCAAACTGCGCAATGGTTTATGCGTTATGTCGGCAAGGATTGTTTCATCATTACATCTCATGTTAGCGCTGCGATTATCGATGCGGGCTACGATATCAAAGGCAATCCAACATCAAAAAAAGATCTCGCGCTTGTACAGCAAGCGTTTAACGAATGGCACGAAGAAACCGGCCTGCCATTTGCACATTTGAGCAAAATCGCAGCTTATTCTGTTGGCTCTAATTACGATAATTCTGCTCTGGCCAAGGAGATGCAAAAACTTAGTTCCTCCTTGTGAATTCTGGAACGAGTTTGGCGAATTTTATTATTAGAGATAATTTGATGGAGACTGCGTTTACATTATTCGATTATATTTGAATATCAGTGAGTGAACTTGCTATTTCACTAATGCGCCTGATTTATTGAGGTCATTTCAATATGACTTCAATGTTTGCTACTCAAATATTTATCAGGTTAATAAGTTTATGGTGGGTACAGCTAAGTTATTTAACCTTGGTTAAAAACTTTCCCGGCCCTGGAAGCGGTGCTTTGAATGGGATTTCGTCATGTCTTAGTACCGCCTCAAGTCCAGCTTTCATTTCTGCTTTGACTTTGGCATAGGCTGGATCATCAATACGATTTTTCCATTCGTGAGGGTCGAGTTTAAGGTCGTAAAGCTCTCCGCCTTTTAAGTCAATATAGTGGTAACGGTCGGAAAAAATGCTGTTATGACCACGAAATGTCACCATCGCCGTACCGTTCCAATTTGTACTGGGGTTTTTAATCAGTGGTGCAAGGTTGCGTCCACGAATGGGATAGTTTGGTGGTTGCGTGCTCGTTAACGACACAAGTGTCGGCCAAATATCTTGCAGCGAAACAGCGTGATCAATGTTGCTACTTTTGCCATCGATAGGGTCATAAATAACAAATGTCGTTTTCGATGCGCGTTCCCAATTAGTGCTTTTTTGGTAGTGGTCTTTTTCACCTAAGTGCCAGCCGTGGTCACCAAAGAAAACAACGATTGTATTTTGGGCGTAGGGGCTTGCCTCAAGCGATGATAATAAATGACCAATTGCAGCGTCGGTGAAAGCGACATTGGCAAGATATGCTCGCACAGTTTCTTGCCAGAGTTTTTTGCCTCCTTGTTTAAGCACATTTTTTAACGCTCCATTTGAATTTTTGCTAGCTGTATCGTCGAGATCGTTTTCGAGATAAGCGGGTAGCGTGATTTTTTCAATATCCGGTAAAAGGTCGAAAAACTGTTTTGGTGCATGCCAGGGCAGGTGGGGGCGGAAGAAACCCACGGCAAGAAAAAAGGGTTGCTCGTGTTTTTGCTGCAAGAAGTTAACGCCGTAATCAGCGTTTTTCCATTCTCTAGTCGATTCCAATTTTTCGTCACCTTCGCTCCAAATAAGTTTGGTCCCGCTAACTTTTCTCACTTTGCCAACGCTTTGCCCGCCTTTTCTGCCTCCGGTAATCAGAAATTCGTTAATACTGTCCTCGGGTTTATGAAATATCTTTCCTACGGAAGCGGTCTTGTATCCCCTTGCAGTAAAATACTGTGGCATAGTTTCCAGCTTTGTTACCCAATTAAGCTTCGATTTACGAAAGTTACCTGCGCTGTTATGTGTAATGCCCGTTTCATGTGGGCGTCGCCCGGTCAGCAGCGCCGCGCGGGAAGAGTTGCAAACTGGGGAGGCAGAGTAAGCTTTTTGAAAGCGTGTCCCCTTAGCTGCGAGTGCGTCGATATTGGGTGTGTGCGCTTGCGGGTGCCCGCCGAACAGCCCCGTGTAGTCATTTAAATCGTCGACCGCGATTAGAAGGATGTTTTTGGGTGTTTGTGCGATTGCAAATGGGATGCAAACGAATATTAATGATAGGAGCAAAGTCGCTTTAAACATGAACAGCCTTGACGCTTCTGAATATTATTTCAATTTTAGATCACGTTACCACAAGCATTGCATTGCCGTGATCCAGAATGATGAAAAGTATATCGCAGATTTGTCAGGCTGTTGTTTACTTGACTATTAGATCCTTATTTGAGCTTAGCTCTAATCTGTCTCGTAAACGGTGAAATGGCAGCTTGAGCTCGGGCTTGGCGCTTGCGAAGTGGGATTGACATAAAAGCTCGGGTGGTTCGCGCTCATGGCGCAGCCAAACAGTGGTGTAGGTATCGTTGCGGTCCTATAGCGAATCGCGGTCGCTGCGCTTACCGAGTCGCAATCAAGGTTCCTAACCAGGTAAATGCTGCTTTCGAATTCGGTTGTCCATTCGCAGTGAGATGCACTTGAGTACATGCCACTTGCGACAACCTCGTCGGCGTTTGCTTGTTGGATTGCAATTGCAGTGCACGCGAATAAAAATAATTGGTTTAATCTTCTCATATTATCCCCCCAAATTTGGATTTTCTGAGTTACCACGGGTTAAAGTACAGTTGTTAAAATGCCCGCCCTGACAATACCTCTCCGTAACAACCTCGGTTAAGGCACAACGTTGACGAAAGCTGTTTCGTTACCGAAAGTTGCTAAATTGACGAAAAATACAGAACTGGCGAAAGTCGCTACATTTCGAGATTGTTTTTAAATTGCCTTATTGCCCTCGAGAGGTTTTGTTGATGTTCACTCAGCGAGTAAAAGCTGCCGTGGTCGTGGCCGGCGTAAAGGGTCAAGCTCACATCGACGCTAAAGCTCATTAAATGTTGGTACATCTCGTTGGCGTTGCGCACCGGTACAATCCAGTCGCGTTCGCCGTGAAATAAAAAAACGTTTTGTAGCAGGGCATTTGGTTGAAAAAATAGGGGTGAGCTAGTCAGCATTCGCCGGCGACTTGCATCTTCAGTTCTGCCCGCGAGGAATTGGCAATCATATTGGCTACCGTAAAGTAAGCGTATATCGTTGCGATAAAAGTCTACGGGTGCTGCTGCGGCAATAACGGTATTGATTCTTTCGTCCCGCATTGCCAACAACAGCCCCGTATTTCCCCCCCGACTACCCCCATTGACAAGCACCTTGTCAAAGCGTGCTTGGCTCGGAAGTAAGGTTTCTGCGACGTTTAGAAAAGCGATAGCATCATCAGCCGCACCTGCGTAGGCGTCGCAAAAATCTCCGTCTGCTGGATAGACTCCAGAAGAAAAATCGAATATTTGTCCGCGAAATAGCGGAATGATTTTAATAAAGTCGGCGAACGGTGATGTGTTGCCATACTGTTCGGCAAAGTGCTCAACCGACTTGCGTTTAAGCGCTTGGTTGAGCCCGCTCGCCACAATAACAATTGGGCGCGGAGAAGAGCTTTCGTCAAGTGGTGTGAGGATGGCGCCATAATGGGTGCGATTACTGACTCGATGCCTGACGATATCGACTTGCATCTCGTTGTGTTGTTCACTGCGCACAACTGCGACGTCTTTCGGTGATAAGTCGCGATTTTCCCAAGTGAGTTCTACGCTTTCGATCTCTTCCCCGGTAATCTCCCTGTAATCGAAGACAGTATCTATCTGCCCGGGCTGATTCGAATTTTGGCTACCGTTACCCGCTTGATTGTTATTACCAGTTGGATTTTTATTGCCGGTTGGATTGTTATTGCTCGAGGAATTCTCGTTTTCTCTTTGGCTACCCACTGATTGCGGTAGCGTTGAGCTATCGCCGCAATTGCAAAGAACCAAAGCGGGCAAAAACAACGTCATTTTTAAGTATCTGTTCATCGTCGAAAAGTCTCGTAACACCAATATCGCTATGTTTTATTGCTGTGAGTTGGGCCGCTATTCGCGGTTTTCAGGCCCGGGTCGACTTTACTTAATCCCAAATTGGAGGTCCTGAAGTTTGGCTAAAGAAAACCTTTTGTATAACTAAATTTCTTTGCGACTGATTTTTAGGTTGCGTAAGAAGCCAAATTTGTTGTATTTGGTGACAAAAGCCATAGGTATCGAACTCATCGGTTTAAGCTGAATCTTTAGCTGGTTTAGAATCTGTGCTCACTTTTTGGGGGGTGATTTTGTGTTATGAGCAGCACAGATGAGTTATTGATTGGAGTTAACGACTCGGCCAAATCGGAAGAGCAAACACTTGTTCGCCACGACACAGTGCGGGTGAAAATAGGTGAATGGGAAGTCGATTCAGTTCGTGCTGAAGTATCGCGAGACAACGAGTGTAAAAAAGTAGAGCGTCGTTTGCTGAAGCTGTTGATGCTTTTGGCCCGGCATCCGGGAAAACCAGTTACTAAAGATGTGCTTTTGACACAAGTATGGGCTGGGAAATACGCTTCCAATGACACCCTCTCGGTTGCCATTAGCCAATTGCGCAAGTTGTTAGGTTGCAATGCCAATACACCGCAATATATCGAGACGATTTCAGGTTTTGGTTATCGCTTGTTGGTTCCCGTTATACCCCTTGAAGAAGCTTATGCTGACCAAAATGAAGCCGGCAGGCGGACTGCCGCCGGTGAGAATAAGCAAAAAAGTCCCAGCGAGCTTACGCAACGGAAAAAATCGCAAAAGCGTTTTTTAATGGTGTTTTTTACAGCCGCAGTTTCACTAGTCGTATTTTTTGCCATTTTCTTTTGGATGGAAAAAAGTCAAAACATTAATAATGATAAGAGTGAAAATAATAACGCGATGTCGGCAGCTTCAATTGATGCTGTGCTACAACATTCCTTTTATCAGAAGGCGCGTTTTTTATTAGAAGATGATAAACGCTCACACGCAACTATTCAGGAGGCTAAGCAATTAGCGCGGGCGCTTGTCGATTTATTTCCCGATTCTGCGGAAGCTTATGCACTGGTTGCTACAAGCAATAAATTCTTATATTTCTACTCTGGTCCAATAGAAAAAAAAGCGTTCGTGCCTGAGATTCAACAGAGTGTGGATGCCGCGCTAAATATAGACCCAAGCAACTTACGCGCATTAACAGAGGCCTGGCAATATTATAGCTATATCAATATACAGCCGCGCAAAGCGGTGGAATATTTAAATAAAACCATTACTCTCAACCCGAGTGACGGTGCGGCGCACGCGCAGTATGCTCAGCTAATGTTGGCCTTGCGTAATTTTGATCGCGCGGTTCATCACAATAAGGTTGCCGCTACGATATTGGCGTCGCACTATTCCTCAGCTTCAATGATTTGGATATTTCAAATGTCTGGGCGTTATGAAGAAGCGTTGGCAGAGTTGAATAAGCTCTATTCGGTTATGCCCGACTCGCTTGATTATCATCGCTCGGCGATAAAGCTGTATGAAAATATGGGTAATGAAGAAAAAGCTTTTGAGCTGTATTTGGCATCGTTTAAGCGCGTGGGTTACAGCGACGAGCAAATTAAACAAGTGGAAACTATTTTTCACGAAAAAGGGCTGAAAGGCCTAAACGAATGGTTAGTCATTAGTAAAAAAGAAGAAAAAGATGTAGGGCAGCACACTCCGCCGTATTCCTTTGCTCGCTATCACGCAGCAGCGGGAAATGCTGGGCAAGCAATCGAGTACTTAGAGAAAACAGAGCAGGAAAATCGTAGTGTATTACTGTGGATAAATGCCGACCCGAAGTTCGCTTCGTTGGTAGGTTTACCTCGTTTTGAGGCTCTAAAAGCTAGATTGGGCTTGTAATCTCTCAGACAAATCCTATAAACCTTGTCAGCACTTGCTTACCAACTGTTTGCTGATATTTTAGACGAGATCGAATTCGGTTCTCAGCCGGAAGCTAATGCTTTGGACACTCAAGGGCTTGGTAAACGAGTGGCGAGCGTTCCATCAGTAAGATATTCTCCCTATAAATTACTATTGAGGTTTTGCTTTGCTATCAGCCCCGGGTAAATTGATTATTGATCTTGCCGCCATTCAGGGTAATTGGCGGCGGCTCTCGGAAAAATTACCGAGTGCAACGCAATGCGGTGCAGTGGTAAAGGCCAATGCCTATGGTTTGGGCGTTGCGCATGTGGCGCCGGCTTTGGCAGCTGCGGGCTGCAAGACGTTTTTTGTATCTAGCTTAACTGAAGGTATTGAACTGCGAAAATTAATTTCGCGCGATGCGATAATTTATGTGTTGCATGGTTTTGAGTTGGGCAACGAGTCAGAGTTTTATGCGTATCAGTTGCGTCCTGTTTTGTTTTCAATGGCGTTAATTGAGCAATGGATGAAATGGATCGAACAGGCTGAAAAATTTGTTCCCGCTGCAATTAAAGTTAACACGGGTATGAATCGATTTGGTGTCGAGCTTGATGAGTTCATGCAGTTTGCGGCGATTGCAACCCAGTTTATGCAAAATTCAACGGTACTGATTTTGAGTCATCTGGCGTGTGCCGAAGAAAGGCAAAATCCGCTTAACGCTGAACAGCTTTCGCAATTTGAGCAAGTAAAGGCCTTAGCTCTCAAGGTTAACTCCAAACTATCTTTTAGCCTTGCAAATTCGTCGGGAATCTTTTTGGGTCAAAATTGGCACTACGATCTGGTGCGTCCAGGTGCTGCGCTATACGGGGTAAATCCAACGCCTGAGTCTACTAATCCAATGTCAGCTGTAGTTAGTCTAAATCTTAAAGTGTTGCAGGTTCGTCAATTAAAAAAAGGCGAGTGCATTGGCTATGGGCACTGTTATCAAGCACCAAAAGATATGCCCGTTGCGATTGCCGGTGGCGGCTATGCGGATGGTATTGCGCGTGTATTGTCGAATCAAACGCAGGGTTTTTTCAATGCCAAGCCGGTTCCGTTAATTGGTCGCGTTTCAATGGATGCGGTAGCGTTTGACTTGTCAGCTGTGGCGCAGCAGCAAGAGCAGGTTAACTTTATAGAGTTGATTGGCGAGCACCAGTGTGTCGACTCGCTTGCAAAAAACGCTGGCACAATTGGTTACGAGATATTGACCCAATTGGGTCAGCGTTACGAGCGTGAGTACCGGGTATCAAAATCATGAGCCCCGTTGGTTATCAAATTTTACAAATCCTCGCTGATGGCGGTTTTTATTCCGGGCAGGTGCTCGGGGAACGATTAGGGCTTACGCGTGCGGCAGTTTGGAAACATATTCAGCAGTTACAAAACTTTGGTGTTGAGATTAACTCTGTTCGTGGAAAGGGTTATCGTTTGCCCGAACCACTTGAACTACTAGACAGTAGTCGAATTCGGGCGGGTTTGGCAGAGGGTGTTGATGCAGTTATCTCGCGATTTGATTGTTTTGCGCAAGTAGGTTCCACAAACTCTCATTTAACCGAGTGGGCCTTGAAGAATCCACGTGCAAAAGCGGCCGTTTGTGTGGCGGAGTCGCAATCGGCTGGTCGCGGGCGGCGCGGTAAGAAATGGTTCAGCCCTTTTGCACGAAATATTTATTTATCGTGTGCGTGGCGATTTGAGCAAGGGCTTTCAGCGCTCTCAGGTTTGAGTTTGGCTGTGGGTGTTCTGATTGCAGATTTAGTTGAGCAGCAGTGGTCAAAAAAAATACATTTAAAGTGGCCTAACGACTTGTTGTATAAGAATAAAAAGTTAGGCGGTGTTTTAATCGAGCTTAGTGGCGATTTCAGCGGAGATTGTTTCGTGGTCGTCGGAATTGGATTAAATTACGCCATGCCAAGTGCGCAAATCAAAAATATTGATCAACCTGTTTGTGATTTATCTTCCATGGGAATTCAAGTCAGCCGTAACCTGCTTGTTATTGAGTTGATTAACCGCTTAATAGATTTGTTTGAAAAATATACTTCACAAGGTTTTGAGCATTATAAAGATAGTTGGTTAGCTAGGGCTGCGTTTGTTAATGAAGCGGTGAAATTATCGCTTGGAGAAAAGGAAATTTTTGGCACGTTTTGCAGCGTTGACTCACAGGGTTCTTTGGTTTTAGATGTCGGCGGTGAGAAACGTATTTTTTCTGGGGGAGAAATGAGTCTCCGGAGTATTTCGTGATTTTAGATTTTGATGCGGGTAATACGCGCATCAAATGGAGAGTGGTGCGGGAGCAGGGTGTTGATGTGCTCGATTCTGGCGCATTTAATTTCAATTCAAACGACGAATTAAAATACGAACTTAAAAATATTTATCAAAGCTTTAAAAATATTTGTTATATCCGCGTCGCATCAGTTCGTGGTGGACAGTTCGATCAATTGTTTTGCCAGGCATGTTTTAGTCAGTTTAATGTGCGAGCAAAATTTGCTGAAGTAAAAACAAAAGGGTTTGTTATTGAGCCTGCTTATGACGACCCGACCCAATTGGGTGTTGATCGTTGGTTGTCCATGCTAGCCGCTTATACCGTTTGTCGAAAATCTTGCGCGGTTGTTTCATTGGGGAGTGCACTTACGCTGGATTTAGTGGACGATAAAGGCAGTCATCTTGGTGGTTATATTTTACCGGGTATACGCAGTATGCAGCAGGTTTTGGGGTATACTACCCACGCTGTAAAAGTTGACACTTTAAATTGTGACGGTGATATCGCGCCGGGGAAAAGCACTGTTACGTGTGTTCGAAATGGGCTATCTTTAATGTTGAAGTCCTTCATATATGAAGCAGTCGCTTTAGCGGAATTTAGCCCTCCTGTGTCGATATTTGCTTCTGGTGGTGATGCAGGATTTTTAAGCCGCCAGTTGTTTGATCGGCAAGAGTTGAAAATAGAAGTTTATTGTAATCTCGTGTTTGAAGGGCTAGCGATCGCCGTGCCTTTACCTTAGGTCTCGCTAGGGTTTTTTAAATCGCACTTTACATTTAAGAGTATCCAATTTGCGCTGGATAGTAGCTTCTTTAATATGCATTAATTGTTGTGTTGCAGCATGGCATTTTTGGGCGTCCACGTCTGAAAATCCAGGTGCGAAGTTTCAGCGCTTCGGCATGCCTGAGAGCGTTGCTGACATCAAGTTAAAATTGCTCAGCGAACTTGCGCCCTCTAGCAAAAATTCAAACTTTACTTCCTCCGCCTCATCGATGGAATTTCACAGCCCTAAAGGCTACTCAGAGCCCGAGTTAGCAAAACCGTATTCGCAGACTGAAGTAAAAATTGCCGGTGATTTGGCGAGCGAGGAGGAGACAGTTGCGAATGAGGCTATGGCAGATCTCGCGATCGCTTCAAATCCAGTCAATGTGCTACCAAATCTTCGTGAGTGCTTAATGCTCGGCCCTTATGGCAATCGCAAAGTAGCAGAATTGGAGCAGCGGCAGATTGATGCGCTGGTTGGGTTCGAGTCGTCAGTCTATGTCGAGAAGGTGGATGACGGCACAGCACTGCAGATCTACCTGGAACCTTTGTTAACTCGCAAAGATGCGCTGGACCGTTTGCAGCAGCTACAGCTGCAAGGCATTGACAGTTACGTTGTTTTGAAAGGCAGCCTGACTAACGGTATTTCGCTCGGGATCTATAGCAATGAGCAGTACGCTAACGAGCGAGTTGAGCAGCTGCGATTCCTCGGGGTCGACCCAAAGGTGAAATTAATAGAAAAAACACGCCGCGAGTACTGGCTATCGTACCGCAGTTCCGATGCATATCAGAAACTTCTCACCGTTCAGCAAGACTATCCAAGCGAGCAATCAGAATTGAAAATAAAAGAGAATTTTTGCCGCCTAGATGTTGCTTCTGAGTTAAACATTCACTAGAATCCCGCCTCCACGATAGGCATGGCTCTAACCTTGACTGGAAACTATCTATCTAGAGGCTAGTTACTTTCTAGATGTGTTAACTAAGAGAAACGCTGGCGTAGCTCAGTTGGTAGAGCAGCTGACTTGTAATCAGCCGGTCGGGGGTTCGACTCCTCTCGCCAGCTCCATTTCTAGCAAGGTATTACTCCTTTATAAATTTCTCTTGTTGTTAAATTGTTTAGCTACAGAAAGTGTGTAACTAGCCGTTAAAGCGAATGAAGCGTTCAGTGCGCTTCGACGATACGGTTGTATGCAGGGGTTCCCGAGTGGCCAAAGGGATCAGACTGTAAATCTGACGCGAAAGCTTCGGTGGTTCGAATCCACCCCCCTGCACCAATTGCGCAGAACTGCCTCAATAGGCGTATACATAGAGCATAAAATGAGAGGGTCGCAAAGAAAAACTGCGGGCCTAGTTTTGCGGGCATAGTTTAGTGGTAGAACCTCAGCCTTCCAAGCTGATGGTGCGGGTTCGATTCCCGCTGCCCGCTCCATTTGGTTTTGTATTTTAGGAGAGCTAGGGTTCTTTTGAGATCATCGCTGTTTGGGTGCCCTAGATGTTTTTGGTCTAAATGTTTTGAAGCTTGGTTTTGGCTTGAAAGTTTCAAAAAGGAAACAACATACAAGTTTTATCGCACAGGCTCATATAGCTCAGTCGGTAGAGCACTTCCTTGGTAAGGAAGAGGTCACCGGTTCAATTCCGGTTATGAGCTCCACTTATTCGAGTTTTGTATCGGATGTGGGCCTTGAAGGAAAAATAGGAGATGAGTGCTAAAATTAGGCCGATCGACATAACCGCAGCGGTTGCGGTTAGGGCTTTATATTGTAGGTTTTATTAGGCCAGTAGTTCAATTGGTAGAGCACCGGTCTCCAAAACCGGGTGTTGGGGGTTCGAGTCCCTCCTGGCCTGCCACGACACACATCACTGCAGAATTGTGGCGGTGGAATATGTAGCAACGCTTGTTTGGCGGCGTCAAAGCTACATGAATTGACTACCTCTCCCCATGTTGGTGGGATAGAGAGGTTTTTGTGTATTTTTGGAAAACGATTTGGTATGAATACGAAACAAGAGGCATCTGGGGAAAGCTCAAGCATCGACTGGCTCAAGTGGCTAGTTGTAGTTGCGCTTATTGGGGGTGCGACCTATGGCAATATGGAGTACCAGGAACAGATCGATTTAATTTATCGTGTCTTAATCTGGGTTGCAGTAGGGGCAATCGCCGCGTTTGTTGCGCTGCAAACTGAAAAAGGTGGTCGATTTTGGAAGTTGCTTAAAGAAGCCCAGATCGAATTGCGCAAAGTCGTTTGGCCTACTCGGGATGAGACCAATCGTACAACCATGGTCGTCATCGTTGTGATCATAATTACCGGCATCTTTTTATGGTTGCTGGATATGCTGTTTCAAGCACTAGCGTCTCAAATCATAGGGTAGTTCTCTGCATGTCTAAAAGATGGTATGTGGTACATGCCTATTCCGGGTATGAAAAAAAAGTGGCTACAGCGCTTAAAGAAAGAGTCGAGCTGCATAATATGCAGGAGTACTTTGGCGAAATATTGGTGCCGACTGAAGAAGTCGTGGAAATGCGCGGTGGCCAGAAGCGTAAGTCTGAGCGTAAGTTCTTTCCAGGCTATGTTCTGGTGCAAATGGAGCTAAATGATGATGCGTGGCACTTGGTAAAAGAAACGCCTCGCGTTATGGGCTTTATTGGTGGAAAGGCTGACAAACCTGCTCCGATAACCGAGAAAGAGGCGCAGGCTATTTTGCAGCGTGTTGACGACTCGGCAGAGAAGCCTAAACCGAAAACGCTATTTGAACCAGGTGAAATGGTTCGCGTTACCGATGGCCCGTTTAACGATTTTAACGGCGTGGTTGAGGAAGTTAACTACGAGAAGAGTAAACTGCGCGTAGCGGTATTAATTTTTGGCCGTTCGACGCCGGTTGAGCTGGATTTTGGACAAGTAGAGAAAGCTTAGCGCGTTTGAGCTTGAATAAAAATAATTCTTAGTACTGATTAAGGCTTGCTGAGTTGGTTTAAATAGGCAAGTCATCGCAAATGGGAAGCCGGCGACGAGTAATTAGCGATTGCTTCGAGGCGTTAACACCCGTGTTAAGTTTGTCCGCAATATTGAGCTTGTGTTTATTGAACAAGCACGGAGCGGATAATTAGAGTAACAGGAGCTAAAAATGGCAAAAAAAGTAGAAGCTTATATCAAGCTGCAGGTAGCAGCTGGTCAAGCAAACCCAAGTCCTCCGGTTGGTCCAGCCCTGGGTCAGCACGGCGTGAATATCATGGAGTTTTGTAAAGCGTTTAATGCGCAAACCGGGCCCGATAAGATGGACCCCGGCGCGCCTGTGCCGGTTGAAATTGCGGTTTATAGTGATCGTAGTTTTACCTTTACAATGAAAACTCCGCCTGCTTCATATCTGTTGAAAAAGGCTGCAAAAATTAAGAAGGGTAGTGGCAGGCCCAATACCGAAAAAGTTGGTAAGGTCACGCGCGCTCAGCTTGAAGATATTGCAAAAACTAAAGAGCCTGATTTGACAGCAGGTGACTTAGATGCGGCGGTCAGAACTATCGCGGGTTCAGCGCGTGCAATGGGCTTGGATACGGAGATTTAACATGGCGAAACTCAGTAAGCGTAAAAAACTCATCAATGAAAAAATTGATCCAACTAAGCTCTACGGAATAGAAGAGGCAGTTGAACTTTTGAAAGCTGTTTCTACGGTCAAATTTCCGGAGACGGTTGATGCCGCCGTTAATTTAGGCATTGATCCGCGCAAATCTGACCAAGCAGTGCGTGGTGCCACGACTTTGCCTCACGGCACGGGTAAAAATGTTCGTGTGGCTGTTTTCACTCAGGGCGCAAATGCTGACGCTGCCAAAGAAGCTGGCGCTGATATTGTCGGTATGGAAGAGCTGGCGCAAGAAGTGAAAGGTGGCATGATGGACTTTGACGTCGTTGTTGCGGATCCTGCGGCTATGCGTGTTGTGGGTCAATTGGGGCAAATATTAGGTCCGCGTGGTTTGATGCCAAATCCAAAAACCGGCACAGTGACGCCTGATGTTGCGACCGCTGTTAAAAATGCCAAAGCGGGTCAGGTGCGCTATCGCGCTGACAAGGGCGGTATAATTCACGGCGCAATTGGTAAAGTCTCATTTGAAGTTAAGGCCCTGAAAGAAAATCTAGAGGCGTTGATGGCAGACTTGAAAAAGTCGAAGCCCGCTTCATCTAAAGGTGTGTATTTCAAAAAAGTATCATTAAGCACTACGATGGGGCCTGGTCTAGCGCTCGATATTTCATCACTTGAATTTTGATTTAAATAACAAAAAGCTTCGCGTTCACTGAGCGCGGGCTTTTGTTTTGTCGCATTGCTTAAATTTTGTGTTTTGCCTTGTAGTGATGAGGCAAAAAAAAGTAGGAAAAATTAGTCGAATTGGTCTACGTTAAATATTCGTGAAAGAGTTTGTCCGCCGAATATTACTTTATCCTTGATCATTCGAATAAAAAATTAGTTGAGCAAGCTAGTCATGCCTGCTCGATTAACAGGCTTTGGGGTTCAGTTTACTGGGCTGTCAAAGACCGTAGGAGCTATAGATTCAATTCGGAGTTTGGGTTGAGTCTGGTTTAAACGGGCTTGTTGCCTATCCTACGCAGACGGTGAGACCTCTTTCAGTTCAGGCTGAAGGCAATCACCAACATGAGATAACAACTTCTACCTATGTTTTTCGTTGTTATCAAAACTAGAACCGGAAAACCGGGAGACCGGAGTACCAGGAGATATTATGGCTATTAGACTCGAAGACAAAAAGGCCATTGTGGCTGATGTTAACGAGACTGCAGTCAATGCGTTGTCACTGGTAATTGCTGATGCTCGCGGCGTTACAGCTGGAAAAATGGATAGCTTACGTAAGCAGGCACGTGAAAATAACGTGCGCTTGCAAGTTGTTCGTAACACTTTGGCGAAACGCGCAGTAGATGGTACCGAGTTCGAGTGTGTGCAAGACGCTTTAAAAGGCCCTAGTATTTTTGCATTTTCAATGGAAGATCCTGGCGCAGCTGCGCGGATTTTTAAAGATTTTGCGAAAGAAGAGGAGAACTTTGAGGTAAAAGCGCTTGCTGTAGGTGGCCAGTTATTGGAGGCCGGTCAAATCGATGTGTTGGCGAAATTACCAACGCGCGATCAAGCCTTGGCTTCGTTAATGAGCGTAATGATCGCTCCAATAACAAAACTAACGCAAACACTCAACGAAGTCCCCAGCAAGGTTACACGTGTTGTTGCGGCTGTTCGCGACCAAAAACAAGATGCGGCGTAAACACTGCGCTTGCAGCTTAACTGAACTGATTAATTAATTTAGGAGATAGAGTAATGGCTCTTTCGAAAGAAGAAATTTTAGATGCAATTGCAGAAATGTCTGTAATGGACGTTGTTGAGCTTGTTTCTGCAATGGAAGAAAAGTTTGGCGTATCTGCCGCTGCGGCGGTTGCTGTTGCAGCAGGACCAGCTGCTGGCGGCGGTGATGCTCCTGCGGCAGAAGAGAAAACTGAGTTTGACGTTATCTTAACTGCCGTTGGCGACAAGAAAGTTAACGTTATTAAGGCTGTGCGTGCTATTACAGGTCTTGGCCTCAAAGAGGCGAAAGGGCTTGTTGAAGGATCGAATAGTGCAGTCAAAGAGGGCGCTTCAAAAGACGAAGCCGAAGACATTAAGAAGCAACTTGAGGAAGCTGGCGCTTCTGTTGAGCTTAAATAAGTTCGCTTTTGAAATCTGCCAAACCTTGAGTTTGGCCTAAGGCTAGTGAGTGAAAACTTACTGGCCTTTTTCCATTTGCGGAAAGTGAGTTTTACAACTTTCCCGAATTGAAAATTCACGCTGTGTACCGCGATACTCGGTACTGTGAAATGTCTAATTTTTAAACGGAATTGGCTCAGCCATCGACTTAGTCAGTTGAGTTTAGCGTTTAAAAATTAAACCTATATGTACATTAGTATCAAATTTTACTTTTTGCGCACTATTGTTGCGCGACGCAATTGAGGCCAAAACGCTTCATAGTCGTACAAGACACTGCCCCTGACCAAGCTGAGGATTACTGATGGCTTACTCATATACTGAGAAAAAACGCATACGCAAGGATTTTGGCACTTTGCCGAGTGTGATGGATGCTCCTTACCTCTTAGCGATTCAGTTAGATTCCTACCGAAAATTTACGCAAGCTGATACCGCGATTGATGATCGTGGTGATGTGGGTTTGCATGCGGCATTTAAATCGGTCTTCCCGATTGTCAGTTATTCTGGCAATGCCGCTTTGGAGTACGTGAGTTACTCACTAGGCCGCTCTACATTTGATGTTAAAGAATGCGTATTGCGCGGCGCGACTTTCGCAGCACCTTTGCGCGTGCGTGTTCGTTTGATTATTTATGATAAAGAGTCGACGGCGAAAGTGATCAAGGATATCAAAGAGCAGGAAGTTTACATGGGTGAAATTCCGCTCATGACTGACAACGGAACCTTTGTGATTAACGGAACCGAGCGCGTAATCGTATCTCAGCTTCACCGTTCGCCGGGTGTATTTTTCGAGCACGACAAAGGTAAGACTCACTCCTCAGGTAAGTTCTTGTATTCAGCACGTGTTATTCCTTACCGAGGATCTTGGTTAGATTTTGAATTCGACCCAAAAGATTTGGTTTATGTGAGGATTGATCGCCGTCGTAAGTTACCTGCAACAATTTTGTTGCGCGCTTTGGGTTACACGGCGGAGGAAATGTTGGCGTTATTTTTTGAAACCAACAATTTCCAGCTTGAGTCCGATGGCACAGTTTTGCTTGAGCTCGTTCCTCAGCGGCTCCGTGGTGACGTTGCAACTTTTGATATTAAAGATAAAGATGGCAATGTTTTAGTTGAGGAAGGTCGTCGAATTACGCCACGCCACATCCGTAATATGGAAAAAGCGGGCATTACTCAATTAGTTGTACCGCGTGAGTATTTAATTGGCCGTTCGACTGCTCGCGATGTTGTCGACGCAGATTCGGGAGAGATTATCCTCGAATGCAATACTGAGCTCACTGAGGAGCACCTTGATCAATTGAGTAAGCAAGGTGTTCGCGATATACAGACAATTTATACCAACGAACTCGATTGTGGTTCGTTTATGTCGGATACGCTACGTATAGATCCGGCACGCTCGCAGCTCGAAGCTTTAGTTGAAATCTATCGCATGATGCGCCCGGGTGAACCGCCTACCAAAGAGTCTGCTGAGACATTGTTCCAAAATCTGTTCTTTAGCCAAGAGCGCTATGACTTATCGGCCGTGGGGCGCATGAAGTTTAATCGTCGCTTAGGCCGTGATTCGGAAACTGGTGACGGTACCTTATCAAAAGAAGACATCGTTGACGTCGTCAAAACGTTGATTGCTATTCGCAATGGCAAGGGTGTGGTCGACGATATTGACCACTTGGGGAACCGCCGTGTGCGCTCGGTTGGTGAAATGGCTGAAAACCAATTTCGCGTCGGTCTTGTGCGTGTCGAACGCGCTGTTAAAGAGCGTTTATCGATGGCGGAAAGCGAGGGCTTGATGCCTCAGGATTTGGTGAACGCTAAACCCGTTGCAGCTGCGATCAAAGAGTTTTTCGGTTCGAGTCAGTTGTCTCAGTTTATGGACCAAAATAATCCGCTTTCTGAGGTAACACACAAACGCCGTGTTTCAGCGTTAGGGCCGGGTGGCTTAACACGCGAGCGCGCGGGCTTTGAGGTGCGCGATGTGCACCCCACGCATTACGGTCGCGTCTGCCCGATCGAAACGCCGGAAGGTCCGAACATTGGCCTCATTAATTCACTGGCGACTTTTGCGCGGACAAACCACTACGGTTTCTTGGAAAGCCCGGTTCGCAAAGTCGTCAATGGAAAAGTGACGGATGAAATTGAATATCTATCCGCGATTAATGAAAGTAAATTTGTTATTGCACAGGCTTCTGCGGCAGTAAATGATAAAGGTGAATTGGTCGATGAGTTAGTGACCTCGCGACACAAAAACGAATTTACTTTGATGCCTCAAGCAGATGTCCAATATATGGACGTTTCCCCGCAGCAAGTTGTGTCGGTTGCAGCTTCACTTATTCCGTTCCTTGAGCATGACGATGCTAACCGTGCACTCATGGGTTCAAACATGCAGCGGCAGGCAGTACCTACTTTGCGTGCAGACAAACCCTTGGTTGGGACGGGTATTGAGCGCATGGTCGCTTCTGATTCCGGTGTTTGCGTTGTTGCCAATCGCGGTGGGACTGTTGATCGCGTTGATGCGGGTCGAATTGTGATTCGTGTAAATGATGATGAAGTTGAAGCCGGTGAGGCCGGTGTAGACATATATAATCTCACCAAGTACACGCGTTCGAACCAAAATACATGCATAAATCAGCGTTCGATAGTGCGTGTTGGGGATGATATTTCGCGCGGGGATATATTGGCAGACGGTCCGTCGGTTGACCTTGGAGAATTAGCTCTGGGTCAAAACATTCGCATCGCTTTTATGCCTTGGAATGGTTTTAACTTCGAGGACTCGATTTTAGTGTCCGAGCGCGTAGTTATCGATGGACGTTTTACCACTATTCATATTCAAGAATTAACCTGTATTGCGCGCGATACTAAGCTTGGTTCTGAGGAGATTACTGCTGATATTCCCAACGTTGGTGAAGGTGCTTTATCTAAGTTGGACGAATCCGGCATTGTTTACATCGGGGCGGAAGTTGGCCCCGGCGATATTCTCGTTGGCAAAGTTACGCCTAAAGGTGAAACCCAATTAACGCCAGAGGAGAAGTTGCTACGCGCAATTTTTGGTGAGAAGGCCTCAGATGTAAAAGACACTTCATTGCGTGTATCAACAGGTACCAAGGGTACGGTAATCGATGTTCAGGTATTTACTCGCGACGGCCTCGAAAAGGATCAGCGTTCGCGCGAAATTGAGCAAGAGCAGCTCGATAAGGTGCGCCGTGATCTCAACGAAGAGTACCGCATCGTTGAGAGCGCGACTTTTGAGCGCTTGCGGCAAGCACTCGTTGGTCAAAGCGCTGTTGGCGGCGCTGGTATAACTAAAGGCACGAGTTTGACCGAAGAAATCTTGGCTGAAATTCCGTTTAAAGATTGGTTCAAAATTCGGATGTCTGACGACGCACTTAATGACCAGCTCGAGCGCGCTGAGCAGCAGTTAGCTGAACGTCGTAAAGAGTTGGATGATCGCTTCGAAGATAAGAAAGGTAAGCTTGAGAGTGGTGACGACTTGGCACCAGGCGTTCTGAAAATTGTCAAAGTTTACCTTGCGATCAAACGCCGTATCCAGCCGGGAGATAAAATGGCGGGTCGCCACGGGAATAAAGGGGTTATCTCCGTTATTAAACCCGTTGAAGATATGCCGTATGACGAGAGCGGTACTCCAGTTGATATCGTATTAAATCCGCTCGGTGTACCTTCCCGAATGAATGTTGGCCAGATTCTAGAAATGCACCTCGGGCTGGCTGCGAAGGGTCTTGGTGACAAAATTAATCGCATGGTTAGAGAGAAGCGTGAGGTAGCGGAGGTTCGCGAATTCCTCGACAGAATCTACAATCAAGTCGGCAACGCGCACGATAAGGTGGATCTCGATAGTTTTAGTGATTTACAGGTTAAAGAACTCGCTGAAAACTTGCGTCAAGGTGTGCCGATGGCGACGCCTGTATTCGATGGAGCGCAAGAAACGGAAATTAAAGAACTGTTGCGTCTTGCAGACATGCCAGACTCTGGCCAAATGACGCTATATGACGGCCGTACCGGCGATGCCTTCCAGCGACCGGTCACGGTGGGTTACATGTACATGCTCAAGCTCAACCACTTGGTTGATGACAAGATGCATGCGCGTTCCACTGGTTCTTACAGTCTTGTCACCCAGCAACCGTTGGGCGGTAAAGCGCAGTTCGGTGGTCAGCGTTTCGGAGAGATGGAAGTCTGGGCACTAGAAGCTTATGGTGCTGCTTATACCTTGCAAGAGATGCTGACAGTTAAATCGGATGACGTTGGTGGGCGAACGAAGATGTATAAAAACATTGTCGACGGTGACCATCGCATGGAGCCGGGTATGCCCGAGTCCTTCAACGTATTGGTCAAAGAAATACGTTCACTCGGTATTAATATCGAGCTAGACCACGAATCATAAGTAACGTTAAACATTATCCGTGGTGGGCAGCTTTTTAGCGCCCACTGTGCCAAGCACACACTGGAGGAAAGGCCTTGAAAGACCTACTGAACTTACTCAAAAACCAAGGGCAAAGTGACGAATTTGACAGCATCCGCATCGGCCTGTCATCGCCGGAAATGATTCGGTCCTGGTCATTTGGTGAAGTCAAAAAACCTGAGACCATCAACTACCGTACTTTCAAACCCGAGCGCGATGGTTTGTTCTGCGCGAAAATCTTTGGCCCGGTTAAAGACTATGAATGCTTGTGTGGTAAATACAAGCGCATGAAGCATCGCGGTATTATTTGCGAAAAATGCGGCGTTGAAGTGACGTTGGCAAAGGTGCGTCGCGAGCGCATGGGGCATATCGAGCTGGCGAGCCCAGTTGCACATATTTGGTTTCTAAAATCTTTGCCGAGCCGGATTGGTTTGTTGCTTGATATGACTTTACGCAGCATCGAACGCGTATTGTACTTTGAGTCCTACGTCGTAGTTGATCCCGGCATGACCACGCTTGAGCGTGGCCAGCTTTTGACCGACGAGCAATACTTTGAGGCCATGGAAGAGTTTGGCGATGAGTTTGAGGCCTCCATGGGCGCTGAGGCGATCAAGCGTTTGATGGAAGACATCGATATGGAAGCCGAAGGGCAGGCTTTACGCGATGAGATTCCCACGACTTCTTCCGAAACAAAGGTGAAAAAACTTTCTAAGCGTTTGAAGCTAATCGAGGCCTTTGTGAATTCAGGCAACCAGCCGAGCTGGATGATTTTGGAAGCGCTTCCGGTATTGCCACCCGATTTGCGCCCCTTAGTACCGCTTGATGGCGGTCGTTTTGCGACTTCCGATTTGAATGATCTATACCGTCGCGTTATCAACCGCAATAACCGCTTGAAGCGACTTCTCGATTTAAATGCGCCGGATATTATTGTTCGCAACGAAAAACGCATGCTGCAGGAGTCTGTTGATGCCTTGCTGGATAACGGCCGTCGCGGACGTGCGATCACCGGGTCTAATAAGCGCCCATTAAAATCGCTTGCCGATATGATTAAAGGTAAACAGGGTCGCTTCCGTCAAAACTTACTCGGTAAGCGCGTGGATTACTCAGGCCGTTCAGTCATTGTGACCGGCCCAGCGCTGCGCTTGCATCAGTGCGGTTTGCCTAAAAAAATGGCCTTGGAATTATTCAAGCCATTTATTTTTAGCAAATTAGAGTTACGTGGTTTGGCGACGACGATAAAAGCCGCCAAGAAAATGGTTGAACGCGAAGATGCAGTCGTTTGGGATATTCTTGATGAGGTAATTCGCGAGCATCCAGTGTTGCTGAATCGCGCGCCGACACTCCACCGTTTGGGTATTCAAGCCTTTGAGCCTGTGCTTATTGAAGGTAAGGCTATTCAGCTGCACCCACTTGTTTGTGCGGCATACAATGCGGACTTTGATGGCGACCAAATGGCCGTACACGTACCTCTCACCATCGAAGCGCAACTTGAAGCGCGTGCGTTGATGATGTCGACCAACAATATATTATCGCCGGCCAACGGTGAGCCTATTATTGTTCCATCGCAGGACGTCGTTTTGGGCCTCTATTGGATGACGCGTGAGCGTGTCAACGATAAAGGCGAAGGCATGGTGTTCAGCGATACTAAAGAGGTATCACGCGCCTATTATGCCAAGCAAGTGGGACTGCAAGCCAAAATCAAAGTCCGTATCCACGAGATTATATTTAACGATAAACAAGAAATTATCGAAGATAAAACTTCTCTGAAGGAAACTACTGTCGGGCGTGTGTTGCTTTGGGATATTGTGCCAAAGGGTATTCCGTACTCCTACATTGATAAGCCGATGGTTAAAAAGGCGATTTCAGCGGTAATTAACTACTGTTATCGCGTTGTGGGTTTGAAGGCCACGGTTATTTTTGCTGACCAACTCATGTACATGGGTTACGACTTCAGCACCAAGTCTGGTTCATCAATTGGCGTTAATGACTTTGAGATCCCAGGTGAAAAAGCTCAGATCATCGATCGCGCCGAAGTTGAAGTAAAAGAAATCGAAACTCAATATGCCTCTGGTCTCGTGACTCAAGGCGAAAAATACAACAAAGTTATCGATATCTGGTCGCGTGCAAATGACTTGGTTGCGAAGTCTATGATGGAGGGTATTTCCAAAGAGACGGTTGTTAACAAGGCGGGTGATGAAGAAAAACAAGACTCGTTTAACTCCGTTTATATGTATGCAGATTCTGGTGCAAGGGGCTCCCCCGCCCAGATTCGTCAGCTCGCAGGTATGCGGGGTTTGATGGCCCGGCCCGATGGCTCCATTATCGAAACGCCTATTACCGCGAATTTCCGTGAGGGTTTGAACGTTCTGCAATACTTTATTTCAACTCACGGTGCTCGTAAGGGTTTGGCCGATACCGCTCTGAAAACAGCTAACTCCGGTTACTTGACGCGCCGCCTTGTTGATGTCGCGCAGGATGTGGTCATTACTGAGCACGATTGTGGTACTGACGAAGGTCTGAAGATGACACCCGTTATTGAGGGCGGTGACATCATTGAATCCCTCGGGGATCGCATATTGGGCCGCGTCGTCGCACAAGATGTGTATAGCGCGAGTTCCGACGAAGTTGTTGTGCCCGCCGGCACGATGATCGACGAACTTTGGGTCGAGAAAATTGAATCTCAGGGTGTCGACGAAGTGATGGTTCGTTCAGCCATGACCTGTGAAACGCGCTTTGGCTTATGCTCCAAGTGTTATGGACGTGATTTGGCGCGCGGTCATCTCGTTAACGTCGGCGAGTCAGTTGGCGTAATTGCCGCTCAGTCTATTGGTGAGCCGGGTACGCAGCTGACGATGCGCACTTTCCATATTGGTGGTGCGGCGAGCCGGGCCTCTGCAGTGGACAATGTTCAAACCAAGCAAGAGGGAACTGTGCGCTTGCATAACTTGAAGGTTGTTACGCGTGCTGATGGTAACTTGGTTGCGGTTTCGCGTTCTGGTGAAATCGCGGTCGCCGATTCATCTGGTCGCGAGCGAGAGCGTTACAAGATACCTTATGGTGCTGAAATCCTAGTCAAAGATGGTGCAAGCGTTGACGGCGGTTCGATTATCGCCAAATGGGATCCGCATACGCATCCAATCGTTGCAGAAGTGCCCGGTAAAATTGCCTTTTCCGGCATGGAAGACAATATTTCAATTCGTCGGCAAACAGATGAGCTTACCGGCTTGTCATCAATCGAGATTATGGATTCCTCAGAACGTCCGGCAGGTGGTAAAGACTTGAAACCAGCTGTAACAATCCTCGATGCGGATGGTAATGAAATGATGTTGCCTAACTCTAACCAGCCCGCGCATTACATGTTGCCAGGCAAGGCCATTGTTAGCTTGGTTGACGGCGATGAAATTGGTATCGGCGATATTATTGCGAGAATTCCTCAAGAGGGCTCTAAAAACCGGGATATCACCGGTGGTCTTCCGCGCGTTGCCGATTTGTTTGAGGCGCGTAAGCCTAAAGAGCCTTCAATTTTGGCCGAAATCTCAGGTACTGTTTCGTTCGGTAAGGAAACCAAAGGCAAGCGCCGTTTGGTTATTACTCCTGAGGATGGTCAGGTACTCGAAGATGGCTCGACTCATTACGAGGTGCTAATTCCTAAACATCGTCAACTAATGGTATTCGAGGGCGAAAAAGTTGTGAAAGGTGAGGTGGTTTCGGACGGACCGAGCAACCCTCACGATATTTTGCGGCTTAAAGGTGTTGAGGCTTTAGCTAATTATATCGTCAACGAGATTCAAGAAGTTTATCGTTTGCAAGGTGTTGGCATTAACGATAAACACATTGAAGTGATTGTGCGCCAAATGTTGCGCAAAGTTGAAATTACCGATATGGGTGATTCTGAGCTTATTAAAGGCGAGCAAGTTGAATTTAACCGTATTGAAGAAATCAACGAGGCTATGCGTTCGGAGGGCAAGCAGCCTGCACGCTACGCGCGCATGCTTTTAGGTATCACCAAAGCGTCATTGGCTACAGAATCATTTATTTCGGCAGCATCGTTCCAGGAAACAACAAGGGTTCTTACTGAGGCCGCGGTTACCGGAAAAATGGACAACCTGCGAGGCTTGAAGGAAAACGTGGTTGTAGGACGCTTGATCCCAGCCGGAACAGGTTTGGCTTATCACAGCGAGCGTAAGAAAAAGCGCGAAGACGTTGTGCTTCCAGCAGATGGTCCTAGTGCGGAAGAGATCGAAGCCGCACTTACAGAGGCGTTGCGCTCGAGTGCCGACAGCTAAATGACAGCATAAGAGGGAGATACGGGCTATTATTGCTTGACGTAATCGGGTGGCAGATTTAGAATTCGCCACCCGATTTTTGCGGGCAATAAAAACGTGTCTATCAAGACTAACTTAAGTATTTAAAAATTGGAGTAATCCTTAATGGCAACGATCAACCAGTTGGTTCGTAAGCCGAGAAAACGTAAAGTCAACAAGAGCGACGTCCCAGCATTGCAAGAATGCCCCCAGCGTCGTGGTGTTTGTACTCGTGTCTACACTACTACGCCGAAAAAACCAAATTCTGCATTGCGTAAAGTTTGTCGTGTGCGCTTAACCAATGGTTATGAAGTGACTTCATATATCGGTGGTGAAGGTCACAATTTGCAGGAGCACAGTGTTGTTTTGATTCGCGGTGGACGAGTAAAAGATTTGCCGGGAGTGCGTTATCACACAGTGCGCGGTTCGTTGGATACCTCTGGTGTTAACAACCGTAAACAAGGTCGTTCGAAATACGGTACTAAGCGCCCTAAGTAATGGTTTGCTGATTTAAACTCAGCGAGCGTCGTAAACCTACAGTCACTGTGAATGGTGTAAAACCACAAATAGTTTATCTGAGTAGGTTGAAAGTTTTATCGGATATTCGCGAAGCGCGAATTAAGTAAACAAGTAAGGCTGAGCCGCAGTTATTTTTAAAGGCATTTTTTTTAGAAAATAAAAGCGCTGTTTCAGATAGACCTGAATAAAGAGATATTGTTATGCCTAGAAGAAGAGTTGTAGCTAAACGCGAAGTGTTTCCCGACCCTAAATACGGAAGCCAAGTTTTAGCTAAATTTATGAATCACGTGATGGTCAGTGGTAAGAAGTCAGTCGCCGAAAAAATTGTATACGGTGCCCTGGATGTCGTGAGTGAAAAACTTAACAAAGATCCGTTAGAAGTCTTCGATCAAGCGCTTGAGAATATCGCGCCGTTGGTCGAAGTTAAATCTCGCCGAGTCGGCGGTGCTACGTACCAAGTCCCGGTAGAGGTTCGCCCAAGTCGTCGAACGGCTTTGGCGATGCGTTGGTTGGTCGAGTATTCGCGCGGTCGTAGTGAAAAATCTATGCCTTATCGCTTGGCTGGCGAACTGATCGACGCCTCGCAAAATAAAGGTGGTGCCGTCAAAAAGCGCGAAGACGTGCATCGTATGGCCGAAGCGAACAAAGCCTTTTCTCACTTCCGCTTTTAATTTTTATTTTCCAAAAATTGGTGTTCGTAAGAATGTAATGTTAGGCAGCTATTCTCGCTGCCTTTTGAATTTAAAAGACCGACTTTTTTACTGGAGAATAGCTGGTGGCGCGTAAAACTCCAATCGCTAGATATCGTAATATTGGTATTTGCGCGCATGTTGATGCGGGGAAAACAACCACCACCGAGCGCATTTTATTTTACACCGGCATTTCCCACAAAATAGGAGAAGTGCACGACGGCGCTGCAACTATGGATTGGATGGAGCAGGAGCAGGAGCGCGGCATAACAATTACTTCGGCTGCAACGACTTGCTTTTGGAAAGGGATGGGGCAGCAGTTTGACGAGCACCGTATCAATATTATTGATACGCCAGGCCATGTCGACTTTACTATTGAAGTTGAGCGTTCTTTGAGAGTGCTTGACGGTGCTGTTGTCGTTTTATGCGGCTCCTCTGGTGTGCAACCGCAGACTGAAACGGTTTGGCGTCAGGCGAACAAATATGAAGTCCCGCGTATGGTGTTCATTAATAAAATGGACCGCGCTGGAGCTGATTTTTTGCGTGTGGTCGATCAGCTTAAGGAGCGTTTGGGTGCTAACCCAGTTCCACTACAGATGACGATTGGTGCAGAGGATGACTTTAAAGGCGTTGTCGACCTAATAAAAAATAAGTCTATCATCTGGAGCGAAGATGATATGGGGGCTAGCTTTGAATACGGTGAAGTCCCGGAAGATTTGGCGGAGCAGTGTGCGCAGCTGCGCGAGGTTCTCGTAGAGGCGGCGGCTGAGGCGAATGAAGAGTTAATGGAGAAATATTTAGAAGAGGGAGAGCTTAGCGAAGAAGAAATTAAGCTAGGCATTCGAGCGCGTACCTTAGCGAACGAAATTGTCCCTGTATTAGGTGGTTCCGCATTTAAGAATAAGGGTGTGCAAGCTGTTCTCGATGCTGTGATTGAATATTTGCCCGCACCTGACCAGGTAAAAGCCATTGAGGGTGTGTTGGCGGATGGTGAAAGCAAAGACACGCGGGAGGCCGATGATGATGCACCCTTTGCAGCATTGGCGTTTAAAATTGCGACCGACCCCTTTGTTGGAACATTGACTTTTTTCCGGGTTTATTCGGGTGCATTAAGTTCTGGTGATGCAGTCTTGAACTCGGTTAAAGATAAAAAAGAACGTGTTGGGCGAATGGTGCAAATGCATTCGAACAACCGCGAAGAAATAAAAGAAGTACTCGCTGGCGATATCGCTGCCGCTGTTGGCTTAAAAGATGTGACGACCGGCGACACGCTGTGTTCGAGTGATAGCGTTATTGTGCTCGAAAAAATGGATTTTCCTGAACCGGTAATCTCTGTTGCAGTTGAGCCCAAGACAAAAGCCGACCAAGAAAAAATGGGTGTGGCGCTTGGTAAGCTTGCTCAGGAAGACCCGTCATTTCGTGTAAAAACAGATGAAGAAACGGGCCAAACTATTATTTCGGGCATGGGGGAATTGCATCTCGATATTATTGTGGATCGGATGCGACGCGAATTTAAGGTCGAAGCGAACATCGGTAAGCCTCAGGTGGCTTACCGTGAAGCGATTCGGAACACCTGCGAAATTGAAGGTAAATTTGTTCGTCAATCGGGCGGTCGTGGGCAGTATGGTCATGTTTGGGTTAAGTTCGAACCAGCAGCCGACGCAAGTGCAGAAGGCCTTGAATTTGTTAATGAAATCGTCGGCGGTGCAGTGCCTAGGGAGTATATTCCTGCGGTCGCAAAAGGCATCGAAGAGCAGATGAAAAATGGTGTTCTTGGTGGCTACCCTCTGCTCGGGTTGAAAGCGACTTTATACGACGGTTCGTTTCATGATGTTGACTCTTCTGAAATGGCTTTTAAAATCGCGGGTTCCATGGCGACTAAGAAGCTCTCTCAGGAGGGTGGTGCAGTGTTGCTTGAGCCGGTGATGAAAGTTGAAGTTGTCACACCCGAAGAAAATATGGGTGATGTAGTGGGTGACCTAAATCGTCGTCGTGGCTTGATCTTGGGTATGGATGAAAGTGTTTCGGGTAAGGTAGTTAACGCTGAAGTACCGTTGGCTGAAATGTTTGGATATGCAACAGATTTACGCTCCGCTACCCAAGGCCGGGCGACATATACGATGGAGTTCTGCAAATACGCGGAGGCCCCGAGCAATATTGCTGAGGATATTATTGCGCGTAACTAATGTAGGCGCTTTTCTTGTATAGGCGTTTTACTTTATACAGTTGTTTGCAGGGCAGACGAACAAACCGGTTTTTTTTGAACAAACAATTAGCTATTTAAGAGGACCATCAAAGTGGCAAAAGAAAAATTTGAACGTACCAAACCCCATGTCAACGTTGGAACCATCGGTCACGTTGACCATGGTAAAACAACATTGACTGCAGCATTAACGCGCGTATGTTCAGAAGTTTGGGGTGGCGACGCAGTTGCATTCGACGGTATCGACAACGCTCCAGAAGAAAAAGCGCGCGGTATTACCATTGCAACTTCTCACGTTGAGTACGACTCACCCGATCGTCACTACGCTCACGTTGATTGCCCTGGACACGCTGACTACGTTAAAAACATGATTACGGGTGCCGCTCAAATGGACGGTGCTATCTTGGTCTGTGGCGCTACTGACGGCCCCATGCCACAAACTCGTGAGCACATTCTGCTTTCTCGCCAAGTGGGTGTTCCTTACATTGTTGTATTCTTAAACAAAGCTGATTTGCTTGCGGAAGATTGTGGCGGTGTTGGCTCGGAAGAATACGACGAGATGCTTGAGCTCGTCGAAATGGAGCTTCGCGATTTGCTTAGCACTTATGAATTCCCTGGTGACGATACACCAATTATTGTCGGTTCTGCGTTAATGGCGCTTGAAGGTAAAGACGATAATGAGCTTGGCACTTCTGCTGTTAAGAAGTTGGTTGAGACTCTTGATGAGTATATCCCAGAGCCAGAGCGTGCAATCGATGGTGATTTCATTATGCCAATCGAAGACGTTTTCTCTATTCAAGGTCGTGGTACTGTTGTTACTGGTCGTGTTGAGCGCGGTATCATTACTGTTGGTGAAGAAATCGAAATCGTTGGTATCAAAGACACTACCAAAACTACCTGTACCGGTGTTGAGATGTTCCGTAAGCTTCTTGACGAAGGTCGTGCGGGTGAGAACGTTGGTGTTCTTCTTCGCGGTACTAAGCGTGACGAGGTTGAGCGTGGCCAAGTATTGGCTAAGCCTGGCTCTATCAATCCTCACACTAAGTTCGAAGCTGAGGTTTACGTATTGTCGAAAGATGAAGGCGGTCGTCATACGCCATTCTTCAAAGGCTACCGTCCTCAGTTCTACTTCCGTACTACTGACGTAACAGGTGCTTGTGAGCTTCCAGAAGGCGTCGAAATGGTAATGCCTGGTGATAACATTCAAATGGTTGTGACTTTGATTTGCCCAATTGCGATGGACGAAGGTCTTCGTTTTGCTATCCGAGAGGGTGGTCGTACAGTTGGTGCTGGTGTTGTTGCTAAAATTGTTGAGTAATTTATATAAGACTCGATTTAAAAATGCCGCTTAATGCGGCATTTTTTTTGGGTGACCCTTTGATTTCCCTAATTCGCCTCCGCAATTTCTATCCAGTCCAAGATCCACCCTCCAATAAGTGGTTCAAGCCTCACTTGGTGCATGCCGGGTTTAAGTGTGAATTTTTCTAGCAGAGTGTGTTCACTAAATTTTGAGAGGCCTTCTTTGTCGCTGATTTTTGTTTGGTAAATCCTATTAATCTGATCATTTAATTTTATTTGTACTTTTAGCTGTTTTCTTAGTTGCTTAACTTTCGCTGTCAATTTAAATTCCTTTTCCTCTCTAACATTAAACACAAATGTTACCCAGCCTCTTTCAGCGAGAAACATGCCGGCGAGATTATCTCCTGTGTCGCCCACTTTCATGCTGATAAGACTAGAGGCGTCAAAGGCGGCTTCTGTCTCTATAATCGCGGGAGCCCAAACTGGTTCAGTAGGTGTGGATTTTGTCTGGCTGAAAAAGCTGCTGCGCTCAAAATTGCTTGCAGTGACTGCATAGGTATTGTGATTTTTTGATGGCGCATAGTCGATGAAATTAGTGATCTTCAAATCCTGTGCAATACGTTTGAAGCGGGATTTGGGTAAGTTAGTTCTGTAAACGTCGTAAGTTATCTGGTGGTCATTGTTTACGGAGTCCCAAGTCAACGCGACGCTTTTTTTATCGTCGCTTACGAGCAATCTTAAGTTATTAGGCGCAGTTGGCGCAGCTGCTAATTTTTCTCTGCGAAGCCTCTCTTGGTCTTGTTCTTTTTGCAGGCGTTTTTCAAATTGCTTGGTCGATTTTGGAATCCGATAGCGTTTTGACTTACCTATCGATAAGGCCAAGCGAAAACCGTCGAAGCCGCTGGAAAAACTGACGTGAGAAAATGTCCGTCGAGCTGCTCGTCGGCCCAGCCAGTACCAGGAACCATAACGTTTAACTCGCATATTGCACTGACCCGTCAGCCAGGCTGAACCATCTTTTGGAGCGCCAATATAATTAGGGTTCTTGCAATCCTCGACATATTCATGGACATTGCCTTGTACATCATAAGCGCCAAAAGGGTTTGGTTGATACATTCCCACAATCGATGTAAATGGCGCGTGATCATCACAATTAACGTGGCCGAGATAATTTACAAGACTTGCACCAAACCGTCTCTTGGCGACTTGCTCTAAGCTAATGTCTGCAATATTCTCGTATTCGCAAATATCGGTTTGGTTGGGATCGTCACCAAAAGCAAAACGTTCTTTTTTTCCGGCGCGAGCTAAATATTCCCACTCAGCCTCCGAAAGAAGACGATAATTTTTACTGCTGAGTTCGCTCAGCCATTGAGTATAGGCCTTAGCTGCGTTCCAATTTATGCACACTACGGGTTGGAATTCGCTGTTGCTATATTGGTTATCTCTCCAATTCCCGGTGCTTTTTTCTCTCGATAGCAACTCACTCGTGAACTTGTGCATACATTCTTGCGGCATTTGATAATCGGTCGCGTCGATAAAGTGTTTGAATTCATACTCCGTTACTTCATATTTCCCTGCGAGAAAGGATGGGATAGTCACCTTGTGAGCTGGTTTGGTGTGGCCTCCCATGGAATTGTGTCCCATGACATAGTCACCTGCAGGAATTCTGACCATGGGCGGTTCGACAAATTTAGTTTTTGCGAGGGGCTTGTCTGTAAGCGGAGCAATTATTAGCAGAAGGATTATTGAGTAGTAGCGCATAACTATCTTATTTTATTCGAGCTGGCGGGAGAGATTACATTTGTAAGCAGCAATAGGATTACATATGTAATCTTTGTTGGCAAGTCAATTTCTACCTGACCCTTTGATTTTCTTTGGGCTACACGCTTTTCGTTGGCACTGAGAGACAGGAACCGGGGTAAGCTTTCAAGACCGTCGCGCGCGGGATTCGCGCGATCGAGCCCCCCATGGATGGGTTAACGGCGTGTCTTGAAAGCTTACCCCGGTTCCTGTCTCGGAGTTACGAAAGAAGAAATTGTATTGATTATTTGATTTCGAAACGTATTTAAAGCTGACTTGTTTATCAAAAAATAATCTTTCCCTATCTTTCGCAAATTTTCATTTTAAGTCTTAACTTAGAAGTTAACGTTTGCTGTTGACAGGCGCGGGTGCCCTCTATAGAATTCGCGCTCCTTTTTGCTCATCCCTAGCGGAGAGCTTAGTTCTTTATCAATCTGGAGTCGTGGGAACAATGCAAAACCAACGCATACGAATTCGCCTAAAAGCATTCGATCACAAGTTGATTGACGCTTCGACGCAAGAAATTGTTGAAACCGCTAAGCGCACCGGCGCTCAGGTTCGCGGTCCGATCCCTTTGCCCACTCGCAAAGAGAAATTCACAGTTTTGATTTCACCACACGTGAATAAAGACGCGCGCGATCAATATGAGATTCGCACACACAAGCGTATGTTGGACATTGTTGAGCCCACCGAAAAGACTGTAGATGCCTTGATGAAGTTAGATCTTGCTGCGGGCGTTGATGTGCAAATTAGTCTTGGGTAGAGATTCTAGACGTTTACCGTTAATAACGGTGTGTAACGCTTTGAAATAAGCGGCCAGAGTGGGTAATAGCCCCGTACACAAGAGGTTAATATTATGACTATTGGTATTGTCGGTCGCAAATGCGGCATGACACGTATTTTTGCTGATGATGGTTCATCCATCCCTGTCACCGTAATCGAAGCGGTGCCCAATCGGATTACGCAAGTAAAAACTGCGGAAACCGATGGCTATTCTGCTATTCAGTTAACTTCTGGATCACGTCGCGTCTCTCGTATTAATAAGCCCTCTAAAGGTCATTTTGAAAAGGCTGAGGTAGAAGCTGGTTCGCTGCTTGTCGAACTGCGTACCGAAGAGTGCGGTGATGCCTTTGAGGTTGGCGGCGAAATCACCGTTGAGGGTTTTGAGGTGGGCCAGAAGGTAGATGTTACAGGTCAATCTAAAGGTAAAGGTTTTGCCGGTGCGGTAAAGCGTTGGAATTTCTCCATGCAAGACGCAACGCACGGTAACTCTATCTCTCATCGCGCACCTGGTTCTATTGGTCAATGTCAAACGCCTGGTCGAGTTTTTAAAGGTAAGAAAATGGCGGGGCACATGGGTGCTGCGCGCGTTACTGTTCAAAACCTGGAAGTCGCGAAGGTCGATAAAGATCGAAATCTAATTTTGATTAAAGGCGCAGTTCCGGGGGCTCCCGGCGGCAATGTACTTGTGCGTCCGGCCATTAAGTTGAAGAACAAAGGTTAAGTTCCGGGGGTAATTGTTGATGGAGTTAAGTATTGCAACGCCGAAAGGCGCAAAAGGTACCATTGCAGTTTCTGAGGCGACCTTTGGTAAAGAGTACAACCAAGATTTGGTTCATCAGGCGATTGTTGCTTATATGGCACGCGGTCGCCAGGGTTCTAAAGCACAAAAAAATCGCGCGGCTGTATCTGGCGGCGGTAAAAAACCTTGGCGCCAAAAAGGTACCGGTCGCGCACGCGCTGGTACAAGCCGCGGTCCTATTTGGCGAGCGGGTGGTGTAACTTTCGCCGCGTCGCCGCGTGATTTTGACCAAAAGCTCAATAAAAAAATGTATCGTGCTGCGCTTAAGTGCATCTGGTCAGAGCTGGCTCGTCAGGAGCGATTGGTCGTAGTTGAAGATTTTGATATTGAAGCGCCAAAAACCAAGGAGCTGGTAGCCAAGCTGAGCCAGTATGAATTATCTGATGCGCTGATTGTAACGGATTCCGTGAGTGAGAATTTATACCTCGCTGCCCGCAATCTTCACAAGATTGATGTGCGCGATGTGCAGGCGATTGATCCGGCCTGTCTGATTCGCTTTGAAAAAGTTGTGGTGACTGTTGCCGCACTTAAAAAGATTGAGGAGGCTCTCGCATGAATGCTGAAAAGATGTATCAAGTCATTTTAGCGCCGGTTGTTTCCGAGAAGACCAACGAAATTTATGAGGCGTCGAATCAGTGGGTTTTTAAAGTGCGTAAAGACGCGACCAAGCCTGAAATAAAAGAAGCGGTTGAGACGCTGTTTAAGGTCGAAGTGGTGAACGTTTCTATTTTAAATGTAAAAGGTAAAACCAAGCGCACGCGTCATGGTATGGGCGTTCGCAGTGATTGGAAAAAAGCCTATATCCGTTTGGGCGAAGGTCAAGAAATTGATCTTGAAAAAGCAGGCGCATAGTAGGGGAAGAGAAGATGGCAATAGTAAAACGTAAACCTACCTCCCCTGGGCGGCGATTTGTAGTCAGTGTTGTAAACCCTGATTTGCATAAAGGCGAGCCTTACAAGCCTTTGTTGGAGAAAAAAAGCAAAAGCGGCGGCCGCAATAACAATGGTCGAATTACCACGCGACATATCGGCGGCGGCCACAAGCAGCACTACCGAGTTATTGATTTCAAACGCAACAAAGACGGTGTGCCTGGAAAGGTGGAGCGTCTGGAATACGATCCGAATCGCAGTGCTTTTATTGCCTTGGTTTGCTATGTCGACGGCGAGCGTCGTTACATTATTGCGCCGAAAGGTGTTAAAGCGGGCGACCCGATTGAGTCGGGTGAGTCAGTTGCCATTAAGCCGGGTAATGCTCTACCGATACGTAATATTCCTGTGGGCTCGGTGATTCACTGTATTGAATTGAAGCCTGGTAAAGGTGCGCAGCTTGCGCGTTCTGCTGGAGCTGCTGTTCAGCTGGTTGCGAAAGAAGGTGTCTATGCAACTCTGCGTTTGCGCAGTGGAGAAATGCGTAAGGTGTTGGCTGATTGTCGTGCGACCTTGGGTGAGGTTTCCAATAGTGAGCACAACTTGCGCTCGCTCGGTAAAGCTGGCGCCAAACGCTGGAAAGGTGTTCGCCCAACCGTGCGCGGTGTGGCGATGAACCCTGTCGATCACCCTCACGGTGGTGGAGAAGGTCGTACTTCGGGCGGTCGTCACCCTGTTTCGCCTTGGGGTATGCCGACCAAGGGTTACAAAACGCGTAAGAATAAGCGGACTGACAATATGATCGTTCGCCGACGCAACAAGAAATAGTCATTGATAGGTTCGAAATAAAGAGGAACTGCTTGTGCCACGTTCACTGAAAAAAGGCCCGTTTGTTGACCATCATTTATTGAAGAAGGTCGAAGTGGCTAAAGAGAAAAAAGATCGCCGCCCCATTAAAACTTGGTCGCGTCGCTCTATGATCTTGCCCGAAATGGTCGATCTAACAATTGCCGTGCACAACGGTCGTCAACACGTCCCAGTTTTTATTAACGAAGAGATGGTGGGACATAAATTAGGTGAATTTGCTGCGACACGCACCTACAAAGGCCACATCGCAGACAAAAAAGCGAAACGTTAAACCGAGGTAATTCAAGATGGAAGTAGCCGCAAAATTAAAAGGCGCCCGCATTTCGGCGCAAAAGGCGCGTCTAGTTGCGGACCAAATTCGCGGTTTAGGCGTTGAAGAGGCTTTGGATCTATTAACTTTTAGCCCCAAAAAAGGTGCCGAAATTGTTAAAAAAGTATTGGAGTCTGCTGTTGCCAATGCGGAGCACAATGAGGGTGCAGATGTTGATGAGCTGAAGGTATCAACAATTTATGTCGACGAAGGTTTAACGATGAAGCGAATTCGTCCGCGGGCAAAAGGCCGGGCTGATCGCATATTTAAGCGTTCTTGTCATATCACCGTCAAAGTTGCAGAGAAATAAGAGAGCACGCGTTATGGGTCAAAAAGTACATCCAATCGGTATTCGCTTAGGCATCGTTAAAAAACATACCTCTACTTGGTACGCGAGCAAAGGGCAATATGCCGATAACCTCTACACGGATTTAAAGGTTCGTGAGTACATAGAGAATGCGCTTTCTCATGCATCGGTAAGTCGGGTTGATATAGAGCGGCCTGCCAACACAGCGCGCGTGACTATTCACACCGCGAGACCCGGTATTGTGATTGGTAAAAAAGGTGAAGATGTCGAAAAGTTGCGCTCGGCGATTAGCGCGAAAATGGGCATTCCTTGTCACATTAATATTGAAGAAATTCGCAAGCCTGACCTGGACGCAAAATTAGCTGCTCAGGGTGTGGCACAGCAATTAGAGCGTCGCGTGATGTTTCGTCGCGCAATGAAACGCGCTGTACAAAATGCCATGCGCCAGGGTGCTGAAGGCGTAAAAATCCAAGTTAGTGGTCGTTTAGGTGGCGCTGAAATCGCGCGTAGTGAGTGGTACCGCGAAGGCCGTGTGCCATTGCATACTTTGCGTGCTGATATTGATTATGCGCATGCGGAAGCCGCGACGACCTACGGCATTATCGGTGTCAAGGTTTGGATTTTTAAAGGTGAAATTATTGGCGGCATGGAAGAAACCGAATCTAACCAAAAGAAAAAACCGTCGCGCAGTTAGAAGTTACAAAGAGAAGTTTATAAAAACGCCAAATATATTTAGCCCAACGTAAAAGAAAAACGCTCGAAATTGAGCGAAACAAATTAGGTTTCAGGTAAAAGTTATGTTACAGCCCAAGCGCATGAAATTCAGAAAGCTCCAAAAGGGCAGAAACCGCGGCCTCGCGCACCGTGGTTCCAAGGTTAGCTTTGGAGAGTTTGGACTTAAGTCAACGAGCCGCGGACGCATTACTGCGCGTCAGATTGAGGCTGCGCGTCGTGCAATGACACGTCATGTTAAGCGTGGCGGTAAAATCTGGATACGGGTTTTCCCCGACAAGCCGATTACACAAAAGCCTTTGGAAGTCCGTCAAGGTAAGGGTAAAGGTAATGTTGAATATTGGGTATGCCAAATTCAACCGGGTAAGGTTTTATATGAGATGGAGGGTGTGAGCGAGGAATTGGCGCGCGAAGCTTTTGCACTCGCTGCTGCTAAGTTGCCGGTGGAAACCACATTTGTTAAACGGGCGGTTATGTAATGAACGCGAAAGAACTTGCAGAAAAAAGTGTTGATGAGTTGAAAGAAGAATTAATCAATCAACGTCAAGAGCAGTTTAAATTACGCATGCAATTAACAACAGGGCAACTAAACCAAACGCATTTGCTTAAGCAAGTACGTCGCGATATCGCGCGCATAAAAACAGTCCTTGGACAGAAGGCAGGTAACTAAGAATGACTGACGAAAATAAAAGCGGCGAAGAAAAAAAGCTTCAGCGTACCGAGATGGGTAAAGTTGTTAGTGACAAGATGGACAAGTCTATAACAGTTTTGGTTGAGCGTCGTGTAAAGCACCCGGTCTACGGCAAATACGTTAGTAAGTCGACAAAGTTCATGGCTCATGACGAAAACAATGATTGCAAAATTGGTGACCTGGTAACGATTGCAGAGTCGCGCCCAATCTCAAAGTCGAAGTCGTGGAAGTTAGTCAAGATTGAAGAACGCGCAACCGTTATTTAAGCCAGCTGGTCTAGCGAGTGTTGGAGAAGAAAGATGATTCAGACAGAGTCCTATTTAGAAGTCGCGGATAACAGCGGTGCTCGCCGCGTTATGTGCATCAAGGTATTGGGCGGATCTCATCGTCGCTACGCCGGTGTTGGCGATATTATAAAAGTTACTGTTAAAGAAGCGATCCCGCGTGGCAAAGTAAAGAAAGGCCAGGTAATGAAAGCTGTAGTTGTTAGAACAAAGCACGGTGTGCGTCGTAACGACGGCTCATTAATTCGCTTTGATGACAACGCTGCTGTTTTATTAAATAACCAAGACGCGCCAATTGGTACCCGTATTTTTGGCCCGGTAACCCGCGAACTTCGCAGTGAAAAATTTATGAAAATTATTTCACTTGCACCTGAAGTACTTTGATCCCGGGAAGGTGAAGCAATGAAAAAAATTAGACGTGAAGACGAAGTCATCGTAATTGCAGGAAAAGATAAAGGTAAGCGTGGCAGAGTAAATCGCGTTTTGCCCAATGGTCGCTTAATAGTTGCTGGTGTTCAAATGGTCAAAAAGCACCAGAAACCTAATCCACAGGCAAATGTTCCTGGCGGTATTATTGAAAAAGAAGCGTCCATCGATGCATCAAACGTTGCGATTTTCAATCCAACGACGCAAAAAGCTGATCGCGTTGGTTTCAAAATTTTGGACGACAACAAGAAAATACGCATTTTTAAATCTAACGGCGAAGCCGTAGACGCCTAGGTGTGGTGAAAATCAATGGCTAATTTAAAAGAAGTTTACAACGCAGAAATTGCACCAAAATTGAAAGAACAGTTGTCGTTGGACAACGCAATGAGAGTGCCGAAAATTACTAAAATTACCGTAAATATGGGTGTCGGTGAAGCGATTGGTGATAAGAAAGTGCTTGAGAATGCTGTTGCAGATCTCGAAAAGATCACCGGGCAAAAAGCGGTGGTCACCAAAGCGCGTAAGTCAATTGCGGGTTTTAAAGTTCGCGAGGGCTGGCCAATTGGTTGTAAGGTAACGCTGCGCAAACAAAAAATGTACGAATTTCTAGAGCGTTTAATTTCAATTGCGATTCCGCGAATCCGCGACTTTCGCGGCATTAGCCCCAAGCAATTTGACGGTCGCGGCAATTTTTCAATGGGTGTAAATGAGCAAATTATTTTCCCCGAAATCGATTACGACAAAGTCGACAAATTGCGTGGTTTGGACATTTGTATTACGACCACAGCGCAAAATGACGATGAAGGAAGAGCCTTACTCAGGGCGTTTAATTTTCCATTAAAAGGTTAATAGGTTAGGTATTAGGCCATGGCAAAAAAATCAATGATCGCCCGCGAAACAAAACGTGCAGCGCTGGTAAAAAAACACGCTGCAAAACGTGATGCTTTGAAAGCTGTCATTTTGAACCCCAACTCGACTGAAGAGGAAGTTTGGGAAGCCAATATAAAGTTGCAAAAGCTACCGCGAGATAGCAGCTCGAGTCGTCAGCAGCGTCGCTGTCGATTAACAGGGCGTCCGCACGCGGTATATCGCAAATTTGGTCTTAGCCGAAATAAATTAAGAGAGGCTGCGATGCGCGGTGACGTGCCCGGCTTAGTTAAATCAAGCTGGTAAGCATAGCGGTTATTTTTGGAGCACAAATTATGAGTATGCAAGACCCGATCGCAGATATGTTGACCCGGATTCGCAACGCCCAGATGGTAGGGAAAAAAGATGTTTCTATGCCGTCGTCAAACGTAAAAGCGAGTATTGCTAAAGTGCTTGCAGAAGAGGGCTATGTTAGTAGCTACGGCGTTGACGGTGATGTAAAAAAAGAACTGACTATTGAGTTGAAGTATTTTAAAGGTAAGCCTGTTATTGCGGAGCTCGATAGAGCGAGCCGCCCTGGATTGCGCTATTACGCTGGCCGCGATGATATGCCAAAGGTCCGTGGTGGACTGGGCGTGGCAATTGTGTCGACTAGTAAGGGTGTTATGACAGATCGCGCGGCACGCGCTGCTGGAATTGGTGGCGAAGTCTTGTGCACGGTGTTTTAACCCAGGCGCATGATCGATCTAGGTGCATAGTTAAAATTGATTACATGTATAAACTGGCGTAAGCGTTTATAAATTTTAGTAGGTATTGTTATGTCTCGTGTTGCAAATAGCCCGGTTGAATTGCCCAAGGGAGTTGAAGTAACTCTCAATGCTGAGGCAATCAAAGTAAAGGGCGCCAAAGGTACATTAGAGCTTGCAATTAATGGCGATGTTGACGTCAAGCAAGATGGTACTGTCTTGACGTTTGCAGCGAAGAGCAATGCGAAACAATCTCGCGCTATGGCGGGAACTACGCGAGCGCTCGTTAATAATATGGTTGTGGGAGTCAGTACTGGATTTCAAAAAAAATTACAGTTACAAGGCGTTGGTTATCGTGCGAAAGCATCCGGCTCGACGCTGAACCTCTCATTAGGCTTTTCTCATCCGGTGGATTATGCGTTACCCGACGGTGTGAAAGCTGATACGCCTTCGCAGACGGAAGTCGTGCTAACAAGTGCGGATAAGCAGTTGCTGGGCCAGGTGGCAGCCGAAATTCGTGCGTTTAGGCCGCCAGAACCTTATAAAGGTAAAGGTGTTCGTTATTCTGATGAACATGTTCACCGTAAAGAAGCTAAGAAAAAGTAGGGCATAGGTAATGAACGATAAAAAAGCATCTCGTTTGCGCCGTGCGCGTCGCAGCCGAATGAAAATTAGAAGTTTAGGCGAAAACCGCCTTTGCGTGCATCGCACGCCTCGCCATATTTATGCTCAAGTTATTGCTGGTAGCGATACAGTAGTCGCTTCGGCTTCTACAGTTGAAAAAGAGTTACGCAGCACCAATGGTGGGAATAAAGTGGCGGCAACAAACGTTGGCAAATTGATTGCCGAGCGTGCGAAAGAAAAGGGTATTACAAAAGTCGCATTTGACCGTAGCGGATTTAAATATCACGGTCGGGTAAAAGAGTTAGCTGATGCAGCGCGTGAAGCAGGACTAGAGTTCTAAAGGTTCAAATATGGCGAATACTGAGAAAAAAAGCGAAGTACAAAGCGAAGGTCTACAAGAAAAGCTTGTTCAGGTAAACCGCGTTGCTAAGACTGTTAAGGGTGGACGTATATTTGCCTTTACAGCCTTGACTGTCGTTGGCGATGGTGAAGGTCGTGTTGGTTTCGGTCGCGGTAAAGCGCGTGAGGTTCCCATCGCAATTCAAAAAGCAATGGAGGCAGCACGCCGCAATATGATTAATGTGGAATTAAACGGCGACACGATTCAGTATCCAACCAAAGGGCGGCACGGCGCATCAAAAGTTTATATGCAACCTGCCTCTGCTGGTACAGGTGTTATTGCAGGTGGTGCGATGCGCGCAGTACTAGAAATTGCTGGCGTGCAGAACGTATTAGCGAAGTGCTACGGTTCGACGAACCCTGTGAATGTTGTGCGTGCTACCTTTAACGCGCTAAAACAAATGGCATCTCCGGAACAGGTCGCTGCTAAGCGCGGAAAATCAGTCGAAGAGATTTTAAACTAATTGGCATATTGTTGCGGGGATGCGACAGGTTGCTGGGAAGTAAAAATATATGGCTAAGAATATGATTAAAGTGACGCAGACAAAAAGCGTTGCTGGTAGATTAAAAAACCATAAGGCTTGCGTCGCAGGGCTCGGCTTGCGCCGCATTGGTCATACTGTAGAGGTAGAGGACACTCCATCAGTGCGTGGTATGATTAACAAAGTTTATTACATGGTAAAGGTAGAGGGCGAATAAAATGCGCTTGAACGAACTCAGCCCTGCGCCGGGGCGTATCACAACTCGCAAGCGTGTCGGTCGCGGTATCGGCTCCGGTATAGGTAAGACTTGCGGACGTGGACATAAAGGCCAAAAGTCACGCTCAGGCGGCACGGTCAAACCGGGTTTTGAAGGTGGTCAAATGCCGTTGCAGAAGCGTTTGCCAAAATACGGTTTTACGAGTCGTATCGGCAGGGTGAGTGCTGAAATACGTTTAGCAGAGTTGAATAAAGTTGAAGGTGACGTGGCGGATTTGCAAGCGTTAAAAGACGCAGACCTAATCAATGAAAATATAAAGCGGGCAAAAATTTTCCTTTCGGGGGAATTAAAAAAGTCGCTCACAATTAAAGGATTAGCTGTCACAAAAGGCGCTCAAGCAGCCATTGAAGCTGCCGGTGGAAAAGTCGAAGCATAATCAGGACGTATAAGCGAGAGGTTGCATGTCAAATTTAGCGGGTTTAGCGGGAGGTCAAAAAGGTTTGGGCGAGCTTTGGGCTCGGCTAAAGTTTTTGCTGATCGCGATTATTGTTTATCGTATCGGTACACATATTCCCGTTCCCGGAATTGACCCCGCCGCAGTAGCGGATTTGTTTAGAAATAATGAAAACACGATTCTCGGTATGGCTAATATGTTTACCGGGGGTGCGATGGAGCGCATGAGTATTATGGCTATTGGTATTATGCCGTATATTTCTGCGTCGATTATTATGCAGTTGATGACTGCGATGACACCTTCGTTAGAGCAGTTAAAAAAAGAAGGCGAAGCGGGCCGAAAAAAGATCAATCAGTATACGCGCTACCTAACGTTAGTTTTTGCATTGGTCCAATCGTATGTAATGGTGGCTGGTATGGTTGGCCAAAAAATGGCGTATGTTGGCATACCGACTTTCAGTTTCTATATTGTTGCGGTGACGTCTTTAACCACCGGCGCAATGTTTTTGATGTGGTTGGGCGAGCAAGTTACAGAAAGAGGCATCGGCAACGGTATTTCGATGATTATATTTGCCGGCATCGTTGCTGCATTGCCGAGTGCTATTGGCCAGTCGATTGAAAGTGCACGCACAGGGCAGTTGCACTTTTTGGTTTTGGTTGCACTTTTAATTGGTGTATTGGCTGCAACATGGTTCATCGTAATGATGGAGCGTGCTCAGCGGCGAATTACAATAAACTACGCGAAAAAACAGCAAGGGCGGTTTGCTTTTGGGCAACAACAATCGAGTCATTTGCCACTTAAAATTAATATGGCTGGCGTGATTCCCGTTATTTTTGCGAGTAGTTTAATTATGGTGCCCACCTCAATGGGACAGTGGTTTGGACAGTCGAGTGACAGCAGGTTTGGTGAGATCGCAGCTGCTATCGCAGCTCAAGTTGGTCCGGGTCAACCGCTCAATTTTATTATTTTCGGTTCGATGATCATGCTTTTCTGCTTCGTCTATACTTCCTTGATCTATAACTCTAAGGAAGTCGCCGATAATTTAAAGAAGGGTGGCGCCTATATTCCTGGTTATCGCCCGGGTGAACATACAGCGAAATATATTGATGATGTGTTGACTCGTTTGACGATGGTTGGCGCTGTGTATATTGCCGCGGTTGCCTTGTTGCCTCAATTTTTGGGGTCTAAGGCTGGAATTCCATTTTATCTCGGTGGCACATCTTTACTTATCGCCGTTGTAGTGTCGATGGATTTTATGTCCCAAGTGCAAACACACTTAATGTCTCATCAATATGATTCGGTTTTGAAGAAAGCCAATTTAAAGGCTTACGGTAAAAGTTAGGAGGCAGAATGAAAGTTCGAGCATCGGTAAAAAAAATCTGTCGCAATTGCAAAATTATTAAGCGCAAGGGCGTTTTACGTGTGATCTGTAGCGCAGAACCACGTCATAAGCAGCGTCAAGGTTGATAAATTACAGAGTTTTAAAGTAGGTATTTAAAATACCGTAGTTGTAGAACGTTTTCTGTGTCTGAGAAACGTTTCAAGTAATAGAGGTGTTAACTGTCGTCGAAGGGATTGCTCGACTATTGATATTAGGCAATATAACCGCTATCCTTGCGCGCCTTTCGCATAGCGCACGAGCGGTTAATGGATGAGTTGTATATTGTCGTTAACACCGTGACCAAAACATATACGATATATCGTTAAGCAAATAGTGAGTGGAGTGTCTCTGAATGGCTCGTATCGCTGGTGTCAATATACCAGACAATAAACATGCTTTGATTTCACTGACGTACGTGTACGGCGTTGGTAAGCCAACAGCAAAAAAAATATGCGCGGCGACTGGTATTGCAGAGTCGACCAAGATTGGTGATTTAAGCGAAGACCAAGTCGATGCAATTCGACAGGAAGTCGCTAAGCTTTCCGTCGAAGGTGACTTGCGCCGCGAAGTCTCGATGAATATTAAACGCTTGATGGACTTGGGCTGTTACCGCGGTATGCGGCATCGTCGCAGTTTGCCAGTGCGCGGCCAGCGATCAAAAACGAACGCTCGGACACGTAAGGGCCCTCGTAAGCCCATTAAAAAGTAAGCTCTAATTTGCTTAACTAGACGAATTTAAGTCAAAATTTTTAAACCGTGTAGGTTTGAGGATAATTTTCTATGGCAAAGCCAGGTAGTAAAACGACGCAGCGCAAAAAAGTCAAAAAGACTGTCGTCGATGGTATCGCACATATTCACGCCTCGTTTAACAATACCATTGTGACGATTACTGATCGGCAGGGAAACGCGTTGAGCTGGGCGACTGCTGGAGGTTCCGGTTTTCGTGGCTCACGTAAGAGTACGCCTTTTGCCGCGCAGGTTGCCGCAGAAAAAGCGGGGCAAGCGGCGTTGGATTACGGATTGAAAAATCTTGATGTCGAAGTTAAAGGCCCTGGGCCTGGACGCGAATCTGCGGTCCGTGCATTAAATGGTTTGGGCTACAAAATTACTAACATTACCGACGTTACGCCGATTCCCCACAACGGCTGCCGTCCTCCCAAAAAACGTCGCGTTTAAGGAGTTATACGATGGCACGATATACTGGTCCCTCATGTAAATTAGCGCGTCGCGAAGGTACCGATTTATTCTTAAAAAGTGGCGCTAGAGCAATTGATTCTAAGTGCAAAATCGACACGGCGCCCGGCATGCACGGTGTGCGTCGCGGGCGCCTTTCTGATTACGGTGTGCAATTGCGTGAAAAGCAAAAAGTCCGCCGCACTTACGGTGTTCTTGAAAAACAATTCCGTGGCTACTATAAAGAAGCAGCAAGACTGAAAGGCGCGACAGGTGAAAACTTGTTGGGCTTGTTAGAGTGTCGTCTCGACAATGTTGTGTATCGCATGGGTTTTGGTGCAACGCGGGCGGAGAGCCGCCAGTTGGTATCTCACAAGGCAATAACTGTTAATGGTGGAACTGTTAACATCCCTTCTTACCAAGTCAAGCCAGGTGATGTGATTGGTATACGGGAGAAAGCTAAGAACCAACTGCGAATTCAAAACGCATTGACCATCGCATCTCAGCGAGCGGCTGTGGAGTGGGTAGAAGTAAATGCCGATAAAAAGGAAGGCGAATTTAAGCGTGTTCCTGACCGCTCAGAGTTGCCGGCCGAAATCAACGAAAACTTGATTGTTGAGCTCTATTCAAAATAAGTATTGATTGACTTCATACAGGTAAGCTTATGCAGACTGCTGTTAACGAATTTTTAACACCTCGCCACATCGATGTAACTGAAATTGCTCCGACTCACGCCAAAGTGGTTTTGGAGCCGCTTGAGCGTGGGTTTGGCCATACTTTGGGCAACGCCCTGCGTCGTATTTTGTTGTCATCAATGCCGGGCTGCGCAGTCACCGAGGTTGAGATTGACGGTGTGCAGCACGAATACAGTGCTATTGAAGGTGTGCAGGAAGACGTTATCGAAATATTATTAAACGTTAAAAGTTTAGCGATAATTTTGCACGGAAAAGATTTAGCAACCCTTTCGCTTACAAAAAAGGGCCCAGGCGTCGTTACGGCTGCGGACATTGAAGTTGATCAAAGTGTCGAGATCAAAAACCCGGAATTGGTGATTGCTAATATCACCACAGATACAACTCTGAGTATGCGTTTAACTGTTGCGCGCGGCCGTGGGTATCAGCCTGCCGATACGCGTGTTCAAGAAGACGATGAGAATCGGACTATCGGTCGCTTGCAATTGGATGCTTCATATAGCCCCGTTATTCGTCTCGCTTACAATGTTGAAAGCGCTCGGGTTGAGCAGCGAACGGATCTCGACAAACTTGTTTTGGATCTTGAAACAAATGGCACAATTGACCCTGAAGAAGCTATTCGCCGTGCAGCTACAATTTTGCAGCAGCAGCTCGCGGTCTTTGTCGATCTCGAAGGTGAAAAAGAATCCGAGCCTGAGAAGAAAGAAGATCAAATCGATCCGGTACTGTTACGCCCGGTGGACGACTTAGAGCTGACAGTCCGCTCGGCGAATTGCTTGAAGGCAGAAAATATATATTACATTGGCGATTTAATTCAGCGCACTGAAGTTGAGTTACTTAAGACTCCAAACTTAGGTAAAAAGTCGCTGACAGAAATCAAAGACATTCTTGCATCGCGTGGCTTATCTCTGGGAATGCGCCTAGAGAATTGGCCGCCTGCGAGCTTGAGAAACAACGACAAATAAGAGCAACTGCTCGTTTGATTGCTGCGAAGCAATAGAAAAGGGTTATAGATATGCGTCATCGTCACAGCGGCCGCCAACTAAATCGCAATAGTTCGCATCGTAAGGCCATGTTTAAGAATCTTGTTATTTCGCTGGTTGAACACGAGATGATAAAGACGACTTTGCCAAAAGCGAAAGAGTTGCGTCGTGTCGCGGAGCCATTAATTACTATTAGTAAAAATGATAGTGTGGCCAATCGCCGTTTGGTGTTTAATCGAGTGCGTGATAAAAAGGCTGTTGGCAAACTTTTCGCAGAGCTCGGCCCGCGCTACGAAAATCGTCCCGGTGGTTACCTTCGCATAATGAAATGTGGTTATCGCACTGGCGACAAAGCGCCTATGGCTTATGTAGAACTTGTAGATCGCCCCTTACCGGTTGAAGAAGAACTGGAAGAGCAGACTGAAAACCAAGATACTGATAAACAAGATTAAAAAAAGCCGGGTTTACCCGGTTTTTTTTTGCCCTTATTTCGCACAGGGGCAATTTTTTGCACTATATTTCCCCCTCTTTTGACGAATAGCCTAAATTTCTTGGCCGAACGAAACAGTATTTTCCGCTTGTGATAAATTGAGAACTAGTTCAAATTGCGCTATTTCTGCGGTGCTGAGCTGAAAAAAGCAAAAAATAAATGTGAATAGTGAGTATCTGTCTTCTATTTTTAAAGGTTTGTGGACGTTTAAAAAAGTTGGCGCGTCTTTTGACTGTTGTCAGTTTAAATTGTCTTAAACTAACGACAATATCGTATTCTCGCCTTTGAGCAGGTGATTAAAACAGTTTGTTTAAAGAGTCTAGTGGCCGTATTGGTATGCGGTTTTAAATTGTTAAATTAGCGAGTTTTTATAAATCCATGGAAAACTTAAAAAAGCTGATGTACTGGCGAGGTATCGGCGAGTCGTATTACAACTACCGCGGCGAATTAATTGAAGTCTCATGGGAAAATAGGCTCGGATTGTTATCAGCCATGGGGGTCGATGTAAAGGATGCCGAAAAGGTTCGGTCACAAGCATATGAACTCGATATCGCTCCGTGGAAAAATTGGCTAATGCCACTCATCGTCTCTCCTATTGACGGTGAATCGACAAAAATCCCGGTTAATATTAACCCAGAAGAGCTGGAACAAACATTTAGTTACGAAGTTATTACCGAAAATCAAACGACGATAAAAGGGCAGTTTTGTCCATCGGAGCTTCAAGAAATAGGCGATTACCTTCATGAAGGAGTGCGCTATACACGTCGCTTGTTGAATTTAGATTGTCTACCTATTGGCTACCACAATTTATACTTAGAGCTGGGTGATCAGCATCAGAAAGCGCAAGTTGTTTCAACGCCTCAGCAAGCATATTTACCAGATGGTTTTGCGGAAGGCAAAAAGCCTTGGGGTATTATTGTGCAGCTTTATACCTTACGTTCTAAATGCAATTGGGGTATAGGAGACTTTTCTGATTTACGCTATTTGATCGATAAGTCGGCCGAGCTTGGTGTCGATGCAATTGGATTAAATCCGCTGCATGCATTGAAACATCCGATCGAACACAACTATAGCCCCTATAGCCCATCTGATCGACGATTTATTAACCCGCTTTACATCGACCCAGAACTCGAACCCGAATTCGAAAAATTAGGTGTAGATTACGGTCTGCAAAAAGAACGGCTGCGGCAAGCTAAGAATGTCGATTACAAAGCGGTTTCGGAAGTTAAATACTCTGTTTTTCGGCAGCTATTTCAAATGTTCATCACGAATTTTACACTGGAAAATGCCGAGCGAATTGAAAATTTTAAAGCCTTTAAAAATAAAGAAGGGCAGGCGCTAAAAGATTTCTGTGTCTACCAAGCCTTGGATGAAAAGCGCATCGCTAATCGAATAACGCAGTTTTCGCAAAAGGAAATGGAGCAAGCACAGGTCAATTATGCTGATGAAATTGAATTTCAATTTTACTTGCAATGGGTGGCGTGGTGCCAATTGGAACGCTCACAAGCGTATGCGCGAGAAAAAGGTATGGCAATCGGCTTGATTCGCGATTTGGCAGTTGGGGCCAATGGAAGTGGCGCTGAAGTTGAAATGAGTCACGGGTTATTCTGTAAGCACGCAGCTGTTGGTGCCCCTCCTGATCCGCTCGCCGAAAAAGGGCAAAATTGGGGTTTGCCGCCGATGGACCCGGCAACATTGCGCAAAACAAACTTTGCACATTTTATTGGTTTGTTGCGCGACAATATGCAAGCGTGTGGCGCATTGCGAATTGATCATGCTATGAGTTTGCTACGCCTTTGGTGGTGCCCTCCCGGAAAAACAGCTGATTATGGAGCTTATGTCTATTACCCATTTCATGAAATGCTTGGTCTATTGAAACTTGAGAGCGTCAGAAACCGCTGTGTGGTCATTGGCGAGGACATGGGGGTAGTGCCGCCCGAATTACGACAAGCTTTAATCGACGGCAATATATTGACGAATAAATTATTTTACTTCGAAAAAAACAACGACAACTCTTTTAAATTGCCCGAGGACTATGAAAAAAATGCACTTGCAATGCTGACCAATCACGATGTGCCAACACTCGGTAGTTGGTGGTCCGCGTCGGATATCCACCTGCGCGAAGACCTCAACCAACTAGAAGAGGGTACAACGCTTGGTGAGGCATTAGAGAATCGAAAGCGAGAAAAAAAATTATTATTGCAATGGTTGGAGCAGCAAAGCTTAGTTGGCAAGGAACAGATTGAAGAGCTTATAAAAGCTCCCATGACTCGCGAAATGACCGCGATAATCGTACGGGCGTGTTCTCGCTGCGCGTCGCGTTTATTTGTATTGCAATTAGAAGATCTCGAACAAATGGATAGCCCGGTAAATGTGCCTGGTACATCAGACGAATATCCAAATTGGCAGCGAAAAATCGTACGTAATTTGGAAGACATTTTTGCCGATGCCTACGTAAAACAAACGCTTGAAATGGTAACGTCGCAACGCGAAAATAGTTCGCTCGAATAAACCTTAAAACATGATAAAACAACAATGAAATCGATGGTGGTTGGGGAGTTTCAGACTTTGAATATAAATGAAAAAGGTATTTCTGAACACGATATCGAAGCGCTGGCGACAGCAAGCCACGATGATATATTTTCCCTATTGGGTATACATCAGTATGCATCGGAGAGATTCGTTGTGCGCGCGTTTTTTCCGGACGCAATTGCCGTAAGTATTCTAGCGATAGACCAGGACGTTGTATTAAAAGAGATGGAATGTATCGATAAGCGCGGCATATATGTTGCGTTTTTTGATGCGGATGAGAGTTTCGCTTACCGCTTAAAAATAATTTATGAGGATTGTGAACAGATTATTCACGATCCTTATCGTTTCCCTCCGATGTTAAGTGACAAAGATTTGTATTTGTGGGGTGAGGGCACGCATGAGCGTATATATCGGTGGATGGGCGCTCATGTGTGTGAAAATGCCGATATTCAGGGCACGCGTTTTACTGTCTGGGCGCCAAATGCAAAACGTGTTTCTGTGGTGGGTGATTTTAATTTGTGGGATGGTCGCCGCCATATTATGCGTCGGCATATTCCCAGCGGTGTGTGGGAAATCTTTATTCCCGATGTCTTAGCCGGTGCGCAGTATAAGTTTGAAATTTTAAGCAATGAGCAAGAGCTATTGCCACACAAGGGTGATCCACTTGCTTTCGCATGCGAGTGTCCTCCTAAAACTGCATCGATTGTGCGAGCAAAAAGCGGCTACCAGTGGGGCGATCAAAATTGGCTAGAGCAGCGTAGCGCCCTAGGTAAAGTTCACCAGGCGTTGAGTGTTTACGAAGTGCACTTGGGTTCGTGGAAACGCAATGTTGAAGAAGGTAATCGTTATTTAACTTATCGCGAACTGGCAGAAGATTTGGTGCCCTACGTAAAAGAAATGGGGTTTACCCATATTCAATTGATGCCAATAAGTGAATTTCCTTTCGACGGGTCTTGGGGTTATCAGCCGATAGGGCTATTTGCACCCACCTCGCGTTTTGGTAACGCAGACGATTTCCGTTATTTTGTCGATTGTTGCCATCGGCAAAATCTGGGCGTGCTTATCGATTGGGTACCGGGGCATTTCCCTTCCGATGGTCATGGCCTGAGCCGGTTTGACGGCACCCCTTTATATGAGCATGCTGATCCGCGCCAGGGTTTTCATCCTGATTGGAGTACATATATCTATAACTATGGCCGCTGCGAGGTGGCGAGCTTTCTTTTGAGTAATGCACTGTATTGGTTCGATGAATTTCATATAGATGGTTTGCGCGTGGACGCGGTAGCTTCGATGCTCTACCTCGATTACAGCAGAGAAGATGGTGAGTGGATTCCAAACCGTCAGGGGGGGCGAGAGAATTTAGAAGCCATTGCATTAATTAAGCGTATTAATGAACGTGTTTACCAGCATTATCCCGATGCGATGATGATTGCGGAGGAGTCAACGGCATGGCCCGGCGTTTCACATCCGACGTCTGAGAACGGATTAGGCTTCGGGTACAAATGGAATATGGGCTGGATGAATGACAGTTTGCGCTATATGTCTAACGACCCCATTCATCGTCGTTATCATCATCACGATATGACATTTAGCCTGTTATACGCATTTAACGAAAATTTTATTTTACCGCTAAGTCACGACGAGGTCGTTCATGGCAAAGGCTCGCTAATTTCGAAAATGCCGGGCGACGGTTGGCAAAAGTTTGCTAATTTGCGTGCCTATTTCGGCTTTATGTGGACGCATCCTGGGAAAAAACTATTATTCATGGGAGGAGAATTTGCTCAGGGGCAAGAGTGGACTCACAGCACTAGCTTGGATTGGCACTTGCTGGATGTCGATTTTCACCGTGGGGTTAGCAACTTGGTGAAAGACTTAAATCAGCTTTATTGCTCGAGCCCATCATTATATATACGGGATTGCGATTCGCGCGGGTTTGAGTGGCTTAACGCAGATGACTCGGCGTCGTCAGTATTTGCGTTTTTACGCAAAGGCGATGAGCACTCTCGCCCAGTCATCGTCGTATCTAATATGACTCCGGTAGTAAGGGAGTCGTATTCGGTTGGCGTTCCCTTTGATGGGTATTACAAAGAAAAATTAAATACCGACTCTAAAATCTACGGTGGCAGCGACAAAGGTAATGCAGGTGGCGTGCAAGCCCAAGCGGTGGGCTATCACGGCCGTAAATACTCTATTAAGTTAATTTTGCCGCCATTAGCTACACTTGTTTTTGAGCTTGAATAGTGAATATCAGGCACGTTTCTAAATGTGGGTTTATTTTATGAATCCTCTGGAATTAATTTCGCAAATACTTACAGTGTTAAATGAGTAAATCGACTGATTCTTTTCATATTGCCGCCGGTGAAGCCTACCCGCTTGGCGCGACTGTGACAGAGGAAGGTGTTAATTTCGCACTTTTTTCTGCCAATGCCGAGCAAGTGGAACTGTGCTTGTATGATACAGCGGGAAAAAAAGAAATAATGCGTATTCAATTGCGCGAAAAAACCGACGACATTTGGCACTGCGCGATTGAGGGTTTGCAAGCTGGCTATTGTTATGGTTATCGTGTTTATGGGCCGTTTGATCCCTCTAATGGCCACCGCTTTAATCCTCACAAATTATTAATTGATCCTTACGCTAAGCAATTATCTTCCGCTTTTACTTGGCATGAATCGCACTACGCTTATCCCGCTGATGACACTGAACTTGATTTGGCATTTGATACTGTAGACAGCGCTGACTTTATGCCGAAAGCAGTCATTTTAGAACCAGTGGGGGCCGCAGCAAAAAATACTGATATCGTACCGTGGAATGAGACTGTCATCTACGAAACACATGTCAAAGGGTTTACCAAGCTGCACAAACGTATTCCTGGTAAAGAGCGTGGCACCTATTGCGGCTTAGCGCATCCGGATGTGATTGCCTACCTACTGGATTTAGGCATAACGACGGTTGAGTTATTGCCAGTGCAAACATTTGTCGACGAACATTTTTTAGTTAAAAAAGGGCTCAATAATTATTGGGGGTATAACACACTAAACTTTTTTTGCCCGCATGGTCCTTACGCTAGTACCAAACCAGACGAAGAATTTATCGCCACCGTAAACGCGCTCCACGAAGCGGGTTTAGAAGTCATACTTGATGTTGTGTACAACCATACAGCGGAGGGAAACCACCTCGGCCCAACGTTGAGCTTTCGTGGTATTGATAACGCGTCGTATTACAGCCTGGAACAATCCGATGCTCGTTTCTATGTCAACGATACGGGTTGTGGTAATACTTTAAATATTAAACATCCGCGGGTGCGTCAACTGGTACTAGACAGTTTGCGCTATTGGGCGGGTGATCTCGGTGTTGATGGTTTTCGTTTTGATTTGGCAACAGTCATGGGGCGCGAAGCCGATGGCTTTAACCCCAACGGATATTTTTTTGAGATTGTAAAACAAGACCCCATTTTAGCGACGAAAAAGTTGATCGCCGAACCCTGGGATATCGGACCGGGTGGCTATCAAATGGGAAATTTCCCTATTGGTTGGAGTGAGTGGAACGATAAATACCGCGATACCGTTAGACGTTATTGGCGCGGTGACTCCGGTGTTTTACCTGAATTTGCGCGGCGTATTCACGGTTCGAGTGATATTTTTGAGGGTGGTGGGAGGCGGCCTTCCGCAAGTGTGAATTTTATTGCCGCTCACGACGGTTTTACTACTCGCGATATTGTCAGCTATAACAAAAAACATAATGAAGATAACAAAGAGCAAAACCAGGACGGCCACAACGCGAATTTTAGTTATAACCACGGTATAGAGGGACCGACCGACAATCGCGAAATTAATCAGCTGAGACTGCGTCAACAGCGCAATTTATTGGCGACTTTATTAATTAGTCAGGGAACCCCAATGTTGAATATGGGAGACGAGCTCGGGCGCTCTCAACAAGGAAATAACAACGCGTACTGTCAGGACAATGAAATTAATTGGTTGAATTGGTCTTCGTTGGTTTATGAAAACTGGCAATTGAAAAGCTTTGTTCGCTACGTGTTGTGGTTGCGGCGCGAATACCCGCTCTTGCAGAGCAGTACTCATATTCATAAACCCCATGAGGACGGGAGTGAACAGACTTACAATATTCACTGGCTAAATGTGCACGGTGAAGAGATGTCTGAGGAAGAATGGAACAATGGCAATGAGCACGCTCTTTGTTGGATGTTGGAATCAACGGCGGTTAGTGACAAGCATTGCACTGTTACGACGTTATTCAACCCATTAAATTGCAATACCTTGTTTCAGTTGCCCGAGGGTTGGCAATGGCGACCAATTTTAGATACTCGCAATGAAGACGGCCGGCCTTCCGGGAATTACGTTACTGGGACGCAAGCAATTTTACTTATGCAAAAATCTTTAATGATGTTTGTGGGTATACGAGAAATCGACAAGGCCGATACGACAAGCTAGAGCAATGGCAAAAATTTTGAAAGCCCGCGAAAATTAATAAATGATTCACTTGCAAATGTCATAGTGTACTTTCTACATGTCATAGTGTAATTGGTCGCATGCGCTTGTATCGACGGCCAAAATATCTTGAACGAACTTTTGAGACGCGAAAAATGATTAACCGTGAAAATCAAGTTGAAACTGACGAAATGTGTGGCGAAATCAGTTCAGATTTGCTGCGTCATTACAATTACACCTTGGGTAGACTCGACCGACAAATTCAGCCGGCCTATTTATATAAGGCGTTGGCGCTGTCGATTCGTGATCGTTTAATGGAAAGTTGGCGTGTAACGCGGGAACAAGAGGAAATTAAAAAATCCAAGCGCGTATTTTATTTGTCTCTGGAATTTCTATTAGGGCGCGCATTGACTAATGCAATTGAAAATTTGGAGTTAGAGGAAGAGGCGCAACAGGCTTTGCGCGATTATGGAACAACGCTTGAAGACGTGCAGGAACAGGAGCTTGATGCCGGCTTAGGTAATGGTGGTCTAGGGCGTCTAGCCGCGTGTTTTTTAGATAGCTGTGCAACCTTGCAATTACCTGTAACGGGATATGGCATACGCTATGAGTACGGCATGTTTCATCAAAGGATTGAGCGCGGTTTTCAAGTTGAAAGCCCTGACCATTGGCTGCTTGATGGTAACCCGTGGGAAATTGAACGAGCGGATCGAACACGAACAATCAAGTTTTACGGATATAGTGAGCATTACACGCACGATAACGGCGAGCACGGTGTCCGTTGGTCCGGTACCAGTGACGTGAAAGCCCTGCCCTACGATATGCCGATACCGGGCTATCGAAATGGTACGGTCAATACCTTGCGTTTGTGGCAGGCGGTGGCTTCCGATGAATTTAATTTAGATGAATTTAATGCTGGCGATTATACCGAGGCGGTTGCTGCTAAGAATCAGGCTGAGCAGATTACCATGGTTCTTTATCCAAATGATTCGAGTGTCAATGGCAAGGCATTAAGGCTGCGACAACAATATTTTTTAGCTTCAGCAAGTATGCAAGATGTTCTCGCAGACTGGGCGGCTGACAATGGAGAAGATTTTTCCGATTTCGCGAGTAAACATTGTTTTCAACTAAACGATACCCATCCGACACTTGCTGTTGCGGAGCTAATGCGCTTGTTAATTGATGAGCATTTTCTTGCGTGGGATCAGGCGTGGCAAATTACCACACAAACGATGGCCTATACCAACCATACGTTGTTGCCCGAAGCCTTAGAAAAATGGTCCGTTCGATTGATGCAAGAATTATTGCCGCGCATTATGGATATCATTTACGAAGTCAATGCGCGCTTTTTGGCGGAGGTGACATTGCGTTGGCCGGGCGATACGGAGCGGCAACGACATTTATCTCTAATAGAGGAAGGTGACGACCCGCATGTGCGCATGGCTTACCTTGCCATTGTCGGGAGTTCTTCGGTTAACGGTGTCGCTGCCTTGCATTCGCAATTGCTAAAAGCTGGTTTATTCAAAAATTTTTATGAGCTTTGGCCAAACAAGTTTAATAATAAGACCAACGGTGTTACACCACGTCGTTGGCTGGCTTTTTGTAATCGACCGTTAAGCAACCTTATTAACGAAACTATTGGAGATAACTGGGTCACGGACCTTGACAAGCTTAATGAGCTCAAAAAATTTACTAACGATCCGAGCTTTTGCGCGAAATGGGATCAAATAAAAAAGAGTAATAAAGAAAATTTAGCAGATCTCGTGATGGAGCAGTGTGGTGTACAGTTCGACACGGAGTATATGTTCGATGTTCAAGTGAAACGTATTCACGAGTATAAACGACAATTGCTGAATATTTTACATGTTATACATCTATACGATCGAATAAAACGGGGCGATACGCAAAATCTTAAGCCTCGTTGTGTCTTGATTGGTGGTAAGGCTGCACCTGGATATGCTCAAGCAAAATTGACGATTAAGTTAATAAATAATGTAGCGGCCGTTATTAATGCTGATCCGGGTGTTGCTTCCTATCTGAAATTCGTATTTTTGCCAAATTATCGTGTTTCCTCAATGGAGGTTATTTGCGCTGCTACGGATTTGTCCGAACAGATATCGACAGCGGGGAAAGAGGCTTCGGGAACAGGGAATATGAAATTCATGATGAACGGAGCAGTGACGATCGGAACCTATGACGGTGCAAATATTGAGATATTAGATGCTGTCGGCCCAGAGAACTTCTTTTTGTTTGGCTTAAAAGTAGAGGAGTTGCCAGAGTATAGACGGCTGCACCAACCCAGCCAAATTATTGAGCAAGATGAAGATCTGCGCCGAGTGATGCAATTATTGGAATGTGGGCACTTTAATTTATTCGAGCCAGGCTTATTCGAACCGATCGTTGCCGCGGTTAGAAACCCTTATGATCCGTGGATGGTTGCTGCTGACTTTCGGGCTTATATTGAGGCACAACAAATGGCTTCGAACGCGTACGATGATCGCACGTCTTGGTTGCAGCGCAGTATAATGAATACCGCTACAAGTGGGCGCTTTTCAAGTGATAGGACGATCCGTGAATATGCGCAAGATATTTGGAAATTATAGTCGGAACTTTTAGTTAATCTTGGGTTCTTTCAAGTATTAACATCCACCACTATTTTTATCAGATACGCCTTATTGAAAATATGAGAGAAGTATAAGAGATTGTATTTTATTTCTTCTGTAGAGATAGGTCTGTCGATGATGAATCGATATATTAGTACCCAATATGCTTTAAGTAAAATTTAATTAAAAATTTTTAAATTATAGGCTTAACCCGGAGAATTTTATGGAGCACCCAAATCCCAGATATGTCAGTCGGTTGACAAAAGATACGCTGGCGTTAATTCTAGCGGGCGGCCGCGGTAGTCGCTTGTTTGAGCTCACTAATTGGCGTGCTAAACCCGCACTCTATTTTGGAGGAAAATTTCGCATTATTGATTTTCCTTTATCGAACTGCGTCAATTCTGGGATACGGCGTGTGGGTGTTCTTACGCAATATAAGGCTCATTCCTTAATTCGTCATATTCAAGTTGGTTGGAGCCACTTTAAACGTGAACTCGGTGAATATGTAGAGGTTCTGCCGGCCTCGCAGCGTAACTCTCCCAACTGGTATCAAGGTACTGCCGACGCGTTATATCAAAATATTGATATTATTCGCGCGAGCGGTGCGCGATATGTGGTTGTATTATCCGGTGATCATATTTATAAAATGGATTACGGTACAATGCTTGCCTATCATGTGGAAAATCAATGCCAGTTGACCGTTTCATGTATCGAAACACCGATTGAAGAGGCAGCCGGTGCTTTTGGTGTTATGACTATTGACAAAGATGACCGCATATTGCGCTTTGACGAAAAACCTGCAGAACCCACACCCGTCCCCGGTAATACCTCGCAATGTTTGGCATCGATGGGAAATTATATTTTCGATACAGAATTTTTATTAGATTTATTGACCCAAGATGCTACGAAAGAAGGCTCTGATCACGATTTTGGTAAAGATATTATTCCCTCAATAATATCCGAAAATGATGTGTACGCTTTCAGGTTTAAGAACGCGGATGGCGAACGCGCTTATTGGCGCGATGTTGGGACTTTGGATGCTTTTTGGGAAGCCAATATGGAAATGATCCAACCTGTTCCAGCATTAAATTTGTATGATTCCAGCTGGCCCATATGGACTTACCAGACACAATTACCTCCGGCTAAATTTGTCTTTAATGATGATGACCGGCGCGGCTATGCGGTTGATTCAATGGTGTCGGGAGGGTGCATTATATCCGGTGGTAAAATTGATCGTTCGCTGTTATTTTCGGATGTAAGGGTGCATTCTTATTCGGACATCGAGGAGTCAGTCATTCTTCCCGAGGTTGAAATTAATCGCAATGCTAAGATTAAGCGCGCTATTATTGACCGCACCTGTGTCATTCCTCCAGGAATGACAATTGGTTACGATGCGGAACAAGATAGGGCAAACGGTTTTCGCGTTACGAAAAAAGGTGTTGTATTGGTGACGCCCGAAATGTTGAGCCAACGTGGTGGTCCCCGCTAATTTTTTCACCGTTACACTTACTGATAAATCAATCGATAAAATAAGGTCAGCGAATACTTAATCGCTTATTAATTTAAATGAGCGTGTTGTTTTTTGTGTGTTAATTTTATGTCAGAAAATAAAACAATATTAATGGTAGCAGCCGAAAATGATGCCTTACCAAAGGCAAAAGTGGGGGGGATCGCCGATGTTGTTCGGGATATTCCTCAGGCGTTGGCACAGCAAGGTTGCGTTGTAAAAGTCGTTGTACCTGATTATGGTCACTTTGCCGGGGATATCAATTCGGAATGTATCGATTATTTTTCAGTATCTTTTCGTGGGCGAATAGAACGTGTGGCGCTTTATCGCGTACGTCCCAAAGCGACAATTGCAGAAAACGAAAACGTCAGCTATTGGGCGCTTTCGCATCCGGATTTTATCCCGTGTGGTCAAGGTCAGGTGTATTGTCATGATGGTGCTGATAGACCTTTTGCTACGGATGCAAATAAATATGCTTTCTTTTGTGCGGCGGTCGCGCAAAATATTATTCAGGGTGGTTTTGGTGGCTTGGATGTTTTGCACTTGCACGATTGGCATGCGGCCTTCGTAGCGATTTTAAGAGCTTTTGATGCGCGTTATTCGGCTTTGCGCTCAATTTCGACGGTGTATTCTATCCATAATTTGTCATTGCAAGGTGTGCGCCCTTTTAAGGGTGATAATTCTTCATTACATCAATGGTTTCCCCAATTAAATTACGATAACTCGCTTATTTGTGACCCTAAGTATCCTCAGTGTGTAAATCCGATGCGGGCGGGTATTAATTTAAGTGATCGCGTACACGCAGTTTCGCCTCATTATGCCAACGAAATTCAACAAGCGAGCCATTATGCACTTGGCATATACGGTGGCGAAGGCTTGGAGGCAGACATACTGCGGGCAAAAAAAGAGGGTCGTCTATTTGGCATTCTTAACGGCTGTGACTATCCCGCTAAACCCAAGGTAAAGAAACATAATAAAGCGCAGCTCATCGAGATCATGAACGAAGTTCTAACTAACTGGATTTGTCGCTCTGACGATGTCTCCAGTTACCATTGGCTGGCGAAAGAGCGCTTAAATTACTGGGCTAAGCAAAAAGAACGCGGTTTTTTAACGACCTCAATTGGCCGAATTACAGATCAAAAAGCACGCCTGCTCAGAGAAACAGTCGAATTTAAGGGGCGGAAAGCGACTGCGCTTGAGCACATACTAAAAACTGTTGCCAACAAGGGTTGTGTGATTCTTTTAGGCAGCGGGCAAGCAGAATTTGAACGTTTTTTTCTTGAGGTCTGTGGTCGAAATAAGAACTTTATTTATTTGCAAGGCTATTCCGAGTTAGCGGGGGATGTACTGTATGCATCTGGGGACTTATTTCTAATGCCGAGTTCGTTCGAACCGTGCGGCATCAGCCAGATGCTCGCCATGCGTTCGGGGCAGCCATGCTTAGTGCATCATGTTGGAGGCCTGGTAGATACAGTAAAAGATAGCGAAACGGGTTTTGCTTTTGGCGGTAAAAATATTCAGGAGCAAGCATCGGCGTTGGTAGAGCGTTTTGTAGAGGTATTTTTGCTGGCAAAAAATGATGCTAATAGATTCAAGGCCGTTGCAAAAAACGCCAAGGCCGAGCGTTTTTTATGGTCAAATTCTGCGAAAGAATACGTGGATAAGCTGTACTCTTAGTTGTTATGGATGTTATTTGAGTTGTTGTGGGCGTTGTTAGTCGCCAATTGTTTGTTACCTATTGCCACCGGATTTGTTGTGCGAACTTTTTTCGGGTTTCGAACGAAGTATAACGACGTCTGCTTCATAGGCTGATTCACCGGTTTTAGTTCCCAAGACTTCGACTCGATGTCCCTCAGCACTTTCAAAAAACTCAGTTTTATTTATTATCTTGGAATTAGAGCGAATTCGCGTTCTGTCCGTTATAGTAATTTTTGAACCCGTGATGGAAAATTGCGAGTTGTTCGGGTCTAATGCTTGGATTCTGCCACTTACTCTGCGTTTTTGTTGCGGCATGTCACGTTCAAGCTCGAGTTTTTTCGCATAGAATTTATCGTTTTTATAGCGTCCTGCAATCTCAACCGTATCGCCTATTTTTATATCATCGAGCTTAATTCTACCGTAACGGAATGAAGGCCCTTTACCTTCTAGGAAGGTATGAGGTGTGATTTTAATTTCGATACCGTTGACGACCATATCAGCGGAGTCGCGATAGCGGCGCGAATTTGAACGCTGGATTTCAATTTGTGTTACTTCGCCATTGATTGTTGTTATCGCAGATTTTAGAAAAGTAAGCTCTGAGACAATGAGAATGCCTTCATAAGAAATTCTCCCAATTATGCGCACGCGAGCATCATCTTTGAGCTGGCTTTGATCGCCTTCAAAAAAAACGGTGCTTTGGTCTGTCTGCGCTTCCAAATCCATCACAGTAAAGCTATCAATGCCATCAAAATCAGAGATGTGACCGTGTACTTGTACTTTAGTGTTCTTTCTTTTGAAGTAAGAGACTTCGTCACGCACACGGATGCGCTCCGCTATTAATTTTGTATTGTTGTAGTATTTCCCCTTAACAACAATTTGTAGGCCGTCGATAAGTTGTTCATCTATCTGCGCTTCGCTGTAATCGACTATCAGTTGGTTTAACTTAAAAGTATTGCTGTTTCCATCTAACTCTTCGATTTTGCCCGAAAGCTCAAGTTGTTTACCTTCGCGAAGCTTAATGCGCGACGCGACAATACGACCGTTGGCATCTATTGGGCCGCTGGCCTCTACTTCGTCGTTTTCGCTAAAACCGAAAATACTGCGCGTTGCAATTTCGTGATCAAAAACGGTTTCATTAGTGACGACAACGGTTTGCTTTAACACTTTAAATTGGCCAGCGTCCGTATCGATTTCGTTAATAGGACCAACCGCATTTGGTTGGAAGTAAACTTTGGTAGCGCTCGGTGCATCGGGATCATAGTTTTCTTCAAGCACCACTGTGACATAATCCCCAACGCGCAGCTCCTCCTCGAGCGAGGGTTCTCCGCTGATGAAAATCTCGGCGCTTTCCGTATCGTAGTGAACACCGTCGATAATGACACTGCCAAAATCGTTAATCGGGCCAGAAATGGTAGGATTACTGCCGCTGCGGTCAATTCCTACTGAGCCGCCGTCGCAACCGGCGATAAAGGCAAGTGAAACGATGCCAAGAATCTGCAGCATTTGCTTAGGAAACATCAGCTGTTATCCTCCGAATTTTGTTGCTCAATAGCAAAAACCCCGACGCCGAGGCGCACAGTCTTCTGGGGTGTATCCTGTGTTTTATTGGGTTCAGCGTGTTCGGTTAGCCAATCGTCGATGCGTTCCAAAAAGGCTTGACCCTCTTTATCAAGGAAAGCTTTAAACGCTTTGATATGGCGCGGGTCGATATCGTTATTACTTGCGCGACCTTCAAATCTTGGTGTCATGCGAGACTTTTCATTCACGCCATAGATATTGTGGAACAGGGTGTTGCCAAGTTCGTTGACGACCGTCCCAGCCCTGAGAAGTGCTGCGGGATCATTACTGGCAACAAAAAAGTAGCGTTGCAAAACTTGGAATGTGCCGTCGTCGTTTTCTGTCACAGATCCTGCGCGGACGAGTTCCTTTAACAAAGCGTTAACCGGAACGTCGCCACCATAGCGTTTTGCGAGGGAAGTAAATGTCGCACCCTCGCCATCAACGGGTAGAAATTTAGGCGAACCGTTGTTATCGACAAAATCCTTATCTTGATGCCAGCCGCTCAATATGCGTGACAAGCGATCTTGGGATTGTTGTGCTTCAATGACGGCCGTGTTTTCGCTCAGTAAGTCCTTGATTCTTTTGACTTCTTTGCGATCAATGCCAGTGATAACGGATACGCGCGATATATTAGTAGGTCGTCCGCGAATGCCAAAATCGCGTGCCGCCATATCAACAAAGACATTTTTACAAAATGTCGAGAATTCTTTGTAGGTAACGCCATTGCGCAAGAGCATCATGATGATGGGTTCCATCAGGTTGCGTAATGCGGCTTTAACGTTTTCTTTTGCGTCTGCAGTCATGCGATGAAATCTATGCGCGTAAGTTTGCCGATACTCCGTGGCTCAATACAACTCAGTGCGACAGGGCTAAGCAAGCCTTCGCAACAAGCGGGTTGCAATTCGGGAGACATAGTAGCACTTCGATATCGGCATAATAAAGCCGATAATCACATATATGTGGAATAAAGCCCCAAATAGAAATTCAAGTGTGAGAGGATTCACTTTTTTATGGCCCCTGACCGTTCGGGCTATACTCAGATGTAATAACTGAGAAGCAAAATAATAGGGGTCAACCAATGGTTCGCCTGCCCGATGCTCTAGTCTGCCGGTCGCCAAGGGAGCTTTTGGTGCTGGCCTTCGCTGTCTACATGCTTTTGGGTTGTCATTATATACAAGCCAATATTGGCGGCATCGGTCTGCAAATTCCCGCTAATATCGTCACTTGGATGTTTGTCAGCATTTTCGTGGGCGCGGGCCTAGCCCAAGTGGCACACTCACGAAAGCTGATTCTATCGACATTTTCCATTTTTGTTGTCTGTGCCGCTTTTTGTCTGTTTATCCCACTGCTCTATGATAATGCGGCGCAAGTGAGCGTGCCGCGCCTCTGGGCTTTGCTCGCCTGCGTGCTACTTTATCTGACATTTATTCAATTCGAATGGTCTGAACGCGAGTTTGAACGCTTGTTATTCTTATGCGTGATTGCGTTGTTAATAAAAGGCTGCTGGTATCTTATTCAAACATACGCACCATTTAGCGCTTCTCCGGATTGGCGTCAGCCCTGGAAGAATATATTGTTTGATCGCCTGCTTTCTAATATTCAAATTCGCAACGTTGCGGGTATATGTTTTGTTACGTCGTTTGTTTTAAGCCTTTTTTTATATCACCATTTTTCTCGTGCGCAAAAATTTTCAATATATTTTTTGCTAGTTAACGTCGCAGTTTCGGCCCTGTGTATCTCAACCTTACAATCAAGAATCACCTATATTGCGTTTGCCTTTGTGGCGCTTGCGTCGATAGTTTTATCCTTAAAATTAAACAAAAAAAAATGTGCAACCTGGTTGGTAATTGCGGTCACCGGGTTTAGTTTGGGAACCGTCGCAACACAATTTTCTCAAGAAAAACAGCGTGACTTAACGGTTGATACCGTACTACAAGACGATATTCGCGAACCGATGTATCACAACGCGTGGTCGATGATTCAAGAAAAACCGCTATGGGGCTGGGGCTATGGTCGCTTTGCGCCGAGTTATATTCGCCAATATGCAAAAAACGCAGAACTCTATCAATATCCCGATTACCCTCATCATGTCGTATTAACCCATCCGCACAATGAAGTTTTTTATTGGTGGATTGAAGGTGGAATAGTATCGGTACTTGGCATTTTGATATTAGCGATGGGTTATTTTTACCTGTTGTGGCGAAGTTCCGATGCCAAAAAATTATGGTATGCGTTATTTATTGTACCGCTTACGATGCAGATGTTAGTGGAACATCCATTTTACAGTTATGCGTTTTGTCTTGTTCTTTTTATCCTGTTTGTCGCTGCTCTCGAAGTAAACAGTCATAAAAAAATTATTGCAGTCGCGTTGCCAAATATATTTAAAACCTTAGCTGTTGTAACTCCAATACTCGCTATCGTTTTTTTTGCGACTTCGCTACACACTGCCTACTTTCACACAAAGTATTTTGTGACGGGTGAACAGCATCCCGAACTCTATAAAAAAGTGATTAATCCGAGTATTTGGCACGTCGATATTATTGATGAGCAACGCCGTTGGCGTATGATACGCGCGCTCGAAAATCGAAATGTGCTAGAGCTCAACGACTATGTCGCTTGGGCTAGCGAGTTCGTCGATCAATATCCCCGCGCGCATATCTATCCTCAATTAGCATTGGCATTACATGCATTAGGGCGTGAAGAAGAAGCGCGAGCTATTTTTTCTGAAGGTCAGAAACTGTACCCTAAGTACCCTCGGCTAAAATCGTATGAGCGTGTTGCTCGATACTTTAGCAAGCGCTGATATTATTGGTACGATCATCTTAGTGAGCAAGTATGGGAAATGAAAGGCCGGGATTGGGGCTGATTTTCAAGACAAGAACTAGGCTTCCCCCCTTAACCCCGGCAAGCCGGTCCAGCCAACAATATAAATTGTTGTCGTTCGAACTGCGCGCAAAGCAGTGCTTTGCAAACGCTTGCCTCACCCCTGGGGGCTCGAACGCGCGAGCACTGATAATTGCTCCGGACCGCCGGACCGCTGCATTAACAGTATTCCCTCCTTCCATGGAGGTCATCCGGCGCGCGACGGTCTTGAAAATCAGCCCCAATCCCTGTTTCGGAGATGAATCATTAAATTAACTTTTACGATTATGCGGGCACTGCTCCGCTAATTTCGAACGTTTGGCTAATTCGTTTTCCGGTTTATGCCAATTACATAGATTCTCATTAATCAAGCTATATAAAAAACTAATATGATTTTCTTCGCTGTTAAGCGCCGGTATGTAAGTGTATTTTTCACCGCCTGCTTCAAGAAAATAATTTTTATTTTCTTCCTCAATTTCCTCCAAAGTTTCTAGACAATCAGCTGAAAAACCCGGGCAGACCACCTGCACATCCTTGACGCCTTTTTTAGGCAACGATTTTAATGTTTCGTCGGTATAAGGTTTTAACCAGGGCTCGCGACCAAAGCGCGATTGAAAGCAAACTTCGTATTCTTCAATTTTTAAATTTAATTTCTCTGCAGCGAGGCGAGCTGTTTTTAAACATTGGCAATGATAGGGGTCACCGTTGTGCAGGTAGCGTGTTGGCACACCGTGAAAAGAAAATAGAATTTTCTCCGCTCGGCCATGTTCTTGCCAAAAGCTTTCTATCGACTGGCAAAGCGCGTTGATGTAACCAGGATGGTCGTGGTAACTGGTTACAAAACGCAGCTCGGGAATCCACCTTCTACGCGTAAAATCTTTTGCGAGTGCATCGAAAGTGGAGGCCGTTGTACTTGCGGAATATTGTGGGTAGAGTGGCAGCAGCAATAATTTTCTCACGCCTTTAGCGTTAAACTGCTCGAGCTTTGACGCGATACTTGGGTTACCGTAACGCATTGCCCAATCGACGACTAGGCTATCACCCCAATCAGACTGTAGCTTTTGTGCGAGCTTGTCCGCTTGATCTTTGGTATGAATTGCCAGTGGTGAGCCTTTTTCAGTCCATACAGTTTTGTATGCTGCGGCTGAACGGCGAGGGCGAATGCGTAAGATAACAAGGTTTAACACAAGCCACCACGCAAACCGCGGAAACTCGACCACGCGCGGATCGGACAGAAATTCGCGCAAATATTGCCTAAGTGCGCCGGTTTCGGGTTTGTCAGGTGTACCCAAATTGGTAATCATTACGCCAATACGGTCAGTTTCTGAGTGTTGAAATTGTGTATTATTTTTATATTTCAAAACATTACCTTTATCGGATTAGCAAAGCTTATTTTACGCAGTGCTACTTTTTGTAGATTTAGCAGGTGTTCTTCGAGAACGCTTAGCTTTCGGCGGCGCTTTTGCGCCGGCTTCGGAACTCGCGTTTGCTTTTGGAGTGACCTTAGATTTTTTATTCGGGTTAGCGTCCATTAAAAGAGGTTTTAAAAACTTGCCGGTGTGAGACGACTTTACTTTGCAAATGTCTTCTGGAGAGCCGCAAGCCACAATTTCTCCACCGCCACTTCCGCCTTCAGGGCCCAAATCAATAACCCAATCAGCTGTTTTCACGACATCTAAATTATGTTCGATTACAACAATGGTATTGCCATGATCGCGTAAGCGATGCAGAACACGCAAGAGCTGTTGAATATCGTGGAAATGTAGGCCGGTAGTTGGTTCGTCGAGAATATACAGTGTTTGCCCCGTGTCGCGCTTCGATAGTTCGCGCGCAAGTTTAACGCGTTGCGCTTCCCCGCCTGAAAGTGTTGTTGCAGCTTGACCTAGACGGATATAGGAAAGGCCGACGTCGATTAAGGTTTGCAATTTCTTTGCAATCATTGGCACGGCATCAAAAAATTCACGCGCTTCCTCGACGGTCATTTCGAGAACTTCGTGGATATTTTTACCCTTGTATTTTATCTCTAGCGTTTCGCGGTTGTAGCGCTTGCCCCGACACTGGTCGCATGGCACATAAATATCGGGTAGAAAATGCATTTCTACTTTCACTACGCCGTCACCTTGGCATGCCTCGCAGCGCCCGCCTTTTACGTTAAAACTAAAGCGTCCCACTTTATAGCCGCGAGCACGGGCTTCCTGTGTCGCAGCGAAAAGATCGCGAATAGGAGTAAAAATGCCGGTGTAGGTTGCGGGATTGGAGCGCGGCGTTCGGCCTATTGGACTCTGGTCAATGTCCACACATTTATCCAATAGATCTAGGCCTCTAACAGATTCGTGAGCAGCTGCGGTTAGCGTTGTAGCTCCGTTAAGTTCGGTTGCCGCAAGAGGGTAGAGTGTATTATTGATTAAAGTCGATTTTCCTGAACCCGAAACGCCGGTCACGCAGGTCATTAAACCCAGTGGAATTTCAATTGAGACGTTTTTTAAATTGTTCCCGCTCGCACCTTCTAAAATTAATTTTTTTACCCTTAACGGTGTGCGGCGCTCTGGGATTTCTATTTTTTTTCGTCCACTCAGGTAGGCGCCGGTCACAGAAGCTTTGCTGCGTGTAATTTGCGAGAGTGATCCGCGCGCAATAATTTCGCCCCCGTGCACACCTGCTCCAGGCCCAACATCCACGATATAGTCGGCGCTGCGTATAGCATCTTCGTCGTGTTCAACGACGATGACGGTGTTACCGATATCGCGTAAGTGTTTCAGCGTTTTTAATAGCCGGTCGTTGTCGCGTTGGTGCAAACCTATTGAGGGCTCATCTAAAATATACATGACACCGACGAGGCCAGCACCGATTTGACTGGCTAAGCGAATGCGCTGCGCTTCGCCGCCGGAAAGTGTTTCGGCACTGCGGTTTAAGGTTAAATAATTTAAACCCACATCCACTAAAAAGCGTAAACGGTCGCGCAGTTCTTTTAATATTTTATCGGAAATTTTTCCTTTCGCCCCTTTAAACGAAAGTTTGGAAAAATAATTAAATGCATTGCCGATAGGTAACTCGGTAATTTCGGGTAAAGTTTTCTCATCGACAAACACGTGGCGAGCAGCTTCTTTAAGGCGCGTACCTCCGCATTCAGGGCAACTTTTCGTGGATAAATATTTAGCTAACTCTTCGCGCACAGAGTTAGAGGTCGTATCGCGATAACGCCTTTCCAAATTGGGGATAATGCCTTCGAAGGTGTGTTTGCGTTTGTAAGAGTCTCCGCGCTCGTTGATATAAGTGAAATCAATAATTTCTTCGCCAGAACCATATAAAACGACATTTTTTTGTTTTTTAGTTAATTTTTTCCAAGGTGTTTCGACACTAAAGTTATAGTGCGCCCCCAGCGATTTCAACATATGGAAATAATAGAGGTTGCGTTTGTCCCAGCTGCGGATCGCTCCTTCAGCCAGCGAGTTTTCCGGCTGAACGATAATGCGCTCTTCGGCAAAATATTGTTTGACGCCAAGGCCGTCGCAGGCGGGGCAAGCTCCCGCAGGGTTATTAAATGAAAACAAGCGCGGCTCAAGTTCTGAAAGTGAATAGTCACAATACGGGCACGCGTGCTTCGCAGAAAAGAGTTGGTCTTCCCTGTTGCCATCCATATCAGCAATTACGGCAATGCCATCCGCGAGGCCGAGTGCCGTTTCGAAACTTTCCGCAAGACGCTGCTTCAAATCAGCGCGAATTTTAAAACGATCGACAACAACTTCGATGCTGTGTTTTTTGCGCTTATCAAGTTTAGGTGCTTCGTCCAAATCGACTACGATGCCGTCAATGCGCGCACGGATAAAGCCGTCGCGAATAAGACCTTCGATGATGTGTACATGTTCGCCTTTCCGGTCACGCACAATAGGCGCTAACAGCATCGTTTTTTGGTCTTTTGGCATTGCCAAAACTTGGTCGACCATTTCGGAGACGGTTTGTGCTGCTAATGGTTGTTTGTGTATCGGGCAACGCGGCTCGCCTATACGTGCGAACAAAAGGCGCAAATAATCGTAAATTTCGGTAATTGTGCCGACGGTCGAGCGCGGGTTGTGGGATGTAGATTTTTGCTCTATGGAAATCGCAGGGCTCAAACCCTCAATTAAGTCCACCTCAGGCTTTTCCATCATCGACAAAAATTGGCGTGCGTAGGTCGATAGCGATTCGACATAGCGCCGTTGACCTTCTGCGTAAAGGGTATCGAAGGCAAGCGAAGATTTTCCGGAACCCGATAGGCCTGTAATAACAATTAATTTATCACGCGGAAGTTCAAGATCGATATTTTTAAGGTTATGGGTTTTCGCACCCCTTACAACAATAGTATCCACGAAACGATCCTAAAGAACAGAAATTTGAAAGCTATGCATCATACCTTATGCAGGGCGAAAAGTAATGGTTATATAACCAGTACTTTTCATGTGCGGTATGGAGCGATCTAAAAAATTGAGACGTTACGCGAGAATCCCTTAAAAGGATCAATTTTATAGACGAAAAATGGACCTGAATAGAGTTTGGGTGAGTTACAGGTCGTCCATGTCGCGCACCCAATTGCTGGCTTCGAGCCTATTGCGCACACCGATTTTTTTGTAGACGTTATAAAGATGGCTTTTGACTGTGTGTTCACTGACTTCGAGAGTATCAGAGATATCCGAATTAGTGGCGCCGTCCTTGATCAGTTTTAGAATCTGTCGCTCGCGCTTGGTTAATTTGATATCCAAACGTTTCATCGACGGGGCACGCCGATTTTTTTGCAAGAAATGATGTAGCAAACGCCGAGGAACCCAATACTCGCCCTTGAGCATGCTATCGAGTCCGCGCACCAGTTGTTCTTGATCGGTATCGGAGAAGAACACACCACATACACAAGGCCAGTCAAGTAGTTCCTCGTGCTCGCTTTCGGCGATGGCGTTTAGCAGTGCTACCGACGGCGCGTCAACTTGTTCCTGAATATCGTGCACAATCGATTGCAGGTCCGTAATATCGCGGCTGTGGCAGTCCACCAGCAACAGTTGGTCGCCCGAAGTATCGGGACTAAATTCTTCAATTACTTTACATTCGAGCTTGGTTTTGTCACTGATTAGTGCGGCTAGGAGGCCTGTTTGCAGGCTGTTATTAGTCGACAAAAGAGAAATGCCCGTTATGTCGTTCTGTGCTGAATCTATTGTCACAGTTTGGTCTGCCTTATTTCTTCGATTATCCTGACTGCTCAGAAAAATAAGTGCCCGATTGTAACTGAATTAAGACTTTGGAACTAGCCAAGGCACTCATTCTTTTAGTATTTCCGGCCCTTTGCGAGTTTAATTTGCGTTGTCTCCCATTCTAAGAATAGCTGAAACTCATACTCTATCAGTGAAACAGATGGGCTGATACAATTCGCCGCTTTTTCCAATCTTGTCGAGAGATTACCAACGGTGTCAACGAGTTAGCGAGCGATGCAACAAGCTTCGGAAATGAAAATTGTCGGTTCTTTAGCGTTGCTATACGTGTTTCGTATGTTGGGCCTGTTTATGGTTTTTCCTATCATGATGATATACGGCGACGAATACGTGGGCTCCACCACTGTTTTGTTGGGAATGGCTCTAGGCTTATACGGCGTAACACAGGCGGTCTTCCAGATACCGATGGGGATGTTGTCTGATGTCTGGGGGCGCAAGCAGGTTATCGTCCTTGGTCTTGCTCTATTCGGCTTAGGCAGTGTGATTGCCGCCGTTTCTGAATCTATTTGGGGATTGTTAATTGGGCGTTTGCTCCAAGGTACGGGAGCTATCGCGGCGGCTATTCTTGCGCTTGTGGGTGACTTAACATCCGAAAAAAATCGCACGAAAGCGATGGCGGTAATTGGCGCGTCGATCGGCTTATCTTTTGCTATTGCGTTGTTTTTGGGGCCGCTACTGGCCACTTTCGGCGGAATATCCACAGTTTTCTGGGCATCGTCTCTATTTGCTGTAGCGGGTATGGTGATCTTGTTTTGGGCTATACCCTCCGCACCTCCAAAAACACAGAGCTCAAACATAGCGGTTCCAGCGCTATTGCGCACAACGTTGGCGAATAGAGATTTGTTACGGCTAAATTGGGCTATTTTTTGTTTACATTTTGTGTTGACTGCGACGTTTGTACTCGCACCAGTCCTGTTGGAAAAAACGGGTTTACCCGGTGAAGACCACTGGCATTATTATCTTCCCATTATGCTTGTCGCGTTTATCGGTATGCTGCCTTTTATGTTTCTCGCCGAGCGCAAACAAAAAATGAAGTTTGTCATGTTGCTGGCCATCCTAAGTCTGATTGCAAGTGAGTGCATACTTCATTTTTATGGAGGCTATAAGAGTGGGTGGATAGCGGCACTGCTTTGGTTTTTTGTTGCATTTAATTTGCTAGAGGCGACCCTGCCTTCTTTGTTGAGTAAGCAGGCTCCGCTCGGCAGCAAGGGTACAGCAATGGGCGTGTATTCAACCTGCCAATTTTTGGGAGCTGCGCTTGGCGGCATCGTTGGCGGGTTAATGTTCGACGGTTTTGGGTCTGCCGGTGTGGTTGCCGCGTGTGTAGCACTTTGCTCATTGTGGTTCATCAGTGCGTTTTGGCTGAGGTTTCCCCCGCACGGGAACAATCGAGCTGTTTCAACTAGCGAATAGGGCGCTTTTAGCTTAGTTTTTCTTTGCTCTAAACTGCGCTCACGAAAAGTTAGAACAATTTGTTACTTGCTTCCTATTAGCCTCTTCTTTTATTCTCGCAAACTTAATCAGGTGCAAATTTGCTTTGTAGCGAGATAAAAAAACTGTTCTGTGGTTTTTGTACCGAAACTTAGACACATCAATGTAAATCGATAGGCTTAGGAGGCAACGGTGGCGCGCGGAATTAACAAAGTCATTTTAATTGGCAATTGTGGGCAGGACCCAGAGACTCGATACAGCCAAGCGGGTGCAGCGATAACCAATATCAGCGTCGCAACCTCTGAGAGCTGGAAAGATAAGCAAACCGGGCAAATGCAAGATCGCACAGAGTGGCATCGCGTTGTGTTTTTCAATCGGCTCGGTGAAATTGCTGGAGAGTATTTAAGAAAGGGTTCCAAAGTTTATATTGAGGGTTCTTTGCGAACGCGTAAATGGCAAGATCAGCAGGGCCAAGACCGTTATACAACCGAGATAGTCGCCAATGAGATGCAAATGCTCGATAGTCGTCAGGGCGCCGGATTTGAGGCGGGTGGCGATCCAATGGGTGGTGGCTATACTCAGCCGATGGCGCCTGGTGGTAGGTCACCTGCAGGTGGCACTATGGCTCCACAAGCACCTCAATCGCCACCGCAGTCGGCACAGCAACCGCAGGCAGCTCCGGCGATGGACAATTTTGACGACGACATACCCTTTTGATCTAGATGTAAAAGTGGTTGTGAAGCTGGTATCGTCTGATTCATATCTAAGCAATTGAATTAATTAAATAAGCCTAAATGAAAAGCCTTCAGTGACTGGTAAGTTGTTGAGGGTTTTTTTGTTTGTCGCTATTAACCCGGTGGTAACTATTGCCGGGTTAATAGGCGGCGTATGGAGGCGTCGCCATTGCCAGAATGGCAATGTAAGCCGCTGAAATACAAAATCGCGCATTTTTGCTGGTGTTTCAGCCGCGTGCAAACCAACGGATAGGACGATCTATTGGGTTGCCGGCTTGTATAGTTGCTGTACTTGTTAATAGCTTTTCTCAAACGTATGTGAAGTTAAAGCGCTGATACAATTTGATACAGATTGTTGCGCAGTGATACCCCGCCGTGCGATTTCTCCCCTTATACTGAGGATATTCTTTTAGCAAATTCTGGGGCTAAGCCGAAGTAAAACTGGGATCTGCAATTTGCATCTTTGGTTTTCAAAATGAATCGCTAAATTAGCATTATTCAGTATGAGGAGTTTAGCTAGTGAGATTTTTTAAGCGGCAGGTTCCAGTCCTGTGCCTCACAGTGCTACTCGTGCTTATTAATCTGCCGGCTTGGTCCCAGGGTACTCCAGATGCAACACGTAATGTTGACACCAAGGCATTTTCAAGTGCGAATTCTGGGCACATGCAGCTTGGTGTTGGGTATCTCTTTGAAGAAGGGCCATTTACCGAGAAAAAAAATGGCATGCGGTTTTTCTTCAGTGGGCGCTACCAATGGGAGCGCTTTTTTGTTGAAGCGCATACCGGCTCAAGCTCAGGCGATAGTTCTTCACCTGCAATAGGCTACAGTCTTCTCGAAAACGACCACTGGGTATATGACGCGTACTTGGGCACGACCCTCAACTTTCTGAGTGTTAGTGGGATAGAAAATAATAAGCTCACGCGTTCAGAGCGTAAGCATGGCTTTCACATGGGCGTCCGAGCTTCGGGTCTTTACGGCGATAACCAGTTCCAATTTGCCTTGTTTCCCGTAAAAGTAAGCCCCGTCGACAACCCTGGTATTTTTGCTTCCGCGTCCTATGCGCGGGAATGGCAAATTCGAAACTTAATTTTCCACCTTGTGCTAGGTGCTAAGTATCGCGGATATGACATCAGCTACTATGCTAATGGCCCTGATGGTTCAATACTTAAAGTGATCGTAGACGGCTCGCATTTAACCGCGGCCGAGAAAGGGGTCGACCTTAATGTACAGATTGGTTTCAGCTATCCTTTGACCAAGCACTTGGCGCTTGAAAGCTACTTGCGTTATACCGAAGTGACTGGCAGTGAAAAGGATATTGAAATATTTGCGCCCGGCTCTGAGCGACCTGACTCCCAGCGTGAAGCGGGAATTCTTTTGAATTACAACTTTTAGAAGAATCCCGTGAAAATACAAAAAAGTCAGATTATTACTGTTAAGCAATCTCTGGGTAAAAATAGCCAGAGAACTTGGATAGACAAGTTTGCACAAGGTGCTCACCTATTCATTTGGATGCTGGTTGGCAGCTTAGCGCTTAAATGTTTATCTGTATCGGCAGAACAGCCGTCAATAGAATTGAAAGTCAAACCCAAGCAATGTGTTAGCCTCAAACGGGGGCAGTCGTGCTACACCAAAGCGGTAGTATCATGGCAAAGCGAAGAGCAAGGAAATTATTGCGTTGTTTGGCAGCCTGAGCTTGAAAATCTTGGTGGACCCGAAAAACAACAGCGCTGTTTTAGCGGGCAAAAACAAGGTCGATTTAAAGTGTCGTTAAAGATCCAGTCAAAACTCGTTTTTCGGCTAGTCGATACCGATCGTGAAATAGCGCTAGCTTCAGCAGAGCTTGAGTATTTTTGGGTATATAACAAAAGCAAGCGTCCACAACAGTCTTGGCGTTTATATTAAGCACGCGTATTCGGGGAAAATTTATGTCAGAGCAGCCACGCGTCTTAATCGTTGAGGATGACCTCGAGCTGGCAGAGTGGATAGCGGAGTATCTGCAGGACAAAGGTTACGATGTATCGGCTGTTCATTGTGGTAAACAGGCGGTAGATGTCATTTTAGCGCAACAACCAGACTTGGTTATTCTTGATGGTATGTTGCCGAAGCTGGATGGTTTGGATGTATGTAAAGCCGTGCGGCCAAAATTCTCAAATCCTATTTTAATGCTTACCGCCCGAGATGAAGAGTTGGATGAGGTGTTGGGGCTTGAAGTCGGCGCGGATGATTATATGACAAAGCCAGTGAGGGCGAGGGTTTTGCTGGCGCGCGTGCGAAAGCATCTCGATCGAGTGGCTAAAGACAGCAGTGTTGGGGAAAAAACTATCAATGAAAAATTGGTATTCGATCGCTTGTCGATCGACAGTGCAACTCGGTCTGTAGTGTTCGATGATGAGCGTTTAGATCTCTCCTCGAAAGAATTCGATATATTATGGCTGCTTGCACAAAATGCAGGGCAAATCATATCGCGCGATTTTTTGGTCAAGCAACTACGGGGGTTTGATTACGATGGCTATGACAGGTCTATCGATTTGCTCATATCGCGCCTCAGAAAGAAACTGGGAGACAATTCAAGCGAGTCAGGTCGCATAAAAACCGTGTGGGGTAAAGGTTATCTCTTTGTAAAAGATAGTCACTAGGTTCGACGTAAAGGTAAATTAATGCGCTCACTTCCGCTTAGCTTATTAGGCGCGGTTTTAAGTATTTCACTCGGCCTGGGTTGGTTGTTTGACACGCTTTATTCTCGGCTTAATCCAGAAGGCGAACCCGACCCCGAAACGAACTTGGCGCTTTTGCAAGACATCGGTGCAAGTTTAGCCACTAGCCTGGCACAAGTTGATGATAAAACCGCATTTGTTCAAGCTTGGGAAAATAATCTAAACATTGAAGTTGAAATCATAGCCTTGGAAGATATTGCCTTACCCGATTCTATGTCGTCGCAGTTGCAAACTGGAAAGCCATTGATGCTTGAGCGCGAAGCTAAAATTGCGCTTTACTATTTATTAAATACTAAGGAGGGTCTGTTAAAGACTGATGAGAGTCTATTAAAAACTAAGCAGAGTGCTTCTTCAGAAGCGAACTCCATAAATGAGCTGCTGCATGACGCTAGTCAATTGCTAGTATTGTCGGTCCCTCGTTCGAGTGGGCAACAGCATTCGCATCATCAAATTCGTTGGTGGTTGACCTTCGGGTTTTATTTTTGTCTTTTGCTCTTACTCACGTTCTGGCTCTACCCACTAATTAGCCGCTTGCGTATTCTGCGACGCTCGGCGATGGCCTTTGGGAGGGGTGACTTACACGAGCGCATCCCGTTAAGTGGCCTATCCTATATTCGCGATATTGAACGCGAATTTAATCGCATGGCTCAACAAATTGAAGCCTTGATCAGCGACGTTAAGTTATTGAGTAGTGCAGTATCCCATGACCTTCGCACGCCCATTGCAAAAATTCGCCTGGGTATTGACCTTCTGGAAGAAGCCTCGCTGGATGAGAAGCAGAGAAAATACCTCGCGCGCATGAGTTCGCAGGTGGATGATATGACGGACCTCGTTGAAAACTTGCTGCGTTATGCGCGCTTGGATCAAGTCTTATTGGATGTACAACTGCAGCCGTTGGACCTGAGTACTATTGTTAAAGATGCCGTGCAAAAATATTGCGGAAACAGCAAGCAGTGGTTTGATCGCGGGCTGGATAAATCCTGTATGATTTTGGGTGAGAAGCGGTATTTAAAAATGTTGTTAACGAACCTCTTCGAAAATGCAGCTGCCTATGCCGAATCAAAGATTCAAGTCTCTATCTCGACCGATGAAAAAGTTGTAACTTTGTTAATCGAAGACGATGGTCCAGGCGTTGAAGAGGCCCTTCGCGAAACACTTTTCAAGCCCTTTGTAAGAGGAGAGTACAAGAGTGGTAAACCAAAGGGTTATGGTCTAGGACTGGCTTTTGTAAAGCGTGTTGCCGACTGGCACGACGCGACAATATCGGTATCCGATTCGCCGGCATTAGGCGGCGCTCTATTTCTTATTCAATTCCCGCTTAGTCGCTGATAAAAAACTATTAACCCGGCGAAAAAATAGATCTTCCAGATCTTTTTCTTCATCGCCCTATAAAACCTAGCGGAATTGTGTGAAATTCCTTGATTTTATAGGGCTCGCATTGGTTTCAAGCCAATGTTGATGCTTCCATGCATCATCTATTAATCCGACGATTGTTATCGCCGGGTTAATAGCTAGCTTAATAGTATGCCGCAAATACCTTTTGTCACTCGCTGATACAGTTTGATACAGATCGATAAAGCTTGGTACCCAAATACGATTGGCCAAACACTAAAGTATTTCCCTCAAACGTTTGAAGGAGATACCTCAATGAAACTTGCGAAAACAAAGTTTATAAAACAAATGGCTTGTCTCGCTGCACTGGCCACTGCACTGGCTACAATAACAGCCTGTTCGAGCAAAAAATCGAACGAAGTAGACGCATTACCAACACCGAACGTTGAAGACTCTCGACCGCCCGTTGAAGACTCCCAACCACCCGTTGAAGACTCTCAACCACCCAGCATAGAAACCCCTGCTTTTAACTTTCAACAACATATCGATTCCCTCGTATCAGATACAGTAGCGGGAATTGTGCTTTTTGTGGAAACTCCGACTGAGACTTTTCACGGCAGCGCAGGATATTCTGACCGCGATAGTTTGGTGCCAATGCCCATAAATGCTCGCATGCCCATTGGTAGCGCTGGTAAGAAATATACGGCTTTGCTAGTGGCTATGTTGCATGAAGAGGGTTTGTTGGACATCAATAATACCCTAGATACTTGGTTGTCAGCGGATATTCTCGATCGCATTCCCAATGCGCGTCAGATAACGTTGCGGCAGTTGCTCGATCATTCTGCTGGCATATACGATTACCTCGATGACCCTACTATTTTGCAGTTTTTTGATGCGGCTTTTGCGCAGATTAACGAAGTGAAAACGGATAGTTTTGCGTTACAGTTTATTTTGGATCAGGAAGCGTATTTCGATCCGGGTACAGCTTGGCACTACTCCAATTCTGGTTATATTTTAGCGGGCTTAGTATTAAAAGAAGTTTTAGGCCACCATGCTTCTGTGGCAATGCGCGCGCGGATTCTTGACCCGTTCGAGTTGCATAATACCAACTTCAGTGCCATGGAAGCTGACATTGCGGCGCGCATACCCGGTTACTACTTTTACGATGCAAACATTATCGCGCCGATAGCCGAGCGCATTGCAGGCTACTTGTCCGCCGATGAAAAATTTATCGAAACAAAAGCTCTTTACGAAGGTATCGGCGTATCCGATGCGCCTGTTGTGTCTGATGTGAAGGACCTTGCGAGATTTCTGAAGACTGTCATTACCGATACCGACAAAGTTTCGCAGAGTGTTCGCAATACAATGGTTGGTGCTGAAAACTTAATCGAGATCGAATCAGGCCTTTCCGTCGGTTTGGGCTTGTTTAAGGAGCGCATGGGAAATCACATTGTTTACCATCATGGCGGGTTGGAATACGGCTACTCGACCTCGAATATATATATTCCCAGCTTGGATGTAAGCATTACCGCCTTTATGAATTGTGGCGGCTCGATCCAATGTGAGCTTGAGCAGACAGCGCTGATTGATCCGATCTTAGAGAATTTCTTGTTTTAACCCAGAACGATTACTCCTTTTCACAATGTAATATGTTAAAACAAGCTGTGACACGCCGGTGAATCGGTCATTTGGTGCATCCAGTGCAAAGTGTTAAGATTGCGTTCTAGCTCTCAGGGTAGCGAAGTCATCGTTGCGTGTTATTTTCTGAGCATAGATTTACCCCAGGCTTTACACTTTTACTTTGATGGAGTGAAAATGTATGAAGATCAATAAGTTATGTGTTGTTTTTGTGTTGGTCTAAGAGCTGCCATTAATTTAAAAACTATTATTTTGACCATTTTTGTTTGCGCCTTGTTTAACGTTCTTTAAATAAATTTAACAGCGGTTGCTATAAATTAAATTAGAAATTGGCATCGCATTAAACAATTAACAATTAAATATTAGCAGGATGTCATAAATTAGAATCGATATCGTCGAGTATTAACGGCGCATTGTTGACTTAAAATTCGACGAAAAACTATGAATTTAAGTTTATCTTCTTCTATTACTCCTTCCATTAAGCCAGTTTCGCGCACGAGTCTGTCTGAGCGTTATGGCGAGTGTAGACGTTTTTCAGAGTCGATTTGTGAATCGCTTGAAAACGAAGACTATATTGTCCAGCCTTTTTCCGAAGTTAGCCCGCCTAAATGGCATCTTGCTCATACGACATGGTTTTTCGAAGAGCTTATTTTAGTGCCGTACGCTAAGGGCTATAAGCGTTATAACGATGGCTTTGCACTGCTATTTAATTCCTATTATAAATCTGCTGGTAAACATTGGTTGCAGAGTCAACGAGGCCAACTGTCAAGACCGACTGTAGCGGAAATTTATGCTTATCGTCATCATGTTGATAAGTGCGTTACCGAATTACTTGATAATATTGAAAATAGTCATTGTGATCTTGAGCGAGTAATGGAAATCGGGTTGCACCATGAACAGCAACATCAAGAGTTATTGTTTATGGATATTAAATCCATATTAGCAATGAACCCCGAATGGCCCGTTTGGAAAGATGTTGAATTACCTAAAGCATTATCACCGTTTGATAAATGGCAAGATTTCGACGAAGGGCTCTATCACATAGGGTGTGATGAAACAGGTTTTGCCTACGACAATGAACGCCCGCGGCACAAGGTTTTTATTTATCCTTTTTCGATGCGTGAAAGTAGTATCACTAACGGTGAATTTCTCGAGTTTATTAATGCTGGTGGGTATGGTGAAGCAAAATATTGGCTGAGCTTAGGTTGGGATTGGGTAGTTGAAAACGCGATTACAAAGCCTCTTTATTGGCAGCTAGTGAATGGGCAGTGGTATGAATTTACTTTACACGGCCTCGTCGCGCTTGATCTTAACGCACCGGTAACACATATAAGTTATTTTGAGGCTGATGCTTTTGCCAATTGGCTTGGCTTTCGTCTGCCAACTGAATTTGAACTCGAAATTTATTTAAAGCAGTTCAATGAAAATTATCAAGCACAATCGACTTTCTTACATCCGACGCAACCCAACGAGGCGCTTGGACAAAATTGGATGTGGTCGCAGAGTCACTATTCTGCCTATCCGGGATTCAAACCCTTCAATGGCATGCTCAGTGAATACAACGGCAAATTTATGTGCAATCAATTTGTTCTGCGTGGAGCATGTGTCGCCACGCCAGAAAATCATTATCGCCATACCTATCGTAATTTTTATCAGCCTCACCAACGGTGGATGTTTTCCGGTATTCGCCTCGCCAAGGGAGATAATCAATGAAAATCTCGCGTTTGTCACAAGAAACTAAACAGGAGCACAATTCGCAAACGGAACAGTTCGCGATAGATGTATTAACTGGCCTTTGTTCTAATCCAAAAAATATTTCGGCAAAATATTTTTATGACGACAAAGGTAGTGAGTTATTTCAGAAAATTACTCAGCACAAGGATTACTATCCCACGCGTATTGAATATCAAATTTTAGATAATATTAAGCGCGATTTGCCGAATTTATTCGACAGTGACGAGATTGATATCATTGAATTGGGAGCGGGCGATGGGCATAAAAGCCAGCTTATTATTCAAGGGTTTCTCGATTGTCAGAAAAAAGTCAATTTCTATCCGATCGATATTTCGGAAAAAGCAATGGTGTTGATGGAGCAACATATTTCTGCTAATCCAAAACTTGATATCCACCGCGTTGTCGGTGAGTATTTTGAAGGCCTGCGTTTTGTTAGAAAGAATTCGTCTAATCCCTTGTTGGTGCTTTTTTTAGGCTCAAATATAGGTAATTTTGATCGAACGCAAAACCAAGGTTTTTTACGCAAGCTGTGGAAATGTTTGAACGACTCCGATCATCTACTTGTTGGTTTTGACTTAAAAAAAGACGTGGAAATTCTAACAAGGGCCTATAACGACTCGGCGGGGTATACTCGCGACTTTAACCTTAATTTGCTTCATCGAATTAATTGTGAGTTGGGCGCTGATTTTAACCTCAAGAAATTTCAGCATTTCGGTAGTTATAATCCCTTGTTGGGTGCAATGGAAAGTTTTTTATTGGCTACCGAAAAACAAGATGTTTTTATTTCAGAGCTGGAGCGCTCTTTTCGTTTTGAGGCTTATGAGCCGTTACATTTAGAATACTCTTTCAAGTTTTTAAAAAGTGATATTGAATCGCTTTCGGCGCTAACGGGCTTTGAAGTAGTAGAGCACTTTACCGACCCGGATGACTATTTTATGGATTCACTTTGGCGTGTTTCCAAAGGTGAAAATCATAAACTGCCATTAAATTTATATGTTGTTTAAGATGAATGATAAAAGCAGGTAATGAATTTTTACCACTGTTTTTATGGAGATGACGGCTTTTATGAAAATGATGGCTTATTTAAAAACGACGGCTCTGATCGTGCTGCTGGAAGTGGGCTTCAAGGGGCAGTCGTTGCGCTGACATGCGCAGACGCAAATCGAAATGGAAAAGTAACGGATGGGTATGGGGGGCGATTTCCTCGCGTCGAAATTGACTCCGCAGTAAAAAAGTACGCGCCAATTCCCTTAACAACCTATGTGCAACTGCGTTCTGCTGCAGATGTTGTTTCTGTGAGTTCTCAGACGGTTGCCGGCTCAGCGATAAAATTTTGCGGAATTGCGGCACTGGCTGCGGCCCAATATTGCTTTAAGCAGCAATTAAATTTGCGAGAACACGACCGGCCGATTTCATTTCAAAGCAATCTTCTAGACCATCAGCAGCGTCCCCAGGTTAAATGGAGCGCAGTTTGGAAAAGTGATAGAGCTTATCTGCGGTTTCCACGAATGAGGTGTAGAGCTGTGGAGGATATTCCAACAAGAACTTTTGCGGAACAAAATTTTGCTGCTGTTCGCCAGGCATTTTGTGGCGACGAAGAGGGGTATTGGGTCGTTGAAGTGGCGGATGATCAGTGTGTGCAGAATTTTGTATTAGATGCAAAAAAACTTTGCCAGTATACGCGCCGGGCTCTGATTGTTACTGCGGCCACTCGCAAAAACAATATCTATGTGATGCGTTATTTTGCACCGCAGTACGATGTGTCGGAGGATGCTGCGACTGGCTCGGCAAATGTAGTACTTGCAGATTATTGGAGCCAGAGGTTCAATTTATCAAAATTCATCGCGCGCCAACTTTCTTTTTCCGGAGCGATAATGGAGCTGGAAGTTGAAACAGAATACGTATTAATCAGTGGGCGATGCGCAGAGCTTTGCAAGTAGATCGCGACTGTCGTTCAATCAGTTTCTATTCATTCCATTATCTTGAGGGTTGGAAAAGTAAATATCGCAGCCAGAGATATAAAAATTAGTGTACACTCAGTTGTTCCTCTAATTTAATCCGATAAAAGTGTATTGCGGTGAGTTTAGGTATTAAGGTTTTGTTAGTGGAAGGCGAATCTCCACTAGCGCGAAGTATTATTCAAGAGTTCGATCGACGCAGCTTTCGTTTTGCCGTGTTGCCCAAGGAATATTTAGATGTTCAACATTTTGTCGATTTAGACCAATACTGGTCAGATTTGCGCCCGAATTTTGTTATTGACACATCACGCATCGATATAGAGTTTCGCTCGTTAATACCGGAAGCTGTAAAAGCCAAGCTTTATGCTTTGGCTGTTTCTTTGAATTCCGTTTATCTTTACTTTTCTCCTGCTGATCTTATTTATCCTGCAATGGGTGCTGGAAAGCGTTTTGATGAAAAAGCTGAACCAAAACCCATGGGAGAAACAGGTAAGCTATTACTTCAGCAAGAGCAAGATATAAAAGCGATATCACGCAGTATCGTCTTGCGGCTTTCATGGCTTATGGGGCAAGACGGTGACAATTTGTTTACGCGCACCTGCGAAAACCTTGTTGGAGAGCAAGGTTTTGACGTTTCCGATACCGCATTTGGCAGCCCGCTCACATATGAAGAAGTGGTGAGAATTTTGATTGGGCTAATTCAGCAAGTGGCGTGTGGAGCGGATAACTGGGGTATCTTCCACTTATGCTCTTCGGACTCCTGTTCTGAGGCAGAATTTGTCGATTGCATTGCGAGACTCTTAACTGCCGAAGGAGTTGATGTTGCGACGTATAATGTTGAAACAAAGTCGGGTCCAAAATTAATGGACTCAGAAGCATGCTTACTGGGTAAGCGACTCGCAAATGACTTTGGTGTGCAACTGGGAAGCTGGCGAAAAGGGCTGAAACGCTATGTGCAATCGTGGTTAAGAGAAGCGCATGATGCGACAAAAATGATGGACAATGCAGTGAGTGGAAAAGAGCTTCCTGCAGGAGAAAGCTCTTAATAGCGGGCTAAAGCTCTTAAATAGTGAGTCTCTAGCCGTCAAATTTATCAAATATTAATGTCGAATTGGTTCCGCCGAAGCCGAAGCTATTGGACATTGCACGCTTAACTTTTTGTTCTTTCACTTCCGTATTGATTGGAATGCCAGCTGCCGCCTCGTCGAGAGTTTCAACATTGATAGAGGCTGAGATAAAGTCGTTTTCCATCATCAATAAACTGTAAACGGCTTCTTGTACACCGGTCGCGCCCAGCGAGTGCCCGGTTTGGGATTTTGTAGAGCTAATCGTTGGGATTTGCCCATCGGCAAAGACACTTTTTACGGCACCGAGCTCAGCAACATCGCCCACCGGTGTGCTTGTTCCGTGGGCGTTAATGTAGTCGACATTGCGATCGGGGTTGCACATCGCAAGAGCTTGGCGCATGCAGCGTTCGGCTCCTTCGCCAGAAGGTGCGACCATATCGTAGCCGTCAGATGTCGCGCCATAACCGACAAGTTCCGCGTAAATCTTGGCGCCACGTGCGAGTGCGTGCTCAAGTGATTCCACGACTAAGCAGCCACCTCCTCCTGCGATAACGAAGCCATCGCGATTGGCGTCATATGGCCGAGAGGCGAGTGTGGGCGTATCATTGTACTTGGTTGACAACGCGCCCATCGCATCAAATAAGCCAGTTAGAGTCCAGTGTTCCTCCTCGCCACCACCGGCAAATACGATGTCCTGTTTGCCTAACTGAATTAGCTCCATGGCATTGCCAATACAGTGCGCGCTGGTAGCGCATGCAGATGAAATGGAGTAATTAACACCGCGGATTTTAAATGGTGTGGCTAGGCAGGCCGATGCTGTGCTGCCCATTGTTTGCGTGACGCGATAAGGGCCAACGCGTTTAATGCCGCGCTCGCGGGCAATATCGGCCGACTCGACAACACTGCGAGTGGAGGCACCACCAGATCCAAAAATAATGCCCGTTCGTTCGTTAGACACTTCAGCTTCGCCCAAGCCGGCATCATCAATCGCCTGCTGCATCGCAACATATGAAAAGCCTGCCGCGTCTGCCATAAAACGTAGGACTTTGCGGTCGATAAAGTCTTTTAAATCGATGTCGATTGAGCCTGAAATGCAGCTTCTAAAGCCTTTTTCTTGATAGGATTCATTAAACCGGATACCAGATTTACCGGTTCTTAACGCATTGAGCACTGTCTTGAGGTCATTTCCCAAACAGGAAACGATTCCCATACCTGTGATCACGACACGCTTCATAGACAAACCTCTTTGTTAAAGACTCTAGCCAAATCAGTTAATTAGAATAGCGAACCTGGCTTTGATACTAAGCTAACTGTGTTAAAACAAATTCGATGTATTGAAAAATATTTACAAACTTACTTGAGAGCTCTCAGCACTTCTTAATCGGCAAACATTTAAACATTAGGCAAACACTTAAGTATTAAAAGTGTAATGATCAAAAACTCTCAGTATTTGAAAACAAACCGACGCGGAGGTCCTTCGCAAAAAAGATTTCCTTGCCATCCACTGATACGCGCCCGTCGGCTATGCCCATTATCAGTTTGCGCTCGATAACACGTTTTAAATGAATATGGTAGGTCACGACTTTAGCTGACGGCATAATTTGACCCGTAAATTTTACCTCTCCAGCACCCAGGGCTCTGCCCCTGCCGGGGTTACCGCGCCAAGCGAGATAAAATCCGACAAGCTGCCACATCGCGTCTAACCCTAGGCAGCCTGGCATAACAGGATCTCCCGGGAAGTGGCAACTAAAAAACCAAAGGTCGGGCGAAATATCCAATTCTGCGATAATTTCGCCCTTGCCGAATTCGCCGCCTTTCGCACTAATATGAGCGATGCGGTTGAGCATCAGCATATTCGGCATCGGTAATTGGGCATTGCCTGGGCCAAATAATTCCCCCTTGCCGCAGGTTATCAATTCTTCGTAGCTGTATGACGACTTAGCTTCAAATGCTTGCATAAAATGCTCTTTGCCCTTTGAGACACCGTGGATATAAATCAGGATTCGGCACTATCTTGGGGCAAAGGTGCTAAACATTGCCCCAGCTTTGCTGAAAAGGGAGCCATTCTAATGACTATCTGCTGGTTGTCTAGTGAAACTAAGCGCGATTTAAGTAGATAAGCAATGGCTTTAACATCATTGTGGTATAGTCGGCGCTTTCCGGAGTTTACCTCTTAGTGTATGCGAATTTGTAGTCTGTACAGTTGTCAGCGCAATAAATCTTCAATTAATTAGCGAGGCTTACCAATGATTAAAAAGTGTTTATTTCCGGTCGCAGGTTACGGGACGCGATTTCTTCCAGCGACGAAGTCCATGCCTAAGGAAATGCTGCCGGTTGTCAATAAACCACTCGTGCAATATGGTGTTGAAGAAGCTATTGCTGCAGGTTTAACCGATATCGGGTTTGTCACAGGACGCGGTAAACGCGCTATTGCAGACCACTTTGACGTGAACTATGAGCTAGAACACCAGATTATGGGTTCTACAAAAGAACAGTACTTAGAATCGATTCGTGGCGTTATGGCCAACGGTTCGTTTTCGTTCACACGCCAAACGGAAATGCGTGGCTTAGGTGATGCCATTTTGAACGGTCGGCGCCTTATTGGTGAAGAGTCTTTTGGTGTGGTTTTGTCAGACGACTTGTGCGTTTGCGAAGAGGGTAGCGATGGTGTGTTGACGCAAATGGTAAAATTGTATAAGCAGTTTCGCTGCAGCATTGTTGCTATTCAGGAGGTTCCGGAGGATCAAATTCATAAGTTTGGCGTTATAGCTGGGGAGCAAATCAAGGAAGGTTTATTTCAAATCAGTAATATGGTGGAAAAACCTCCTGCGGAAGAAGCGCCAAGCAACTTGGCTATTATTGGCCGCTATATACTGACCCCGGATATTTTCGACATTATTGAAAATACATCGCCGGGGAAAAATGGTGAAGTGCAGCTCACCGACGCTTTGCTCACGCAAGCCAAAGATGGATGTGTGCTGGGTTATAAATTCAAAGGGCGCAGGTTCGACTGTGGAAGCGTCGATGGGTTTGTAACTGCAACAAACTATGTTTACGAAAACGTTTATAAATAGCCAAACTGGGTTTTAACATTTTAAGTTGTTATAAGGTTGATATGAAAATAGAGTGTTTTAAAGCCTACGATATTCGTGGCCAGGTTCCCGAGCAGCTTAATGACGAAGTTGCTTATCGTGTAGGTCGTGCATTTGCGGATTTCCTCAATGCAAGACGGGTCGTGGTTGGCCACGATATCCGGCAGTCAAGCCCAAGCTTGACGGATGCAGTGGTTAGAGGCCTGCTCGATGCAGGTGTCGAAGTTATTCACATCGGTCAATGCGGAACAGAGGAAGTTTATTTCGCAACATTTGAGCTCGGTGTCGACGGTGGCATTTGCGTTACAGCGAGCCATAATCCGATCGACTTTAACGGTATGAAACTGGTCCGCGAGGGTTCTCGCCCCATATCTGGGGATAGCGGCCTAGACGAAGTAAAGCGTATTGCTGAGACGGGCGATTTTAAAAACCCGGCTGCGCCTGGCGAGATCGTTCACAGGGATATGCGTCCCCAGTATATTCAGCATTTGCTCGGCTATATTGATGCTGCTGCAATGACGCGTAAGCTTAAAGTACTGGTAAATGCTGGCAATGGCGGTGCTGGTGCAGTTATTGACGGGCTTGAGCCGCATTTGCCTAATATTGAATTTATTAAAATGCATCACGAGCCCGACGGAACATTTCCCCATGGAATTCCAAATCCGTTGCTGCTCGAAAATCAAAAACCGACTTCAAAAGCGGTTGTGGAAAATGGTGCTGATATAGGCATTGCTTGGGACGGGGATTTTGATCGCTGTTTTTTCTTCGACGCACACGGACGCTTTATCGAGGGGTATTACCTGGTTGGCCTTTTGGCTGAATCATTTCTGCGTAAATATGCTGGCGCAAAAATTGTGCATGATCCTCGCTTGACTTGGAATACGATTGATATAGTCGAAAGCACTGGTGGAAAACCGATTCAGAGCAAAACAGGCCATGCTTTTATCAAAGAACGTATGCGCCTTGAAGATGCTATCTACGGCGGCGAAATGAGCGCGCACCATTATTTCAAAGCCTTCGCTTATTGTGATAATGGTAATATTCCTTGGTTATTGCTGGTCGAATTGATGTGTGAAACCGGGAAGGATTTGGCTGCAATGGTTGATGACCGTATCGCACGTTTCCCCTGTAGTGGCGAAATAAACCGCAAGGTTCGCGACCAAGACTACGTTAAGACAATGTTGCGTGTCGTCGAAGACGAGTACAAGGCAAGCGCAAAACACGTTGACAAGACTGATGGACTCTCGGTCGAGTTTGATCAGTGGCGCTTTAGTTTACGCGGCTCCAGCACAGAGCCACTCTTGCGCTTGAATGTGGAGTCTCGGGGTGATTTTGCACTTATGGAAGCGAAGCGGGATGAATTGATCGCAATAATAGATAGTAACTAAAGCTATTAGCGATTGATCGCTTGTTGTTTCAGGAGTGGCGGCAGATTTTTTTGTTTGAGGCGGTCTCTTTGGGTTGCCGAAAAATAAACTGCTTGACCCCGCAATCGCCGCTCCCTATAATCTCGCGCCTCCTATCAGCAGCATTTTGCTGTCAACTATTGCGGGGTGGAGCAGTCTGGTAGCTCGTCGGGCTCATAACCCGAAGGTCGTTGGTTCAAATCCAGCCCCCGCAACCAAATAAAAAACATCTCACGAAGCGTACTACTTTAAACTCGCTTTGTATTCGAGAACCAACGACCGCATAAAGAGTCCCGTTGGTTCACAAAATCGTATGGAACGATTTTGATCGCCTGTTTTTTTAGGCGACCCCGAAGGGGTGAGCGCACGACTGCACGGAAGTAGGAGGTAGGGCAATGCAGGAGCAATTGCCGAGGATAGCGCGAATAATAAAGGCTCTACCCAATTAACGGGGGATGGGCATTCGTGTTACTCGATTAATCATACCATCCCACCCGCAGTGAGCTAATACTCTCAACCGATAATTTTCAAAATTTCTAAAGCCATAAGCCCGTCTCGACATCATCTCCATTTTGTTATGAAAACCTTCAGTAATGCCATTGTTTTCAGCAGCTTGCCGTAAATGAACCAGCTTATTTGACATTGTGTTTCTTTTTCATCCGTTCCAAGAAATCATCAGCAGTCCAATCCTCAATTAACTCACTCTCTTCAGATTCTGCAATAAGCTTCCGTAAGGCCTCAAGCTTTGAAGCGGCAAGCTGTTCCTTCAAGAGCCTTAAACCCTCCCTTATTACTTCACTTTGATTCTGGTAGTCACCAGACTCCACCAATCCTTCAATAAATGCACCTTGTTCATCAGTTGGTCTAAATGTAATGGTCTGAGACATCATCTTCACCTCGTAAGACAAATTCTTACAAAGTATACACCCTATTTATTCAAAGAACTAATTCAGCTAGGCAAAAGCACGTTTACCAAAAACACCTTTTAAAGCTTCTGGCGCAAGATAGGCATATACAATCGTAGATTGGACGAACGTTCCATCGAGTCACTACCTGTTAGAATTGCAAAGAAAAAAGAATTGCTCTTCGGTAAAATTTTTCAAGTTCTCTGACACTTTGATTTTCGGTGGTTCGATCCGCCTCTGCCGCGGTTCGACAAAATCGTCCGGAAGGATTTCCTCCCTAAACTTAGACCCTTCAAAACTGGGCATTCAGGACAGGTCTCCCCAGCGCGTGATGACTGGGTCGAGCGCACTTTGGTACAAACCCCGCGCTGGAGTGTCGTGCCTAATCAAGTCAAACGAACTACTACATGTCGCTTATTCATCACACAGCCTCGTTATTATGTAGAGTAATAACATAGTAAAGCAGTAATTTTAGCCCCTAAAAGCATAATATTTATAGCTTTGTGCAAGACAGGTCCAGTTTTGTGTATTACCCAAAGCGACACCAGAACCTATAGTGAACACGTGGACGGCAATAAGGCTGCTACAGACAATCAACTATGAGTAACTGCGCCATGAAGTTTTATTTATCGAGTAAACAAGGCAAATCAGCGCGCTTAAAAACAAGCGCGACTTTAGTTTTGGCGGGCTTCATTTTGGTAGGTTTAGTTACGAGTATTGGAATATACACGGTATGGGGAAATACGATGACTGACAAGCATGCAACTAGAACATCAAATAATTGGCGCGAAAATAAGTTCGTTAATACCAGTATTGACTACAGTACAAATTTCAAAAATATTTGGGAAGTTGGCAAAGCTTTCTTCACCACAAAACGACAAACACCTCTGCCTAAAAAAGCCCTACCGGTTCAAAGCATTACTAGAGAGGAAATTCTGAACGAAAAGAATGATGTGGTTTATCGTCTAGGGCATTCGAGTTTATTGATGAAAGTGTCCGAAAAAATTATTTTAGCTGACCCTGTATTTAGCGAACGGGCCTCACCTTTTGAGACAATGGGTCCAAAGCGTTTTCATCAAAGCCCAATCAGTATTGCTGAACTTCCCGATGTTGATGCAGTGATAATTAGCCACGACCATTACGACCACTTGGATAAAAAATCGATTCGCTTACTCGATAAAAAAGTGAAGCGCTATTTCGTGCCCTTGGGTGTTGGAACGACCTTACAGGCTTGGGGAATTTCAACCACTAAGGTCGTCGAATTGGACTGGTGGCAAACCCAATCGATAAACAACATCGACATTACCGCTACACCGGCGCAACATTTTTCTGGCCGAGGTTTATTCGACCGAGATAAAACACTTTGGGCCAGTTGGGTAATTCGCAGCCCAGAGACAAAATTATTTTTCAGCGGAGACTCAGGCTACTTTGATGGCTTTAAACAGATTGGTGAACGCTATGGACCTTTTGACCTCACGATGATCGAAACCGGTGCTTACAACGAGTTATGGTCAGATATTCACATGTTGCCCGAACAATCCGTCCAAGCTCACATCGATTTAAAAGGCAAAGCAATGTTGCCCGTGCATAACTCGACCTTTGATCTGGCTTTGCACGATTGGTACGAACCCTTAGAAAGAGCAACATCAGCAGCCAATCAAAATAATGTAAAACTATTAACGCCAGTTATGGGCGAAAAAATCGAGATCCATGCACCAGCAAATTATCGTGCATGGTGGCGAGAACAAGTTGAAGAAGAAAAGCATTCACAATTCGCTCTGACGAAGTTAATCCCCGCTAACAATAACTGAAGTGATGCACATTTTCTTTAGACCAGTTTTCAGTGTTGGATATTCCAGGTATGTGAGGTAAATTAGCCTGTAGGTGAACCCGGGAGGATATGGAGGAACCCTATGTCAATCAGTAAGAAGTTAACCGAAGACAAATATTCAGCTCTTCGGGAAACAGCCTATCAAATTACAGTTGAATCGTTGCCCGTTGCCATGAAAAACAGCGACGGCCATGTTATTCATCCCCAAGGTACCATTAAATTCGCCTCGATCGATTTCCAGGCTCAAGCAAAGGCAAAGGAATGGGCAGACATTAAAAGCCGCCGAGTCGACTGGGATTGGCTTAAGGTCTCTGGAAGCTATAAACGAGCAAATCCAAAAAGATTTGAAGTGGCCATTTGGTACAACAATGCACTGCTATGTGGTTTGGGCGTTGGTAAGACAACCAATACGGCTGCGGGAGTTCGTATCGACCTCCTAGAAGCTAGCCCAAAGAAAACACCTCTTAAAGGGCTTATATTCGAGCTAACTCTCGCTAACGCGTTGAACTATGCGCGATCGATTGGCGCGGTTCAGTTGAGAATCAGCCACCCAATAAATGAGAAGGTAAGAAACTTCTACTGCAAACCTCAGTTTAAGTTTAAATATAACGCCAAAGGTGATTTTTGTTATCGAGATTTATGATGAGTAACGATCGACCTGAACCCGGTACACCAGAGTTTTACGAGTGGCTTAAAGAGCAGGCCAAGAAAGATGCTGACGAAATATTCAGTGCCGGCCCCGCTGACTTTGATGAAACAGGTGTGTTATCCGGTAGTCCCGAAAACCTTTTCAAATCCGATGCAGAGCTTTTCCCCGAAGAATTTGAAGAATATACCCCCGAAGATATTGCGAGGCTAAAAAAAGTGGCTATGAGCTCCGGCGACCCCGAACTACTCGACCGCTGGAAACGTTTGAGCGAATGGCTGAGGGACAACGAGAAATAATCTTGGTAAGCCACGTCATCGCAGAGAAAATCGGATTTACCCCTCAAGTGCAACATTCGACTTCAATAAGTAAGAAAAACGAAAATAGATTTAACAGAGGGTACCACGACAAATCTGGGGGTATTTTTGGGGGTGTATTGAAAATATGGAAACCGGTTATTTATTATTTTTCAATAACTTATTAGACTTATTCGTTAGAGCCTCTGCTAAAAAAGGGGCCTCACCAAACAAACGGTGAGGCCCTTTTTTATATGACGTCTTGAGGATGAAGGACTATTTTCA
>JANQJB010000020.1 GCA_028281865.1 Marinagarivorans sp.
GAAAAATCTGCACCGAGATGCTTCGCCAATACACTGATAGCAGCCCCGCCGTCGACAAAATTCTGAATCATTTGTACGGTTACCGCCTGAGGAAATGCAGAAACGTTTTGAGCACAAACACCGTGGTCCGCTGCAAAAACTCGAACGAGAATTTTATTTAATTGAGGATTTAGTTTTTTCTGAAAACCCGCAAAACGTATTGCAATGCTCTCGAGTTCCCCCAAAGCGCCAAGGGGTTTGGTTAAGCTAGCCTGGTAACGCTTTGCTTTTTCCTGAAATGATCTGTCGACGCTGGGTATTTCCCCTACTAACCAAGCAAGGTTTTCTAAATCTGCATTACCCATTTTGCTCTCTATAATGAATTGGTATGGTATTAGAGCTGCCCTTTTAGCGGTAAGGGTAAGCCCGCAATAATGACTGTTACCTTTTCGCAAATTTCAGCCAGTGACTGATGCAGCCAACCACTTTGATCAACAAACTCACGCGAAAGCGGCCCAAGCGGCACTATACCACTGCCAACCTCATTGCTAACAATATAAATATCATTCCTAAGCTGAGGCAGTACCTCAAGCAGTGCTCGTTTTTCTAGATCAAATACGTCTTCGTGCAAACAGTTTGATAGCCAAAGCGTTAAACAATCTATTACGACCGCAGAATCGCCATCGTCAACTTCATTTAAAGCACGCCCCAAATTTATCGGCTCTTCAATAACCCGCCACTGATCGGACCTTTGAGATTGGTGCAAAGTAATTCGCGCAGCCATTTCTTCGTCAGCCGCCTGCCCCGTGGCCAACAAAACCAAAGGTTTTCCACTTTCAATTGCAAGTTTTTCTGCGTATCGACTTTTACCGCTGCGTGCACCGCCTAAAATAAGCTGATTCATAGTTGAAACTCTGTACAACCACTAATAATCCACACCTCGTCTGGCTTTAATGCCCGCTTTAAAAGCATGTTTTACATCATTAATTTCTGAAACGGTATCCATAACTTCACGCAAATTAGAGCCACCGCCACGCCCCGTTACAACAACACTCTGTTCGTAGGGTCGATCCTCAATGGCTTGAATAATTTTCGCAGCATCCAAATAATCGTATGCAATCATGTACGTCAGTTCGTCCAAAACTAGAAGATCCACGGAGTCGTCTTTAAGTAATTTTTCAGCATGAGCCCAGGTTTCCTGCGCAGCTTGAATATCGGCCTGCCTATCTTGGGTATTCCATGTAAACCCTGTTCCCATTTGATAAAAATCTACCTTGGGACAATGGTCGCGCAAATACAACTCTTCACCGGATAATTGTTTACCCTTAATAAATTGAACAACTGCAACCTTTTGGCCATAGCCCAATGCCCGCATAACCATTCCAAAAGCCGAACTGGATTTACCTTTTCCGTTTCCGGTCAATAGGAGGGCTACACCCTTCTCTATGCTCGCCTGTTCTATACGTGCATCAACTTTACTTTTGAGCTTTTCCATACTCGCTTTATGTTTTGCATCGCGCGCCTGGGTTTTATTTTCCTCAGTCATTTCAACCTCAACTTAGAATTGATAGGTAATTTTAGCGTTTGCATTCAGTCCATCTTCGTTGTAGCGTTCATCCACCTGATATTCTCGATCAAAAATATTATTGACCTTGATTCTGAAAATCAATTGTTTCGAGATTTTTGACGTTACATATACACCCAGCGTGCCGTAACCGGGCAATCTATCCTCACCTGAAGTTTCCCGCTTTCCGACCACCTTAAGCAAGATTCCGGCAGAGTGCTCGCCGAAACTTTGAGATAAATTAAGCGTGAATTTTGTTTTCGCGCGATTATCAAGCAAGTCCCCTGAAGCAGCATCTAATGCCTCGGTGTAGGAAAATGTGGAAGCAAGCGAAAAGTTTTTAATACTTGCACTTAAAGATATTTCGGCACCCTCTATCTCGGCCGCATTAATATTACGTGGTTGCCAAATTCCCTCGTCATCAGGCGACCAATCGATAAGGTTTTCAATGTCTATGCTGAAAACACTCGCCGAGTATTGCATTTGTGAATAATTACCTTTAACGCCAAATTCATGCGATTCAGATGACTCTGGCAAGAGATTTTCATTCCCGAGCATCGGCCAATACAAGTCGTTAAACGTCGGCGCTTTAAAGCCCTCTGCCCAACTAATATAGAGATTCGCCGCTTCGTGCAAAGCAAATCCGAAAGCGGCGTTGCCGGTAGTGCTCGCACCATAAACTGAACTGTCGTCCTCTCGAAAACCAAACTGAGCAGAAAAAGGGCCGCCTGTCATATCGACTTGTGTGAAAAGGCCTGTATTATTTCGACTCGTGACAACTGCCCCATTGGAATCCTGGTATTCAGTGGTACTTTCAACCGATTCTCGGTTGTAATCTACGCCCGCATCCCAAGTGATCGCATCGTTAATATGAAAGCTATTAAGCCAAAAAGCACTGCGCCTTTTTGATAAAAACTCACTTTGATCTTGTTCATCTTGTCGATTTAAATTTTCTGAGTTTTCGCGTGAATGCCCGAGTGTCAATTTTGTTGAATAGAACTCAACGGGCTTGGACTTTAACATTACGCTTGTCGCGCGTTGATTTTCCTTAGAATACGGCTGATCGGTATCGCCCGATCGCGGGCTGCTGTCATAGTCAGCTCGTGTACGACTTTCAAAATGTCTTATCGATACATCTGTCTGATCGTCAATCACATACCCCGCACCAAAATTCCCACTAAAAATATGATACGGGTCATCATCCTGATTAAACCCTGTGTCATCGACTAAATTGTCAATACCATCAGAAGTTTCGTGAGAAATTGCACCAGAATAATAAAATTGATCAACGCTATCTTTAATGCCACCGGCAAAGCGGCGCGAAGCGTGGCTCCCCGCTTGTGCTGTTAGATAAGACTTTCGTTCTTGCGGTGGAGACAAAGTAAATATCTGTAGCACGCCACCAATCGCGTCACTACCGTACAAAGACGAGCGAGAGCCCTTAAAATACTCTATTCGCTCTATTTGCTCGGGGTCTATAAACTGCAGTTGCGTTTGCCCGTTGCTGACACTACCAAAGCGCATGCCATCAATTAGCACAAGCGTATGGTCACTGTTTGTTCCTCGCGTAAATAAACTGGTCTGCGATGCCCTGCCACCAGATCTAACAATTTGCGCACCGGATTGCTGCTCCAATATCTCGGGCATACCGGCTGGCTGCGTTTTAAAAATTTCAGCATTATCAATAACTACAGTCGCACCTAACACTTTTGTTAGCGGCTGTTCATGATAAGTCGCAGTGACAAAAACTTCTTCTTCGACGACAGTATCGTCCGCGAAGGAATAAGGGATAGACAAACAGAAAATAAAAAGTAAAAACTTTCTCATTAAAAGCCTCAAGTGCTATAAAACCCAAGCAAATGAGGGAGGCATCACAGGGAAGAACCTAGAGCTTAAACTTAGATTAAGAAGGGTCAATTCCTGGATGGAAGCCCTCCGCTCCACCAATGAATATGTAATAGGCTGGTATCGGACTTATAGGGGAAAAAACACCCTAATTACCGTTGCGGGGGCAGTGTTGGCATTTCACCAAGCTTCCCAATTGGGGCACCGCTACTAATTAAAAGTTATCTCAGGCGGCCTCAGACGACTTTTAATTAGTAGCGGTGCCCTTAAATCAAATTTCGCTTTTCGAAAAATTTGATACCTTATTACGCGGCGAAGGCTAATTAATTGTATAGCTAAAGTCAACTACCAATAAGGCATTAGCCAAGTCACCAGTATCTTGTGCGCTCCCATTTGCTTGCTTTACAATCGAGCCCGCTCAATATGCCCGAGGTCTAGCGACTTTGATTATCCTGGAAAACATTGACCATTGCTCTTGTGGGGAAAAATGAAAAAAGCACTTTTTTCAGTAATTGTTATATTTTGCAGCACTTTAATACCTGTAATATTACCTGCAGTCGCAACTGCCAATGCTCCCGATAATAAGCAGGCCTTAAATGAAAACTATTTGCTTATTATTGTCTCGCAACGCAATGCCGAAAATATTGCTGAGGCTGCCAGACAATTTAAACTGATACACCCAGAAATTAAGGTGCTAGCGCGCACAGATTTACAACTTACCGAATATAAACAAGAAGAACTCTCACGACTTTTTTCTTCCGCTAAAGGTATTTTTGCAACGGGCCTTTATGGCCCAAGCGTAACGCATTTACGCAAATATTTTACCGAGCAATCGAACAATCAAATTATTGTTAACAGCGACCACCGTCTTGTAAAACTTAGCCGTATAAATAAACAAGCCATTTTTGAAAACAGTGAAATTTTAAGAGAATTAGCTAAATCCAGCCCAGAATCGAATTTCGAAACATGGCTTGAAAAAATTGTTACAACTTACCCCCGGCAACGCGCATGGCTCACAGCACGCGCGTATTGGCAAGCCGGCGGCGCACACAATGTTTCTGCACTACTTGCCTACCTTTCAAAGAACTTGATGGCGGCTAAACTTGCACCTAAGGCCCCGCAGGCTAATGCGCCCGTCCGTTGGTTTTATCAAGGTCGTTACCAGGATGCCTTTCCTCCAATAAACAATAATTCTGTGATCGCTGTTATTGATCATGCGGGTGGGGCCCGACCAGCCGATTCTCAAATTTTGGCACAACTTTGCGACAGAGCTACGCGAGAAATACAACATCAGTGCGTAGCTGCCGTTGCCAATTGGGGAGCGGCGGGTTTGGAAACGCTCAATGCCTTGCAAGCGGTTAAAGAGCGACTAACGACAATTATTATGTTACAGGATTTTGTCGTTGGTGGCGGCGAAGGTCGCGCTAGCGCAACAGAAATTTTAAAGCAACTCAATGTGCCCATTATTAATGCTATAAAACTCCGTGATCGAAGTCGCGAGAAATACTTATTATCCGCCGACGGCCTGGCACAGGAAAAAGTTTATTACCAAGTTGCAATGCCCGAGCTTCAGGGAGCCAGTCAACCACTAATTCTTGCACATGCCGGCGCAATAAAAAACGACCCGCTTACGGGTATTCGCATTCAACCACTTGAGGCCGATGTCTCCGGCATAGAGGCAATTTTGCAGCGTGTTGAAAAATGGCAGGCACTGCAAAAAAAACAAAATCAACATAAACGTATTGCAATTATTTATTACAACCACCCTCCTGGACGTCACAATATCGGTGCGGATAATTTAGATGTCCCCGCGTCGCTTTGGCACATACTTCAGCAATTAAAAAAAGCGGGCTACAACACCGGCGAGCTACCCAAATCTCAAGCAGCGCTATTAGATCTGTTGCAAGAGAAAGGCATTAATCTACCGCGCGACGCAAAAGCTTTGCGCGAAATGTCGAAAAAAATCACGCGCATGTCAGTTGGTGATTATAAAAATTGGCTAACAACACTGCCTCTTAGTGTGCAAAAAGAAATGCAAGATGGTCCGTTTGGTTTATTACACCAGCAAATGTTACTCGCGTTAGAAAATAAAGCCTATGCGCCAGCTAAAAAAATACTTGAACATACGATGGAAGAAATACATCACTTGCTCGAAGGGCTTGATCATCCCGCCAGGGATAGAGCAACAAATTTATTAGCACGCCTGGAGACCTGTTACGAAGACGCAATCAATAATAAAAAACAAACCTGTCTCCAAGAAGCTCCCACGCTAATCAAAGCTCTTCGCAATACCGGTATTGAAGGCTTGGGCGGATGGGGAGAGGCGCCAGGAAAGGTAATGGTATTAGATAAAGAATTTCTTTTGCCCGGTATTCAGCTGGGTAATATTTTTATTGGTCCCCAACCACCTAGAGGTTGGGAAATCAACGAGGAATTACTGCATGCAAATTTAGCCTTCCCACCACCACACCAATATTTGGCCTTTTATCATTATTTAAAAAATCACTTTAAAGCAGACGCGCTTGTACACCTTGGACGACATTCAACTTATGAATTTTTACCGCGTCGTTCAGTCGGCGTGGGCGCCGACGATTATTCTCGTATTATCGCAGGCGACTTGCCCGGTGTTTATCCTTATATCGTGGACGGCATTGGCGAGGGTATTCAAGCAAAAAGACGGGGCTTGGCCGTAATAGTGGATCATTTAACGCCGCCGCTAAAAAGCACACCGCTTTATGATGAGCTTTTACAATTGCGTCAGTTGGTTGAAAGTTTTGAGTCTCATCACGGCAGCGACAATGAAGCTTTAAACGATCGCTTAGTGACACAAATTAAAGAAAAAATTACCACGCTCAACCTCGAAGACGAGTTAGCTGAGGCCATGTCGGCTGAATTAGCGGTGATGGGCATTCAATTTGAAGAAGTCGACGATGATTTATTAGTTCACGAAATCGGCCACTACCTGACAACCTTACAAGAACGCTTTATGCCCTTGGGTTTACATATTTATGGTAAAGATTGGAGCAAGGAGGCGAGCGCGATGATGTTGGAATCGATGGCGCCAGAATCACAGCAACAAAAAAACCAGTGGCAAACTTTGTTAGAACAATCCCCCAAAGCAGAAATAACAGGCTTGCTCGCAGGTTTAAATGGCGAGTTTATTGCGCCCGGCCAAGGCAACGACCCAATACGCAGTCCAGAAAGTTTACCCACTGGCAGAAATTTTTATGCTTTGGATAGCAGTTTAATTCCAAGCCGAACAGCCTGGGCCTTGGGTAAAGAAATGGCCCAACAAGCGCGACGCGAGAATAGCCAACAGCAAGGTAAACGCGAAGCCCTGGTCCTGTGGGCCTCGGATGTGGTGCGTGACGAAGGCGTTATGATTGCGTTTGGATTGGATATGCTAGGCCTGGAACCGCAATGGAACAGTCGCGGCTTAGTCACAGGTTTAAAATCACAAAACTTGGCAGCTGATCGCGTGCGCCGCGACACCGTTTTTACAACGTCCGGTTTATTTCGTGACCTTTATGGTCGACAAATGCAGCTGTTAAATCAGGCCACGCTGATGGCGATTGACGCCAGCAGTGAAACCATTATTAAAGATTACCCCTCACTCGCAGTCGCGCTACAAAATACGCTCGAACCGCTTAAAAAACTGGCGCAAGGCGGCAAAGAATCGCTTAAACAAAACCAGGTTGCCGCCCATTGGGTAGCGCAAACACGTGAACTCATTAATCAAGGTTATGCGCAAAAGCTTGCCGGAATCACAGCCAGCTACCGCGTGTTCGGTGACGCGCCCGGTTCTTACGGCGCAGGAATAAATCGCCTGGCCGAACGCTCTGGCGCGTGGGAGCACCGCTCAGAACTGGCTGAAGTTTATATGCGGCGTCTCGGTCATAGCTATGGCATGGAAACTTTTGGCGAGCCCGCGCAAAAAGCATTTAAAATGCAATTAGCCGCGGTTGAGAACACCTATTTTGGTCGCTCTAGCAACCTCTATGGTTTAATCGATAATAACGACGCCTTCGATTATTTAGGTGGCTTAAGTTTAGCCGTGGAAACTTTAAGTGGGCAGGAACCTAACAATTTTGTCATCGACCACAGCGACCCCAATAATTTTAAAACACAATCTCTGAATATTGCCTTACGACAAGAACTACGCGGTCGCTTTTTAAACCCGGAATGGCTTGAGGGCTTAATGCAACACGGTTACGCTGGCGCGAGAACTATGGGCAGTGAATTTTTTGAATATCTTTGGGGCTGGCAAATTACCAACCCCACCCTCGTCGGTGATTGGGCATGGGAAGAAGTCAAAGCCGTTTATTTCGACGACCGCTACCAATTGCAACTTGATGACTTCCTCGAGCAAGGTTACAACGTCCATGTAAAAACCAATATGCTGGCGATTATGCTCGTTGCGATTAATAAACAATTTTGGCAAGCGGATGAGCAAACACGACAAGCATTAGCGACACAATTTGCGGAGCTAGTTGCGCAAAATGGTTTACCTGGCAGCGGCCATACGGACCCAGACCACCCAATGCTACCGTGGTTGGAGCAATACTTGTCCGACGAAAATTGGCAAGCATTGCAAAAGATAATTGCCGATGCGCAGCCCGGAGAAGAATCCGTTCTAGAAGTTCATCGCATCCAGGAAATTGAACTGGCAGATAAAAATTCGAGTCAGGACAAAACAAAAATAAATGATCAGCAAGCCGTATCCGACCAAGAAAAAACAACTGACAATAACAGCGAGTCTAATTTTAGTGGTCTACCGCCTCACGTATTGTGGCTAATCTCAATATTCGCCCTATGCGTTACTATTTTTACGATGTTCCGCGCTATTCAACAGGCTAAACGTGGGTAAATAAAAGTATGTTCCAAGGGTATTTTATCGATATATTACATGTTTTTGTTGGCGTGCTTCTTTACCCGGTAATAGCCGGTTTAATTATTGCGGTAATTTTGCTTTTAGCCGAGTGTGGTTACGCCTTGGCCGAATGTTTTTACACGCTGAAACACTACCGTACAAAAAGTGTTGAACGTTTTGAACACTATGCCAGCACGCGTTTAGAACGCAGTGATTTACTGGCACGCTGCGGCCCTATTCTCGGCTTAATGGGAACCTTGATTCCACTCGGCCCGGGCCTAACGGCACTCGGTGATGGCGACATCGCAGTTTTGGCTGCTGCGCTGCGCGTTGCCTTCGATACTACTGTGGTAGGTTTATTGGTCGGTTTGGTTGCTTTTGTGATGAGTCGCGTCAGGCGGCGTTGGTACGAGCAAACCTGGCAGGTGCTTGCGGAGCAGCAATAAATGAATTTGACAAACAATGGCAATAAACCCGATACGCCCCGCAAGCCCCCTTGGAAAAGCTCGCGTTTTAATTCTTCAGATGACGACCCTTTGAGCGGTTTTGCCAATATTATGGATGTGATGTTGGTTTTTGCACTTGGACTGATGTTAGCGATTATTGCGCAGAGCCAAGAACTCCGACTACATTTTCAACTAGACCGAAAAACCATTGTTGAAACCGGCGATGAATTAATGGATGCCCCCGAAATTATCGAGCAGATGAGCCAGGGCAATAAAGAGGGTATGAAACCATTAGGCCAAGTTTACAGAGACCCTAAAACCGGAAAACTCTTGTTAATCGGGACAAATTCCGATGATTAAATTACTTTTTAATTGTTGAAATCTTTGTGGAATTACTCTTTTCGTTGCTGTTGATTCCTGTTGCTTGGCTGGTTGACAGCGTATTGGGCGAACCAACCCGATTTCACCCGCTCGTTGCGTTTGGCAAATACGCAAAATATATAGAAAAGCGCGTTCGCAGTACTTCAGGGGCACGAAGCCAAGGTGTGCTGGCCTTGTTAATTTCGCTATTGCCTACACTACCCTTTATTTTTGCTGCCTATTATTTGCAATCTTTTTTTTATTACTTCATTGCTTTGCTAATTGTATATTTTGCGATGGCGCATCGATCGCTACGTGAACATGCACTAGAGGTTTACACTGCATTAGACAACGGTGATTTACCTGCAGCGCGTTACGCTCTGTCAAAAATAGTAAGCCGAAATACAGCAGAACTTAACGAAACCGAAATTAGCAGTGCGTGTATTGAATCCGTATTGGAAAACGGCAGCGATGCGATTTTTGCGCCCTGGTTTTGGTGGTTACTGGCTGCCATTCCCGGAGTGCTTATCTATCGCTTGGTCAACACACTTGATGCAATGTGGGGATATAAAAATGAACGTTATCGATATTTTGGTTGGGCAGCAGCGCGTACGGATGATGTGATGAATTATTTGCCCGCGCGAACAACCGCCTTTTGTTATTGCTTAGCAGGAAACTGGCGCATTGGATGGCGCTGCTGGCGCGAGCAGGGTCGGCACTGGAAAAGTCCAAATGCAGGCCCGGTAATGGCAGCGGGCGCGGGTAGTCTTGAAATTCAATTAGGCGGAGCAGCAAATTATCACGGCAAAACCGAGCAACGCCCTGTTTTAGGCACGGGTCGACAACCCGAAAAAAAAGACATCCTCACAACCTTAACACTATTACATCGCGCAATGTGGATTTGGCTTATTTTTGCCGCAGCTTTATTTAGCCTTTACGCTGGGGTGCTGGCTTTATGACACTATCAAAACAAGAGCACGGAGGGGATATTCAAAAAGCCGCAAAACGTTGGGGTATTCCCGTTGCACAATGGCTCGATTTATCGACTGCGATTAGTCCTTTTTGTTATCCGCTAGCTACTCCGCCCGCAGAAATATGGCAGCAGTTGCCTTATTTAAATGATACTTTTATCGAGGCCGCGGTTAATTATTATCAGTGTGAGAACCTGCTACCGATTGCGGGATCTCAACAAGCAATTGAACTTTTACCCAATATTTTTCATGGAAAACGCGTTGCCCTACCCGCAGTTGGCTATTGTGAACACGCATACCATTGGCGAAACTCAGAAAATGCAGTTGTAACTTATCAATGTGCGGATGAGCTACGAAAAAAAATTGATGAAAAATTCATTGATATTGCCATTGTTATCAATCCAAACAACCCGAGCACAGAACTTTATTCACGCGATTATTTATTGGAAATTGCAAGCGCGTTAAGCAAACAAAATAGCTATTTAATAATTGACGAAGCATTTATTGATTCGCAAGCAGAACATAGCCTCGCAAGCAACCTTCCAGACAATACCATTATTTTACGGTCGATAGGCAAGTTTTTTGGATTAGCAGGAATTCGCATCGGCTTTGTCCTTGCAAAGCCTTATTTGTTAAAAAAACTCGAGGAAAAAACAGGTTTATGGCAAATCAGCAGCCCGGCTCTTTGGGCTGCGACACAAGCACTTAATGACAAGCAGTGGCAAGAACAACAAATACAGCGCTTGGCGAAATCTTCACAGATGCTAGAGCAAAATCTTTGTGAATATTTTCCCCAGAAAATAATTAAGCGTCAGAGTACATTTATGTCACTATTTCTTTCTTGGAATGAAACTCAAGCTATTTTTGAATATTTTGCGAGGAAGGGGATATTGTTGCGCAAGTTTCAGCTTGCGGAGGAAGATGGGCTTTTGCGTATTGGTTTGCCGGCTGATTCTGAGAGCTTGAGTAGGCTGATGACGGCTTTTTATGATTATCAGTGCGATACTAAGTAGTTAGAGATATAAAAATATATTTATTATAATTTTATTAAATAAAAATTATCCGATCATTCCGAAAACAGAATATAATACGTTCCACGTCCGGTGCCTTGCGCTTTTATAATCTCCAGGTTAACAAGCTTTTCAAAATCCAGCTTTCTGGCAGCTAAGCTCCGCTTGGAAATACCACCATATTCTCTTTGCGTAATACTGCCATACTTGTTGATATAGTCGATGACCTGCTGATGATGAGGTTCAAGCCTCGGCCCTCAAAAAGTTTTTTCTGGCAACAATTTTGTAACCCTACGCAGCTCATCCAAAATGCCTTCTGCGAAATAGAGAAGCCAGTCTGAAAAATCGATGTGTGATTCGACATATCATGTGCCTCTGAGCAAGAATCCAGGTATTTGGGAACCTAGGCGATTTATACCTCTATTATTACCTACATCATTTTGCGTCGCGATTGTACCTGAATATCAATGACTTATGAATTCAATCACGCTGACGCTAGCTGGACTAAAAAACAATAAAGAATAGGGATCATCCTGGTGTTACCCCAATAAAACGGACGATTTAAGATTTAGGCTGGACTTCCCATGATCTGTGAGGGTTACCCCAAGCCATTTTTCAAATAACTTTTTTATTTTTACAGTGAGTATCTTATTTATTTCATTCTTATTTATTTTAGTGCCTTATTTATTTTCCATTGTCAGCTTTAGATGTTTAAGTTCAGGCACAGGTTTTAAACCTTTTGCAGAATTTACAAGAAGAGTACGGCTTGTCGAATATTTTTATTTCTCATGATTTGTCAGCCGTTAAACACATTTCGGATTATTTGGTGGTGATGAAGCAGGGACGGATTATTGAAAAAGGGAATTCGGACGATATTTATCGAAACTCACAAGATGACTATACTCGTCGCTTATTGGCTGCCCAGTCAATACTTTGATACTGTCTTTTAGTTAAAGTCTAACTCAAATATTTTCTTGCCTTGATATTTTTCATGTAGAATAACGACGCATAAACCATAACAATTTAGACGCGTTTATGTATAAAGACTTGATCTCTCCGCCCGACCTACTGATGTGCTGCCCGGCTTGTAAGGCAAGTGTCTACGAAGGATTTGAATTAGGAAATTTGCAGTGTAGCCGTTGCAATACTGACTTTTTTAGCATCGACAATATCCCCTGTCTTTTTGCCAATGGGAAGCAACAGAAACACGCTTGGGAAAGTACTTTAGGGCCAATGTTTGATCAGTGGAGAACAACGATCGAACAGAACACTCAAGATTTGAAGCGTCGCGATTTGATAAGTGCTTTACGCGGTCGTTTAGCGACGATGATTCAATTGGATAAAACCACTTATAACACGTTCCAAGACTTAATCGTAAATAAAACCGGGCTGACAATGAGGCCAGCTGATCAAAATAGTTTAGATTCAGAATTTTTTTCTGGCTATCAGTCCTTGCTTTTTCGAGATTGGTGTTGGGAAGAGGGCCGCCAGGAGAATAATGACGCCTTACAACGCCTGTTAGCCAATATCGAGGAGCCATTAAATAATGGAGAAATAAACGTTTTAATTCTAGGTTCGGGTGCCGGGCGTCTTGGATGGGATCTGCATTGCACCCTGAAACCTCAAGCAACCGTGGCCCTAGATTACAACCCTATTTTGAGTATATTTGCCAAACGGTTAATCCGTGATGGAGAATCAGTCCGACTGGGCGATACGCGACCCTATCCACAATCGGGTCAAATTGGGCTTCAAGACTATGAATTGAAGTGTTCCAACCCAGATAAAGATTTAGCCAAAAGCTGGTATCCTTTAGCCGCAGATGTTACCTCGGCACCCTTAAATAAAAACAGTTTTGATTTGATTATTAGCCCTTGGTTTGTCGACGTATGCGGTCAAGAAATGCGAGATACGATCGCACAAATCGATACTTGGCTAAAACCCGGAGGTCAGTGGGTTAATAGTGGACCACTTTTATATATGGATCCTATGCCCTACGTGTTGCGTTACACTTTTGAAGAAATTAAGGAGTTTATCGCGCTTTCGGGCATGGAGTTTCAAGATGAGAGACATGACTTGGTGACATATCTTAAGGCACCTAATGATAATCGAATAACGCAGGAGGAAGTTTGGACTTTCTCAGTTCGAAAACCCAAAGACAATCAATACAAGGGTGAACATCATGAGCCGCCAGACTGGATGGTGATGACACATATTCCCGTCCCCGAAATAAAACTAGAAGAACTGCCCGATCATCCAATTATTATCGAGACTTACAAAAATATTAACGGTAAAAATTCCATTAATTATATTGCGAGTGTTATTGAGGATACTTTTTCGCCAGAATGCGATTGCGTCGAGTTGGTAATAGGATTAATAGACGAGTATATCTTTCCGAGAGAGAAAAACTGATGCAGTTCTTGTATATCGGCCTATTTTTTTGTAAATAAATGCTAAAAATATCCAATCTTAAGTCCGGTTTTATAGCCAAATGCTTAGTCCCAAGAAGCAAGGTGCTATTAAGTGTCGAGCGCCAGCATCGATTCGGATGGAATTTGAGCGAATTTTTTCTCACTCCCTAGAACAAAATACTTGCTTTAATTGGCAATAAAAGCGGAAATTTTTCACAAAATTATAACCTAGTAAACAGGCAGTCCCCCCCCTACAGCGCCCGCCAATTCTAAGTTGCAAGAAAATTACCAGAATAGTCCTATCCACCATTAACCCCTGTGCGAGAAAAATCCTAGGGTCTCCTCGACAATATGCTTTATAAATCTAAGAAAAGATATTTTCTGAAATAGAGAAATCTAAGAGATTGAAAAGAAAAGCGCTTGAACGTCAAAAAAACAATTCTAATGCGGCGCTATTTCCTAACAGTAGTGTTTTGATGGCAAATTCTGATGGTGACCGATCATGATAAAACAGCTTGTGATAATAATCAGTACGGTGTCTCTGATAGGGTGTATTGGATCGCCCCCTGAATCGGGGAGTTCGTCTGGTAATTCTATGTCCTCGAGTAGTTCATCGAGCGGGGCTCCCCCAGAAGGTAGTTCCAAATCCGCCTTTGAGCGTGGACAAATTCTCTACTTCGAAAAGCAATGTGATTCATGTCATGCCGAAGATGGCACTGGTATCAGAGGCCGTGCCAACCGCTCGCTAGTTCAATGCAATTCCAATCCTCAATTACACGTTGCAGCGCGCTGCGACAATGTTACCGCGCTTGCTTCATATATTCACAGTTCCATGCCACCCGGCGAAGCATTTAAATGTGATGGCGATTGCGCACAAGATATTGCCGCGTTTGTCGGCAAACAGATGATTGGAATTTCCATCGATGTGACTTGTACTGATGGTATTCAGAAGGGCTCTCCAAGTCGTCGCTTAAACAAATTGGAGTTAGCAAATACGATTAATGATGTCTTTGGAATAGGCGGTGAGGAGTTTGACAAACTTGAAAGCGACGCCACAACGCGAGGTTTTGCAACGGTTGGGTATTCTTTAGATGCGTCCTTTAGCTGGGGTAAAAACTATATTAACGTCGCAACCAATGTTGCTGAAAAAATAATTGATAACAATGCTTTCAATCATAATTGTGCCGAGGAAAATGGCAGTTGCATCGCAAACACGTTGGCTGATGTAGGGAAGCGACTTTATCGGCGCGCACTAAACGATGGAGAAAAACAGCGCTTGGCCGAGGTTTACAACGATGTGCTGCTTGAAACTAAGGAAGCCAAGGATGGTGAGAAGGCCGCATTGCTATCGATGCTGCTCTCTCCCAAATTTTTATTTGTGGGTACAGACAGCAATAAAGATACCGGTGGTAGCTTGAGTCAGAGAGAATTGGCTGAACGTATTTCATTGTCTTTAACTGCATCTTTGCCGGATGACAGATTAATCACTGCGGCAGAAGAAGGTAAATTAAATGGTGCGCGCTTAGATACCGAAATAGATCGTATTCTGAATAACATGGACTATGATCGCTTTGCAGAATTTTTTGTCAGTCCCTGGTTGGGTACCAATTTTGCCGGTAATAAATTCGATCCAGAAAAAAACGGAATTGCCAAGGAGGACTGGGAAGCGCTTATGGCCGACATGAAAAAGGAAACCAAGCTATTTATATCTCATATCGTCAAAAATAATTTGCCGGTTAGTGAGATTCTGTCGGCAGATTACAGCTTTCTCAATGCTAGATTAAAACGCCACTACGGTATTGATGTGAACAATAATAATAATGAGCAGTTTGAGCTGACTCGCTATCCTTCAGATATGCCCCGCCGCGGCTTGATGACACAAGGCTCCTTCCTCGCCTTTGCCGCTGAAACAGAGGGTGTATCTTACGTAGACCGCGGCAAAACAGTATTGGCCGCACTTGCCTGCCAAGATTTGGAGCCGGAAGGAGACGTGGCGCAGGCAGCTGCGAACCAGGCTCTGGAAGCAACGACAGAAAAAGAAAAGATGGCGGCGCGCGCTGCCAATGGCGTATGCAGCTCTTGCCACGAACGCATCGATCCGATTGGATGGGTTTTCACCCAGTTTGGTGTTGATGGCAAAGAAATTTTCCAAGATCCGGACGGCGATCAACTTGACACCTCAGGCACCCTATTCGGTAAAGATTTCGAAGATGCACGTGGGCTTGCGCAGGTGATGATAGACGAAGGCGCTCTTGAAAGTTGTCTCTCTTCAAGATTTCTAGTGCATACCATAGGGCGAGACGTAATCTATGAGGCTTCAAACGAAGATCGATGTGCCATTGACACTGTGATAGATCAAACGCAGGTAGATGGTCAAGTAGGCACAAGGGATCTATTTAAATCCTTGTTAAAAGCAGAAATCGCAACCACTAACGGCACGATCTTAGAATAGCGCTGAGGAAAGATTATGAAATTTAAACTCAACCCCAGAACCTATAAGCTAAACCGTAGAAGTTTCTTGCAAAGTACTGCTTTTGGCATTCAAACGGCAGTGGCTTTGCCCTTACTGGAGGGCATGTTTAAAAGCAATGCTGCGTACGCCGCAGTGGCAGAAAACAGTACCCGTTTTTTTGCGATGTACGTTCCTAATGGCGTCATCGAGGAGAATTGGTTTCCTAAAGGAAGCAAGGATAATTGGTCTTTGGCAGGTACCTCGCTCGAGGCTTTTGAAAAACGCGGTGTTGCTGAAGATATCAGTTTTTATCGGGGCTTAAAAAACTCGAGTGCGGGCGCCAATGGCCGCGGCAGATCGAATGGCAACGATCACCTAGTGTCTATCGGTAGTTGGCTGACGGGGCCCACCATTCCAAATGACGATCTCAACACCTACATGCCGTCGCTAGAGCAAGATCATGCTGACCACATGAACGCGAAAGAGTTAGGTAAGGTCGACGGATTGCCAAACCCAGATCTAAAATGTTTGCGCATGGCCGGTAACGCTGAACTAGATCCTGGTCGGATGCAGTATAACAACCAGATGAAAAATGGTTTGAACTGGTCCAAGCAAGGGAAAATACTAAAACTTAATGATAATTTGCGCGGTCAATTTGATCAGCTTTACACGAAAGGCGGAGCCGGTGGTGAACCGCAGCCCGGAGCCGGGGCAGGAATAAATCGTCGTACGATGATGCAAATTTCCGCTTTGGATGATGTAAAAGCCGATATGGATGCGCTAGTTAAGCGAGTTGGAGCTTCAGACCGTCAGCGTTTGGAATTGTATTTTGATGGCCTACGCGATATTGAATTGCAACTGGATGCTGGTATGAGCGGTTCAACTGCGCTGGATTGTAATCCACCAATGGCGAGTAATGAGGTTCCTGTAACACCCTACTCGGGTAACGCACAGCAAAAACGCGCATTGAGATTTGGGGATCACATGCATGCTGCTGCTAAGATCACCGCACATGCAATGAGCTGTGGCCTGATCCACTCAGCCACCTATTGTGCCGGAGGAGAAGCGGCCGGTGGTCAATATGCAGACATTAATATCAACATGCATTTTCATAATAGTATTTCGCATAACCGCGGAAGACATGCTGGCAAACACCGTCAAATCGACGCCTTCCATGCCGATGGTTGCGCTCACTTTATGCAGGAGCTCAAGAAAATACCTTTAGGCGGTGGCAACTTACTTGACAACACAGCGGTTATGTTTGGCTCGGGTTTGGGTAACGGTGACTCGCATACGCGTACTGATATTGCGATGATGGTCGGTGGTCGCTTTGGTCGTTTCAAGCCTGGCTTGTTCCACGGTGCTAAAGGAAAAGCAAGCGGCGACGTGGTCAACACGATCCGAGCAGAGTTAGGTATGAAGGAAATTAATGGCTTGAATAAGGTGGATGTGGCCTAAGCCCCTCTTTATAAATGCATTCTGAAATATTCAAGTTATAAATGCACACTGAAATATTCAAGCCCCTAGCCTTAATGCACGCGCTTCGCATGATTTGGATTGAGATTTCAAAGTGCCCAAGACGAATCATTTATGAAGGAGTATTCTTCGGGTCATTTCCTTGAGAAATGGCCCTTTTTCCCTGGGCTGAGTTTATGTTCAAGATAAAACCCAAAAAACTCAAGGGCACCCACTCTTCCCTTTACTATTGCAGCGCATGATGCCGTGCTATTAAAAGTTTAAGTCTCAGTTTTATAAAAACAAAAAACGGGAAGCTCAGGCTTCCCGTTTTTATTTATTCAATCGATCAACAATAATTTTAAGCTAATCGAACACGCAAGTGAAACCATATATTATTCACCCAAAATTTTTATTTTCAGCAAATAGGGACACAGCAAATAGGGACACTGATAACTTAATAACTTATCTATCAACCAGAAAATTCTCAACCTCATAATTCTCGCTATCAAATAAAATCAATCCTTTCTTTTTTAACTTAGATACTGCTGGCTGGCTTATTCCAAGCCTTTCTGCAATCAAATGAGAACTAAAACCTAAGCATGTCATCCCCAAGTAAGATATTACCGCTTTTGCGTTACTCAGTTGATTATCTCGGCCTTTATTCATAATTTCCGAAACATCAAGCTCAAAACAATCACAAACAACTTCGAGAAGTAATTCAATATCCCAGTCTTCAATCTGCCATTGAGATTGTTCTTTTAGTTGCAACTCATCATGCTTTAACACTTTCTCAACAAAATCCGAAGAACCTAATATTCTTTCGTCTCCAATTCGCTGCTCATGATCTTTACGTAAGGCTTTTATTGTCTCCCAGCCGCCATAACTGCGAACAAGCCCACCACCGGATAAATCCGTATTCTGCCCAATACCCTCTGCAATAAAAGTGGAATACTTTTTCCGAGCATTTGGACGGCGAGAGGAAAAACGACCCAACACCTCGTCGACTTCCTGCCAGTTAGCGTCGCGCTTTCCCATAATCACAGAATGCCCTGTCCACGCATAATCGTGTAATTCCGTCAGAGATATCATTCTCGCCCTAACTGGATTTAGGTGAATGTAGCGTACCAATTCTAGTAAGTAATTTTCTTCGTCACAAAGAATAGATTTAAAACGATTTTGGAAAACATAGCCGACTCGATTGTGTCGGCGATTATACGATGCTGCATAACCACCTAACAGAGGTGACATCAGTTCCTTGAGAGGCTCTGAGCTAACTTGAAGAAGAAGGTGATAATGGTTTGACATCAAAGACCAGGCAAAACAACGCATGCCGCTTGCTTCCAAACCCACCGTCAAACGAAGCAAGAAATCTTCTTTATCTTCCGGTCGACCGAAAATACGACGACGCTCTAATCCCCGGCCCATTATATGGTAGCAACCGCCCGGAATATGTAATCTTCCTAATCTTGGCATTTGGCCATACTACGAGAACAGAGCGT